>DATJMB010000249.1:0-6963 GCA_035508995.1 Solirubrobacteraceae bacterium | reverse complement strand
AGGTCCCTCGAGCCTCCGCGCCGGCTCCGACGCCCCGGGACGATGGGGCGCCACGGCCCAGCGGCCAAGCGCTGCACAGGCTCGCTCGAACCGCCCCGGGGCGTGCGACCATTGGCGGTGCTCGCGCGGCACCTCTTCATCACGAGCGCCGCCGGGCGCGAGCCCCTGTAGCTCAGCTGGATAGAGCAGCGGACTTCTAATCCGCAGGTCGTTGGTTCGAATCCAACCGGGGGCACTTTCGGGATCGGGCCGGCGGGCGTCAGCCGCGCCCGAGCGCCCGCTCGATGTAGGGGCCGAGCAGCTCCACGATCGAGGACGCGGTGGTGTCCGCCGAGCCGTGGGGGAGGGTGGCGTAGCTGATCGCCAGCCGCACCAGGCACTCCGAGAGCAGCGCCACGTCGTGGGCGCTCGCCTGCGGCCAGCGCGAGGAGATCGCCTCGATCAGCCGCTCGGCGGAGCGCTCGATCAGCGGCTGCCCCTGGGTGGTGATGAGCGGCAGCATCTCGTCCGCCCCCGCGATCGCCGCCCGAATCAGCGGGTCCTCGGCGGCCGCCGTGAGGAACACGCCGAACGCCGCCATCAGCGCCGCGGGGGGGTCGTCGAGGTGGGCGTCCATCGCGCCTTCCACCGCCGCCACGAAGCGCTCTCCCTCCCGCAGCACGAGCTCCCCCGCGAACCCGTCTCGGGAGCCGAACTCCTTGTAGAGCGTCTGCCGGCTGACGCCCGCCGCCCGGGCGATGTCCGACATCGTCACCTCGTTCCAGCGTCGCTCCCCGAGCTCACGCCGCGCCGCCTCGAACAGCGTCTCCCGCAGCAGCTCCCGCGCCGCGACCGGGTAGGGGGTGGGGGCCGCGACGCTCACTGCGCCGGCTCGGTGGCGCCGCCGCCGTCCGGCACCGGCTCGAAGTCCACCTTGTCCCGTACGCCGCAGTCCGGGCAGGCCCAGTCCTCTGGCACCTCGCTCCAGGGGGTGCCCGCCGGGAAGCCCTCCCGGGGGTGGCCCTCCTGCTCGTCGTAGGTGTAGCCGCAGCCCGGGCAGCGAAAGCCGCTCACGCCGAGCCTCCGTGACGCGCCAGCAGACGCTGCCGGCGCCGGGGAGCGACGTTCGCTCGCGTGGCGTCCCCGCCGTAGTGCTCGAGCAGCCGCCTGTCCATCACCGCCCGCCACAGCGGCGGGAAGGCCGCGAGCACGATCATCCCCGCGTACCCCGTGGGCAGCTGCGGCGCCTCGTCCACGTGCCGCAGCGCCTGGTAGCGACGCACCGGGTTGGCGTGGTGGTCGGAGTGTCGCTGCAGGTGGTAGAGCAGCACGTTGGACGCCACGTTGTTGCTGTTCCAGCTGTGCTCCGGTCGCGTACGCTCGTAGCGGCCGTCCTCGCGTCGCTGCCGCAGCAGGCCATAGTGCTCGAGATAGTTCACCACCTCCAGCAGCGAGAAGCCGATCACCGCCTGGCCAATCAGGTAGGGCAGCACCACCGGCCCAAAGATGAGCGCCAGCCCGGCGAACAGCGCCACCGTCATCCCCCACGCGCCGAGGATGTCGTTGCGAAGGCTCCACGCCGAGCGTCCCATCCGCTCCAGCCGCACCCGCTCCAGGCCCCACGCCGAGCGCAGGCTGCCCGCCACCGTCCGCGGCCAGAAGGCGTAGAAGCTCTCTCCCAGCCGCGCGCTCGCCGGGTCCTCGGGGGTCGCCACCCGCACGTGGTGGCCGCGGTTGTGCTCGATGAAGAAGTGCCCATAGCCGCTCTGCGCGAGCGCCACCCGGCTCAGCCACCGCTCGAGGCTGTCCCGCTTGTGGCCCAGCTCGTGGGCGGTGTTGATGGCGATGCCGCTCACCATCCCCACCGTCAGCGCCAGCCCGATGCTGTCCACCGTCGACAGTTCCCCGCTCGACCACAGCCAGCACGCGAACACCAGCCCCGCGTACTGGATCGGCAGGAACAGGTACGTACACCAGCGGTAGTACCGGTCCTGTTCCAGCCACTTGATCACGCTGTCCGGCGGGTTGGTGGAGTCCATCCCGATCAGCAGATCCAGCGCCGGGAAGATCACGAACACCAGGAACGGCCCGTAGAACCAGAACACGCCAAGCCCCGTCAGCTCCACGAGGCCGTACGCGAGGAAGGGGAGCGTGGGCACGATCAACCCCAGCAGCCAGGCGTACCGCTTGGGGTCCCGCCACCGCGCCGCCGCCTGCGTCTCCCCGACGCCAGGGCTCGCCCCAGCAGCGAGACGCCCATGCGAAAGATCGGATGGTACAGATGACATGTGTCCTGTCTCCCTTGGATTCACGTGAGCTTCAGTTGTCGAACTAGTTTACACAGAGCGGCATGTTTGTCAATCTGTGGTGTGGCGGCGGAAGCGGCTCGCGCGGCTCGTCCGGGCGCCCGTGCCGCCCGCTACCCTGCCCCGATGTCGGCTACAGGGGAGAATCCCGCCTACCCCCGCCCCATGCTCACCGTGGACGTCGTCGCCGTGGCCGGCGAGGGAGCCGCCTCCCAGGTCCTGCTGGTACAGCGCGCCAACCCTCCCTTCGCCGGCCGCTGGGCGCTGCCGGGGGGCTTCGTGGACGAGGAAGAGCCCACCCGCCGGGCCGCTGCACGCGAGCTCGGCGAGGAGACCGGCCTCGTCGTCGATCCCGCCGAGCTGGAGCTCCTCGGCGTCTATGACACTCCCCGTCGCGATCCCCGTGGCTGGAGCGTCTCGGCGATCTACCTGGCCAGCCTCCCCCGCGCGGTGGAGGTGGCCGGCGCCGACGACGCCCGCGACGCCCGCTGGTTTCCCCTCCACGAGCCCTTGGGTCTCGCATTCGACCACGACACCGTGCTCGCCGATGCCCGCGCCCGGGTGCGCCCCTAGCCGCCGCCGCGGGGACAGCCCGCCCCGGTGCGCCCCCCGGCCGTGGCTCGCGTCCCCATCCCCACCGCCCCCTACCCTCCAGCTGTGAGCGCTCCTCGCCACCCCCAGCGCGCTCCCGAGGCCGACGAGATCCTGCTGGGCGAGAACCTCGAGCTGCTCGCCCAGTTCGCCGACGGCTGCTTCCAGCTGATCTACATCGACCCCCCCTTCAACACCGGCCGCGACCAGGCCCGCCGCACGCTCGCCACCGTCGCCGACGCCGAGGGCGACCGCACCGGCTTTCAGGGCCGCCGCTACAGCACCCGCCTGCTGGGCGAGTCCTCCTACGGAGACTCCTTCGAGGACTACCTCGCCTTCCTGGCCCCCCGCCTGCGCGAGGCCCGCCGGCTGCTCGCCCCCGAGGGCACCCTCTACGTCCACCTGGACTACCGTGAGGCCCACTACTGCAAGGTCGCCCTCGATGAGATCTTCGGCCGTCACTGCTTCCTCAACGAGATCGTGTGGGCCTACGACTACGGCGCCAAGGCCCGCAGCCGCTGGCCGGCCAAGCACGACACCATCCTTGTCTACGTGCGCGACCGCAAGCGCTATCACTTCGACTCCACCGCCGTCGACCGCGAGCCCTACATGGCCCCCGGCCTCGTGAGCGCCGCTAAGGCCGCCCGCGGCAAGCTCCCCACCGACGTGTGGTGGCACACCATCGTCCCCACCGCCGGCCACGAGAAGACCGGCTATCCCACCCAGAAGCCCGAGGGCATCGTCCGCCGCATGGTCCAGGCCTCCAGCCGTCCCGGCGACTGGTGCCTTGACTTCTTCGCCGGCAGCGGCACCCTCGGCGCCGTCGCCCGCGAGCTGGGCCGCCGCTATGTGCTCATCGACCGCAACCCCCACGCCGTGGAGATCATGCGCGCCCGCCTGGCCGAGCCGGGCGGCATGGCGGCTGCCGGCGCGACGTGAGACCCTTCACGCCCGTGTTCCACATCCAGCTCCGCCACTTCCCCCACAAAGCCTGCCAGTTCAACATGAGCGAGCAGGAGCTCCTCGCCGTCGCCCGCCCCTGGGCGCTCGAACAGTGGATCGAAGTCGGCGAACGCAAGTGGAACCCCCACGAGGCCGAGTTCACCGTCGTCGAGGGCCCCCACCTGGACGTCGACGAACTCTCCATGGGCCGCGGCTGGCAGGCCGCCCAGCACCACGGCCGCGACGTCACCGACGAGATCCTCGCCCAGGCTCGTGCCATCGTCGATGAGCCCGTCCCCGCGTCCCCATCCGTGCCCGCCGAGTCCGGGCCCGCGGCCGGCTCTGCGCCAGTGTCCACCCCGGTGGCTTCCGCCTCAGCCTCCTCCGAGCTGCTGGCCCTGCTCGGCGACGATCCCGGCGAGCTCCTGCAGGCGTGGCAGCTCGCCGCCGGCCGTCGCCCCGACCTCTCGCCGAGCCAGTCTCTGGCGCTGGCCGAAGAGACCCTCCGCGCCCTCGGCTCCGGGGCCTGAGCCGTTCGTTCGTTGGTTCCTTTTTTTGGGGCCCCGCGCGCCCGCGTGCGCGCGCGCGTGCCCGCGAGGCGCTCTGGCGCCGGCGCTAGACTGGCTTCCTGCGGCCCTGCGCCGCATCGTGGTGGGCGTAGCTCAGCTGGTAGAGCTCCTGGTTGTGGTCCAGGCGGTCGGGGGTTCGAGTCCCCTCGCTCACCCTCCGCACTAGCCTGCGAGGGACATGAGACGTCTCGGGGCGATGGCGGTCGTGACTCTGCTCGTGGCGATGGTCGCCGCGAGCGCCAGCGGGGAGCCAGCAGGCGAACACCCGAACACAGCCCTGTACGGCTACCAGCCCCTGACCCCCTGGCGCCAGCCGCCGGTGTCGCTGCCGGCGCCCCGGATCGTCGACTACGCCGCGCTCGCCGCCCGAGGCCTGGCGCAGGCCCGTCACTGGCGTCACGGAAGCTGGTACTGCGAATACCTCCGCTGCGCCCACGGGCCCTACCCGCTGGCCACCCTGTGGGCCACCGTGCCGATGTTCGAGGCCTTGGACGCCCTGGCGACCGCCCAGCCCTCGCCCGCCCACAAGGCCCTGCTGGATCGCTTTGCCCGCCAATCCGAGCGCTACTGGGACCGCCGGCTCGGCGGCTACGCGCCCTATCCGGGCGACCGCGGAGCCACTGCCGAGGCCTGGTTCGACGACAACGGCTGGATCGGCCTCGCCTACCTGAACGCCTACCGCGCCACCCACGCCACCCGCTGGCTGCGTGACGCCCGGCGCGCCTTCGCCTTCATCGCCGCCCGCGGCTGGGACGCCGCCGGTGGCGGCGGCATGTGGTGGAACACCCACCACCCCTACCACTCCGGCCCCGCCCTCGCCGCCGACGCCCTGCTGGGGACGCTCCTCTATGAAGAAGATCGCCGCACCGCCCAGTTGGCGGACGCGAGGACCTGGATCGACTGGGCTAACACCCACGACGTCGGCGATGAACGCCAGCTCTACCTCGAGCAGCCAAACCAGCCCGAATCCGTCAACGACTACGTGCAGGCCCCCCTCGTCTACGCCCAATATCTGCTCTGCCGCGCCGGCCAGGGGGAGACCTACTGCGTGCGCGCCGGCCGCGTGGCGGCGACGATGGCCGAGAGTCACGCCATCGGCAGCGCCTATCGCGACGACTTCGGCCCCGAGTACGACGCCGTCTACCTGCAGTGGATGATGGCCTACGGCCGCGCCACCGGCGAGTCCTACTGGCTCACCTCCGCCGAGCTCAACGCCGCCGCCGCCGCCGAACACGCCGCCACCGCCCAGGGCCTGTGGCTCTCGAGCTGGTGGGGCGGCCCTATCCCAGACCCCGAAACCCATCCGAGCATGCTCCGCACCGTGGCCGCCACCACCAGCCTGTTCGCCTGGCTGGATGTGTATGCGGGCTCGGCCCCGGGCGCCTGATCGGTGGAGGATTTGACTGCGCCGGAAGTGGTACCGGCGGCCACATCTATTGGTAGAACAATGAGAATGCGAGTCGCGATAGACGGTGTCGGACGCTTGGTGGTGCCTAAGGCTCTGCGCGAAGAGCTCGGCGTCAATGGACCGGCCGATCTTGAGCTCACTGTGGTCGATGGTGGGCTTGAGCTAACCGTCGCCGATGTACCTGCTCACGTTGAGGAGTGCGATGGGTTTTCGGTGATCGCGACCGATCGGCCGATGGAACCGATGAGCGTCATCGAAGCGCGTATGGCCGTCGAATGCCTTCGGAGATGACCGACGCGCCAGCCGTCCCCGCGGGGTCGCGTTCCTCGACCGCCGGCTACGGCGGCTGGACGGTGATGATCGCCTTCGCGCTCGTGTGCGCCGCCACCCAGCTATTGTGGCTGACCTTCGCCGCCGTCACCACCGAGACCGCCCATCACTACGGCGTGTCCGTCACCGCGGTGGGGTGGCTGGCGGAGATCTTCCCGCTGCTCTACGTGGTCCTGGCGATCCCCGCCGGGATCCTGCTCGACCGCTGGTTTCGTCCCGTGTTGACGACGGGTGGGCTGCTGGTGGGCCTCGGCGGGCTGATCCGCCTGGGGGGCGACACCTTCGCGTGGGTGATGGCCGGCCAGGTGATCGTGGCGGTGGCACAGCCCGTGGTGCTGAGCGCGATCGGCAAGCTCGCCGGCGAGCGCCTGCCCCTGCACGAGCGCGCCGCCGGCATCTCACTCGGCTCCGCCGGCAGCTTCGTGGGCATGGTGGCGGCCCTCGTCCTTGGCCCCACCCTGGGCGGCGATGGCCACCTCGAACGGCTGATGGCGGTGCAGGCCGCCCTGGCCGTGGCGGCGGCACTGGCGCTGACTCTGGCCCTGCGACTGCCGGCGCGGGAAAGCGACCACGAGCACGCGGCGATCGCCGGCAACGCCGCCCGGCGGCTGTGGGCGCTTCCCACGATGCGGGCCCTGTGCGGGCTGGTGTTCATCGGCTTCGGCGTGTTCGTGGCGCTCGCCACCTGGCTGCAGACGCTGCTGCAGCCCGAAGGGGTCTCCGAATCGGCCGCCGGCGCCTTGCTCGTGGGGATGGTGCTCGCCGGCGTGGTGGGCTGCGCGGCGCTGCCGCCGCTGCTCGAGCGCCGCGGCTCAGAGCGCCGCTTCATGCGCGTCGC
>DATJMB010000248.1:0-3726 GCA_035508995.1 Solirubrobacteraceae bacterium | reverse complement strand
TGGCCGGCGATCGCCTCGGGCGAGCATGTCCTGATCTCGGCGCCCACCGGCTCGGGCAAGACGCTCGCCGCCTTCCTCTGGGCGCTGGACCGCCTCGAGGCCGACGCCGAGCGTACGCGGGAGGAGGGGGGAGAGGGGCCGCGAGAAAGCCACGTGCGGGTCCTCTACGTCTCGCCCCTGAAGGCCCTCGCCTACGACGTGGAGCGCAACCTGCGGGCTCCCCTGCGGGGCATCGCCGCCGAGCACGTGCGCGTGGCCATCCGCACCGGCGACACCCCTCAGCGCGAGCGCGCCGCCATCGGCCGCAAGCCCCCCCACATCCTCATCACCACCCCCGAGTCCCTCTACCTGATGCTCACCTCCCGCGCCGCCGCCACCCTCGCGGGCGTGGAGGCGGTGATCGTGGACGAGATCCACGCCGTGGCCCACTCCAAGCGGGGCTCCCACCTCGCGCTCACCCTCGAGCGCCTCCAGGCCATCTCACCGGACCTGCAGCGCATCGGCCTGAGCGCCACCCAGCGGCCGCTGGAGGAGATCGGCCGCTTCCTCGTGGGCGCACGGCGGGAGGTCACGGTTCTCGACGCCTCCGAGCCCCCCCGGCTGGACCTGAAGATCGAGGTTCCCGTGGAGTCCATGGCCGACCCCGGCGCCGCCCCCGCCGCCGCCGCCCCGGATCCCCTCGAGCCGCTCGCCGGCGGGGAGTCAACTCGCGGCTCGATCTGGCCCGCCATCTATCCGGAGCTCCTGGCCGCCGTGCGCGAGCACGTCTCCACGATCCTCTTCGTCAACAACCGCCGTGCCGCCGAGCGCGTGGCCCTGCGCCTGAACGAGCTCGCCGGCGAGGAGATCGCTCGCGCCCACCACGGGTCCCTCGCCCACGAGGAGCGCTCCCGGGTGGAGGAGATGCTGAAGGCCGGTCAGCTGCCCTGCATCGTGGCGACCAGCTCCCTGGAGCTGGGCATCGACATGGGCGCCGTGGATCTCGTCATCCAGGTGGAGTCCCCCAAGTCCGTCGCCCGCGGCCTCCAGCGCATCGGCCGTGCCGGCCACGGCGTGGGGGAGGTCAGCAGGGGCAGGATCTTCCCCAAGTACCGCGGCGACCTGCTCGAGTGCGCCGTCCTCTGCCGGCTGATGCGCGCGGGCGACATCGAGCCCACCGCCATACCCCGCAACCCCCTGGATGTGCTCGCCCAGCAGATCGTCGCCATCGTGGCCGCCTCCGAGGCCGGTCACCCCGCCGTCGCGGCCGAGATCGAGGATGGGGGGGATGGCGTCTCGGTGCAGGCGCTGTACGAGCTCGTCACCCGCGCCCATCCCTATCGCGAGCTCTCCCGCGAGCTCTTCGAGCGGGTGCTCGACATGCTCGACGGCCGCTATCCATCCTCGGAGTTCGGCGACCTGCGCGCCCGCCTGGTGTGGGACCGGCTCGCCGGCACCCTCCGTCCCCGCCGCGGCGCCCGCCAGCTGGCCGCCGCCAACGCCGGCACCATCCCCGACCGCGGCCTCTACACCGTGACCCTCCCCGACGGCCGCCGCGTGGGCGAGCTCGACGAGGAGATGGTCTACGAGGCCCGGCCCGGTCAGGCCTTCCTGCTCGGCGCCTCCACCTGGCGCATCGAGGAGATCGGCCGCGACCGCGTGATCGTCACCCCCGCCCCCGGCGCCCCCGGCGCGGTTCCATTCTGGAAGGGCGACACCCTCGGCCGCCCCGTCGAGCTCGGTCGCGCCGTCGGCGCCTTCGCCCGCGCCGCCCTGGACATGGACGAGCAGGCCCTCCAGCGCGACTACCACCTCGACCAGCGCGCCGCCCGCAACCTGCTCGAGTACCTCCGCGCCCAGCTCGCCGCCACCCGCGTGCTGCCCAGCGACCGCACCGTCGTCCTGGAGCGCTTTCGCGACGAGATCGGCGACTGGCGCCTGTGCCTGCTCTCGCCCTACGGCTCCCGCGTCCACGCCCCCTGGGCGCTGGCCCTCTCGGCCCGCATCCGCGAGCGCTTCGGCCTGGAGGCCGACGCCCTGTGGTCCGACGACGGCATCGTCCTGCGCCTGCCCGACCTCGACGGCGAGCGCGACGGCGAGGATGCCCTCGACTCGCTGGCCGAGCTCGTGCTCGTGGACCCCGAGGAGCTCCAGGCGATCGTCACCGCCGAGCTGGCCTCCACCGCTCTCTTCGGCGCCCGCTTTCGCGAGAACGCCGCCCGCGCCCTCCTGATTCCCCGCGCCTGGCCGGGCCGCCGCACGCCCCTGTGGCAGCAGCGCCTGAAGGCCCAGAGCCTGCTCGAGGTGGCCCGCCGCTACGAGGACTTCCCGATCGTGCTGGAGACCTACCGCGAGTGCCTCCAGGACGTCCTCGACCTGCCCGGCCTGCGCGGCCTCCTGCGGGCCCTTCAGACCCGCGCCCTCTCCCTCGTGGAGGTGGAGACCGCGAAAGCCTCCCCCTTCGCCTCCTCCCTGCTGTTCGACTACGTCGCCACCTACATGTACGAGGGGGACGCCCCCGCCGCCGAGCGCCGCGCCGCCGCCCTCTCCCTGGACCGGGACCTCCTGCGCGAGCTGCTCGGCTCCGAGGAGCTGCGCGAGCTGATCGACCCCGGCGCCCTGGAGCGCGTGGAGGAAGACCTCCAGCGCCGCTCCCCCCGCACCCGCGCCACCGGCAGCGACGAGCTCCACGACCTGCTCCGCTCTCTGGGCGACCTCACCGCCGCCGAGATCGAGCAGCGGGTCCTCCCCGGCATCGACTCCGGCGAGCTGCTCGCCCGCCTGCTGCGCGAGCGCCGCGCCATCTCCCTGCGCCTCGCCGGCGAGCCCCGCTTCGTGGCCGCCGAGGAGGCCGGCCTGTACCGCGACGCCTTTGCCGCCCCCACTCCCGCCGGCCTGCCCGAGGCCTTCCTGGCCGCCGTCGAGGATCCCCTAGAGCAGATCATCGCCCGCTACGCCCGCACCCACGGCCCGTTCGCCACCGCCTCCCTGAGCGCCCGCTACGGCGTCGACCCCCGGCCCGTCCTCGCCGAGCTCGAGCGCCGCGGCGAGCTCGCCCGCGGCCAGATCAGGCCTGGCGGAGAGGGACTTGAATGGTGCGACATCGAGGTCCTGCGCCGCCTGCGCCGCGCCTCCCTCGCCGCCCTGCGCCGCGAGATCGAGCCCGCTGCCCAGAGCGCCCTCGCCACCTTCATGCCCGCCTGGCATAACATCGACCGCCACAGCCGCCACGGCGCCGGCCCCGAGCGCCTGCGCGAGGCTCTCGTGCCCCTCCAGGGCCTGCCCCTGCCCGTCGAGCTGTGGGAGCGCGACGTGCTTCCCCGCCGCCTCGGCGCCTACTCCCCCGCCTGGCTTGACTCCCTGTGCGCCTCCGGCGAGCTCGTGTGGGTGGGCGCCGGCCCTCTCGGCCGCGCGGGCCGCGTGGCCCTCTACTTTCGCGAGGACGCCCCTCTGCTCGGGCCTCCGCCCCGCGCCGCCCGTGGAGCACGCGACCAGCACGCCCCCCGCGAGCTCTCCCAAACCGGCGAGCTGCTCCGCGCCCGCCTGCTGGAGGGCCCCTGCTTCTTCAGCGACCTCCTCGCCGAGCTCCAGCTCCCCGCCGAGGCCCTGCGCGAGGCCCTCTTCGACCTAGTGTGGGCCGGCGAGGCCACCAACGACGCCTGGGCTCCCCTGCGCGAAGCCGCCGCCAGCGCCCGTCGTCCCGCTTCCGCCCCCCGCCCCGCCGCCGAGCTCCCCCGGCTGTCCCTC
>DATJMB010000247.1:0-3674 GCA_035508995.1 Solirubrobacteraceae bacterium | reverse complement strand
GGTGATGGAGGTGGCGGAAGCCTTCGCGGGCTTCTCCCCGGGGGAGGCGGACGGGCTGCGGCGGGCGATGAGCCGCAAGCGCTCCCACGAGGAGATGCAGCGCCATCGCGAGGCCTTCCTGGCGGGCGCCCGCGCCCACGCGGGGGCCGAGGATGGCACGGCGGAGCGGGTGTGGGGGATGGTGGAGGGGTTCGCCGGCTTCGGCTTCCCCAAGGCCCACGGCGCCGCCTTCGGTCTGCTCGCCTACCAGTCCACCTGGCTGCGGGTCCACTACGGGCCGGAGTTTTTGTGCTCGCTGCTCAACGAGCAGCCGATGGGCTTCTATGCCCCCGACTCCCTCGTCCACGAGGCCCAGCGCCGCGGCATCCCGGTGCTCGGCCTGGACGTGAACGCCTCCCAGGTGCTCTGCACCGTGGAGCGGATGTCCCCGGGCGACGCCCCGAGCGCGGCGGGAACGGGCGCGGCGGGCACGGCGGGCACGGGCGCGGCGGGCGCGGTGGGCACGAACGCGGTGGGAGCGGCGGGGCAGGCGCTCGGGGTGCGGCTGGGGCTCGGCTACATCAAGGAGGTGCAAACGCGGGAGGTCCACGCGCTGGTGGCCGAGCGGGAGCGGGGCGGGCGCTACGAGTCCCTCGCGGATCTCGCCGCTCGCGCCGGCGCCGGGCCCGCCACCCTGTCCCAGCTGGCCTGGTCGGGGGCCTGCGACGAGCTCGCCGGGGATGTTCAGAGCGGGATGGTGACGGGAGCGGGGACGGGGGCGGGGGCCTCCGAGGACGGGCGCCGGCGCCTGGCCCTGTGGCAGCTCGGCCTCGCCGGCCACGCGCGCATGTCACCCGCCGGAGAGGCCGCCCAGACGCAGCTCGCGCTCGGGCTGGAGCTGCCCGAGGCTCCCCTCCTGCGCCCGCTGGGGCGCTGGGAGCGGCTGATCGCCGACTATTCCACCAGCGGGGTAACCGCCGCGGATCACGCGATGGCGATCCTGCGCGAGCGGCTGTCGCTGCCGATGCTCGCCACCAGCGCCCAGCTCGCCCGCCTGCCCTCCGGCGGAGCGGTGACGGTGGCGGGCCTCGTGATCGCCCGCCAGCGTCCGGGGACGGCGAAGGGGACCATGTTCCTGCTCTTCGAGGACGAGCACGGGGCGATCAACCTGATCGTGCCCCGCCACGTGTACGAGCGCTACCGCCATCTCGCCCGCGCCGAGCCCCTGCTGATCGCACGCGGTCGCCTGGAGCGCTCGGAAGGGGTGGTGAACGTGCTCGTGAGCGAGCTGCTGGCGCTCGAACAGCATCTCGACCCCGTCCCCGGCGGGGAGCGCGAACAGGGCAGCGTCCACCGGCTGGCGGCCGGCGAGCGGGGAGCGGCCGATGGACGTGGGGCGCGCGAGCGGACGGCGGCGGAGGCGGAGGCGGAGCGGGCGGCGGCGGAGGTGGGATCGAGCATGCGGGCGGTGGCTCCGCCGATGCAGAGCTTCGGGCGGGGTCGCCGGCGGTAGCGGCCAGGCCGCTTGATGGGCGGCCGGTTCGGGTAGTGTGGCCCCCATGCGACTGCGCAAACTCGGCTCCAGCGACCTCGAGGTCTCGGAGATCAGCCTCGGCTCCTGGCTCACGTACTCCGGCGGGGTGGAGCGGCAGCAGGCCAAAGCGTGCGTGGAGGCGGCCTTCGAGGCGGGCATCAACTTCATCGACACCGCCAACGTCTACGGCCGTGGCGCCTCCGAGACGCTGCTCGGGGAGGCGCTGGCGGGCCACGAGCGCTCCTCCTACGTGCTCGCCACGAAGGTCTACTTCCCGATGTCAGACACCGACAGGGGACTCTCGAAAGAGCAGATCCACAAGCAGATCGACGCCTCCCTGGAGCGCCTGCGAACGGACTACGTGGACCTCTACCAGTGCCATCGCTACGACGAGCAGACCCCCCTGCAGGAGACCATGACGGCGCTCACCGAGGTGGTGGCGGCGGGCAAGGCCCGTCACATCGGCTTCAGCGAGTGGCCCGTGGAGCGCATCGAGCAGTCGCTGGCGCTCCCCGAGGTGGAGCGGTGGGTCTCGAGCCAGCCCCAGTACTCGATGCTCTGGCGGGCGCCCGAGGCGCAGGTGATCCCGGTGTGCGAAGCGCAGGGGATCTCCCAGATCGTCTGGTCCCCCCTCGGTCAGGGGGTGCTCACCGGCAAGTACGCCCCCGGGGCGCCGCCCCCGAGGGACTCCCGCGCGGCGAGCGAGTCGATGAGCGCCTTCATCGACCGCCTGATGGAGCCCCAGGTGCTCGAGGCGGTCCAGCGGCTGGGTCCGGTGGCCGAGGAGGCCGGCGTGACGATGGCTCAGATGGCCCTCGCGTGGGTGCTGCGCCAAGAGAACGTCGCCTCGGCAATCGTCGGCGCGAGCCGCCCCGAGCAGGTCCACGCCAACGCCTCCGCCTCGGGCATCGAGCTCGGCGGGGACACCCTCGCGGCGATCGACGCGGCGCTCGCCGACGTGGTCGTGCGCTGAGCGGCCATCCGCCCAGCTAACGCGGCTGCACCACCAGCGCCTGAAAGCCCCGGCCCACCGGCCCGTCCACGTCGTGGATCACGCTTTCGCTCGCCCCCATGCCACCCTCCGGCAGGTAGGTGCGTGCGTCCAGGCCGATCCACTCCCCCCGGGGCTGGCGCCAGAGATGGATCGAGAGGTCCGCGTTGATGAACAGGTAGCGGTCGAACGGCAGCTCCGCACCCACCCCGTTGGGGAAGTCCGCCGTCGCCAGCAGCCGTACGAGCGGGCTGGGCTCCTCGCCGGGCAACAGGGGAAGGCGCAGCCGCATCCACACCCGCCCCGGTCCCAGCGCCCACGGCGTGTTCAACCACCGCATCTCCATGCCCGTCACCGCGAAGCTCTCCACCCCCACCATCTCCCGGTTCAGCGCGTACTCCACCGACTCGCCCTGCTCCGGACCCGCCAGCGCCGGCGCCGGCTCGGGCCCGGCGCTCGGCAGACCCGTGGGAACCGGTTGGATGCGCAACGCCCGCGCCCGGCACACGAGCTCCTCATCCGCCCGCAGCTCCCCCGTGAGCTCCTGCACCCGCCTGCCATTGCGCACGATCTCCGTGTGCAGCGAGAACGGCGCGAAGGGGATCGGCTTGAGGAACTCCACCCGCATCTGCGCCACCGGCAGCTCCTCCCCGGGCTCCGTGTGCTCGAAGGCCCGCGCCAGCAGCGCCGCCGGCGCCCCGCCGTGAAGCGCCCGCGGATCCCACGGCCCGCGCGCGTGCTCGGTGGGCTCGAACAGGCCATCGGCCTGCGTGAAGATGCTCTGCGCCCCCTCCACGAGCGCCCGCGCCGGCTGCTTCATCGGCGCACAGGTTATCCGCGCCGCTGCTCCCAGGAGAAGCCCCGCACCGCCAGCCACACTCCCAGCGCCCCCCACAGGCCGATCACCGCCAGCGCATCGAGGTTGCTCGCCAGCGACACGCCCGTCACCAGCGCTCCCGAGAGGCCGTCGATCAGCGGCTTCAGCGGCAGCGCGTCCGCCACCGTACGCAGGAACTCCGGCGCGCTCGAGCTGTCGAACACGAAGAACGACACGAACACCACCGGCAGGAACACCGCGTTCACGTACGCCGCCGTGGACTCGAAGTTGGGGATCGCGTGCGCGAACGCCACCCCCAGCGCCGCGAAGCACACCACCCCCACGAGCACGAA
>DATJMB010000246.1:0-2462 GCA_035508995.1 Solirubrobacteraceae bacterium | reverse complement strand
GGTGGCGCGGCCGACGCTCGACGACGTGTTCCTGCGGGCCACGGGCCGGCGCCTGGAGGGAGACGGGGGAGAGTCGCTCGAGGACGGCGGCGGAGGGCGGAGGAGCGGCGAGGGAGGGTCGGCGTGAGCGAGATCCTGCTGCTCAGCCGGCGGTCGGTGCGGGAGGTGGTGAGACTGCCGGAGGCGACGATCCCGACGCTGTTCATTCCCCTGTTCTTCCTGGCGGTGAACATCGGGCAGATCTCGAAGACGTTTCCGGACACCACTCCGTTCCTGCACGGTCAGGGGTACGTGGGCTTCCAGCTGCCGGTGTCGTTGATGTTCGCGGTGTGTACGGCCACCTCGGGGCTGGCGCTGGTGACGGAGATCGACCAGGGATACTTCGACAAGCTGCTGGTGGCGCCGATCCGGCGGTCGTCGATCATCTTCGGGAGGCTGGCGGCGGACCTCGTGCGGGGCCTGGCGGTGTCCACGCTGGTGTTGCTGGTGGCGCTGGCGTTCGGGGCGCAGATGCGCAGCGGAGTGGCCGGAGCGGTGGCGCTGGTGGCGCTGGCCGCCCTGTGGGGAGTGGCGTATGCGGGGATCGGCATGCTGGTGGCGTTGCGGACGCGCAACGTGCAGGCCACGAACGCTAGCTTCCTGGTGTTCTTCCCGCTGCTGTTCTTGACGCCCAACTTCGTGCCCTTCGAACTGCTCACGCCGCTGATGGAGGCGCTGGCGCGGGCGAACCCGGTGAGCTACGTCATCGAAGGGCTGCGGTCGCTGGTGCTGGAAGGGTGGGTGCTGGAAAAGCTCGGCATCTGCGTGGGGGTGATCCTCGCCACGGGCTTCGTGCTGACGGTGCTGTCGGTGCGGATGATCGAAGGCTACGACCGCTGAGGGGTCGGCCGTCACGCGCCGGAACGCGGGCGGGGGCGGGGAGCAGGTTCCAAAATGGACGGCCCGCGCGCGCACACACACGCGCACGCGCACGCACGCGGGCACGCGCGGGCAGTCGAAAAAGAACACCACCGACCGCCGCCAAAACGAACGCCACCCCACCGGCGGAAAGCCGCTGATCTAAGCGGGGCGGCAGAGGCGGTACTTGCGGGTGCGGGGGCAGCGCTCGAGCAGGCCGAGCTCGACGAGAGTGAAGGTGTAGCGGTGGGTGGTGGACGGGCTCATGTCGAGCTCCTCGGCGATTTCGACCACCCCGCGACTGTCGCCGTTGGCGCCGAAGCAGGTGAGGATGGAAAGGCCGCGGAGCACGGAGCGGGACATGCGGGGATCGATGTCGCCGATCGGCATGTGGGCGCGCAGGGTGGCGGTGGCCTCGGCGAGCTCCGCGCCATCGCCGTCGGTGGGGGCGGCGAGGGCATCGGCGATGACGGTGGCGATGCTGGGGGAGCGGTCGCGGGAGGCTGTGCGGAGAACCTCGTCCACCTGGATGGGGGAGAGGGTGATGGAGACAGCGGGCGGATAGGTTGAGGGGGCATCTTTGGCGGCGTCATGGTCGGTGGCGGCGGATTTGCCGGTGGCGGGTGCCTTGTGGCCAGAGGGGCCCTTGCTTGCGGACGTGGCCGAGCGGGAGGCCCTTTTCGCGGGGCTGGGTTTAGGGGAAGTTGGTTTCTTGCTCATGTTCCGCATCTTCGCACACGCGGACAGTTGTCTACAGAGGTGTTTCTCAATCGGCGATGGAGCGGAAGATGGGCCGGCGGAGGACGGGCGGCTGGGGGGCGGCGGCGTGGTGCGGGAGCGTGGTATATCCGCCGACGGCGTTTGAGGATGCGATCGATAGCCTGAGCGGCTGAGATGACGGTGAGGGTGACACTTCCAGATGGGCGGGAGCTGGAGCTGGCGGACGGGGCCACGGGGGCGGACGCGGCGGCGGCGATCGGGCCGGGGCTGGCGAAGGCGGCGCTGGCTGTGGAGGTGAGCCACCCGGAGACTGGGGAGGAGACGGTGATACAGGATCTCGGGCGGGGGCTCGCGGACGGGTCGAGGATCTCGATCGTGACGGCCAAGAGCGGCAGGGAGGGGCTGGCGCTGATCAGGCACGACGCGGCGCACGTGCTGGCGACGGCGGTGATGGAGCGCTATCCGGGGGTGAAGATCTCGATCGGGCCGGCGATCGAGGAGGGGTTCTACTACGACTTCGAGTTCCCGGCGGGGGTATCGATCTCGGTGGAGGACCTGGCGGAGATCGAAGCGGGGATGGCGGAGCACGTGAAGGCGAAGGAGGCGTTCGAGCGGGCGGAGACGAGCCCGGCGCTGGCGCGGGAGCGGTTCGTGGGTGAGGGGCAGGACTATAAGGTGGAGCTGATCGACGACCTGGTGGCGGGGGCGAGGGAGCGGGGGGAGGAGCTCCAGAGCGTGTCGCTGTACACGAACGGGCCCTTCACGGACCTCTGCCGAGGGCCGCACGGGCCGAGCACGGGGAGCGTGGGGGCGTTCAAGCTGCAGTCGGTGGCGGGGGCGTACTG
>DATJMB010000245.1:0-2915 GCA_035508995.1 Solirubrobacteraceae bacterium | reverse complement strand
ACGGTACGGGCTGATCCAGGACCTGTGGGTGGATCCGGGGTGGCGGGACAGGCAGGTGGGACGGGATCTGCTGGCGGCGCTGGTGGAGCTCGCCCGGGAGCGTGAGATCGGGCGCCTGGAGGTGGGGCTGCCGCCGGAGCGCTTCGCGGGGTTGAAGGCCACGGAAGGCTTCTACCTGGCGAACGGGTTCACGGTGCTGGGCACGAGGATGCGGCGGCGGGTGGCGTGAGCGAGCTGCTGGTGATCGAGCAGCGCCACGGCCACGGGGGGCAGGACGCGGCGCCGTGGGTGCTGGAAGGCGGGCGGGTGCTGCGGGGTCACGACGACAACCGGCGGCTGGCGGAGCTGCGGCGGGGACTGGCGCGGCATCCGGGGGTGAGGGGGCTGGCGGCGGACACGGCGGATGAGACGCTGGAGAGGACGCTGGGGCGGCTGCACGAGGCTCGTTACCTGCGAGCGCTGCGGAGCGTGAGCTCGCGGGAGCCGGTGGTGATGCCCGATCTGGCGCCGCCGGGGCTGGAGCCCGACATCCCCGTGTGCGCGGGCCTGGTGGCGGCGGCGCACGAGGCGGTGCGCAGCGGCATCACGGCGGCGCGGAAGCTGGCGGAGGGGGCGCGGTTCACCTACGCGCTGTGCCGGCCGCCGGGCCACCACGCGGGGCCGGGGTGGCTGGCGGGGTACTGCTATCTGAACACGGCGGCGGCGGCGGTGGACACGCTGCTGGAGCTCGGGGTGAGGCCGGTGGGGGTGCTGGACCTCGACCTGCACTACCCGAACGGAACCTCGGCGATGGTGGCGGCGATGGAGGACGCGTGGCTGCACTCGCTGCACGCCTGGCCGGTGACGAATGTGGCGGCTCGAACGGTGAGGCCGGGGAGCGAGCGGGAACGGGTGGTGGAGTTCCGGGGGAGCCCGCACGCGGAGGCCTACCTGGAGGCGGCGGGGGAGTCGATCGACTCGCTGAGGGGCTCGGTGGCGGCGCTGGTGCTGTCGCTCGGCTACGACACGGTGGCGGGAGACCCGCACGGCTCGTGGAGTTTCACGCCGTCGATCTTCACGGAGATCGGCCGCCTGCTGGCGGCGTCGGGGCTGCCGGTGTGCGTGATCCAGGAGGGCGGATATGCGCTGGAGCACCTGGCGGCGTGCAGCGAGGCGTTCGCCCGCGGGCTGCTCGGCGGCGAGGAGACGACCACAAAGGAGCGCACATGAGGGACGAGCTAGATATGGACGAGCTGGGCGTGGACCCCGGCCTCGAGCTCCACCGGCGGCGGCTGGATGAGCTGGACGAGGAGATCGCGGCGGCGCTGGGGGAGCGGTTTGAGATCTGCCGGCGGATCGCGGCCTACAAGCAGGCGCACGGCATCGCCATGATGCAGCCGGCGCGGGTGCAGGCGGTGCGGGAGCGGTACCTGGAGCGTGGAGCGGAGGGGAGGCTGCCGGAGGACTTCACGGCGAGTCTCTTCGAGCTGCTGATCGGAGCGACGTGCAAGCTGGAGGACGAGCTGATGGCGCAGCGGGCCGGCAGCGACGAGCCGACGCCGGAGGCGGCATGAGCAGGCCGACGTTCATCACGCTGGGCCCGCGGGGGACGTGTCACGAGAACGCGGTGCTGCACTACCTGGAGTTCCAGGGGATCGAGGACTTCGAGATGGTGCTGGTGGAGGACCTGCTGGAGGCCGTCGCGGCGGTGCGGGGCCGGCGGGACAGGTTCCTGGTGCAGTGCAGCGCGCACGTGCAGGTGCATCTGGTGACTGAGCGCTACCACGAGGAGGTGTTCGTGGTGGACACCTTCATCTACCCCACCAAGGAGCTCGCGCTGCTGGTGCGCAAGGAGGTGATGGAGCCCAGGAGCCTCGGCATCGTGTCGGCCACGCGGGGCTACCTGGACCTGGATCGTTTCGAGCGGATCGTGGACGAGCCCTCCAAGCCGGTGGTGGGCCGGCATCTGCTCGAAGGGCGCTATGACGCGGGTCTCACACACGGGCATTACGCGCGGGAACACCCGCGTGAGCTGCGCCTGGTGGAGCTCTACGGTGCGGTGGACACCACCTGGGTGGTGTATGGGGGACAGAAGCGCTTCCGGGGAGACGTGATCGGCCAGCGCAACCCGTGGCTGTTCGCGGGGGAGCCCTACGAGGAGCATGTCGGAGAGATCCCGGAGGGGGCGATGGCAGAGGGAAGCGGGCCGGCGTACTGGCCGGAGCTGGTGTAGGCGCCGGTCAGGGGCGCGCGCGGGCAAAGCGCTCGAGAGCGTCGTCAACCACTGCGTCGTCCATCGGGGTGGACACGCAGCAGAGGCCGTCGGGGGCGATCAGGACTCCCTCCCGGTAGAGGCGCCACCACAGGTGCGGGAGGTCGGGGTGGTGGAGCTTCAGCAGGGAGCCGCGTCCGGTGACGGTGAAGCCCTGGGCGATGAGGCCCGCGCGCAGGCGCTCGCCGAGGGCGTCGATGCGGTCGATGGCGGGGGCGTCGAGGGCCCGCAGGGCGGCGAGGCCGGCGCGCATGGTGAGGGGGTTGGCAACGAAGGTGCCGGAGAGGTGTACGGGGGCGGAGGCGTGGGGCTCCAGAACCGCCATCGCCTCGGGGGAGCCACCGAGGGCGCCGCAGGGAAGGCCGCCGCCGATGATCTTGCCGAGGGTGAGGAGGTCGGGCTTCAGGTCGTAGAGGAAGTGCAGACCGGCGGTGGAGAGGCGGAAGGTGATGACCTCGTCGAAGATCAGCAGGGCGCCCTGGGCGCTTGCGAGGGAGCGGGCGCGGGCGGCGAAGGCGGGATCGACGGGCGCCAGGCCGGCGCGGTTGGGCATCAGGTCCAGCAGGATGGCGGCGAGTTCCTCGCCGTGATCGGCCACGGCGCGCTCGAGGGCGGGGGTGTCGCCCAGGGGCAGGGCGAGGACGTCGGCCTGGGCGAGGGGGGG
>DATJMB010000244.1:0-7844 GCA_035508995.1 Solirubrobacteraceae bacterium | reverse complement strand
CAAGAGCGCACCGTTGAGTCCGACAAGTCCTGTGGTTCGACCATCGAGGCTCGCGTCGTCTGCCACCTGAGCCGAAATCTGTGTTTCGGCTAGCTGGAGCGCCGTATCAAGTATTGCGTCCTTGTCTTCGTCCGTTGGCTCGCCCAAGGCGCAATCGTAGAGGCTCGACTGCGCCGAACTCAAAGCGGCTCACGCGGTCCGCCCTAGAACAGACTCCCAATGGCCCTTGACGGCGATGAGGAAATCTGCTTCAATAGCGCTTAGATTTTCCCCCCTGCGATCGTGTTCCCAACACGGATCCGGCACCAAGTTCCTACCCACATCCACTCATCTTCAAGCAGCTAAGGAGCATCAACTCATGGCCAAGACCATAGGCATCGACCTCGGCACGACGAACTCGTGCATGGCTGTGCTCGAGGGAGGCGAGCCGACGGTCATCGAGAACGCCGAGGGTGGCCGCACCACCCCCTCCGTCGTCGCCTTCACGGCCTCCGGCGAGCGCCTCGTGGGCACCGTCGCCAAGCGCCAGGCCGTCACCAACCCTCAGAACACGATCTTCTCGATCAAGCGCTTCATGGGCCGCAAGGAGGCAGAAGTCAAGGAGGAGGAGGCGATCGTCCCCTACAAGGTGGTCGCCGGCCCCAACGGCGACGCTCGCGTGGAGGCCGCCGGCGAGCAGCACTCGCCGCCGGAGATCTCAGCGATGATCCTGCAGAAGCTGAAGTCCGACGCCGAAGCGTATTTGGGCGAGTCCGTGGACGGCGCCGTGATCACGGTGCCCGCCTACTTCAACGACGACCAGCGCCAGGCCACCAAGGACGCCGGCAAGATCGCCGGCCTGGACGTCAAGCGCATCATCAACGAGCCCACCGCCGCCTCCCTGGCCTACGGCCTGGACAAGGACGCCGACCACACCATCCTCGTGTTCGACCTCGGCGGCGGCACCTTCGACGTCTCCGTGCTGGAGATCGGCGACGGGGTCTTCGAGGTCAAGTCCACCGCCGGCGACAACCACCTCGGCGGCGACAACTTCGACAAGGCCATCGTCGACTGGCTGGTGGCCGACTTCAAGCGCGACCAGGGCATCGACCTCAGCGCCGACCCGATGGCCCTGCAGCGTCTCTACGAGGCGGCCGAGAAGGCCAAGATCGAGCTCTCCACCACCCAGGAGACCCAGATCAACCTGCCCTTCATCACCGCCGACGCTTCCGGGCCCAAGCACCTGGACACGCGCCTGACCCGCGCGAAGCTCTCCGAACTGACCTCCGCGTTGCTCGACCGCGTGGTGGCACCCGTCCGCCAGGCGCTCGATGACGCCAAGGACAAGGGCGTCAAGGAGATCGACCACGTGGTGCTCGTCGGCGGCATGACCCGCATGCCGGCGGTCCAGGAGAAGGTCAAGGAGCTCACCGGCTCCGAGCCCCACCGGGGCGTGAACCCCGACGAGGTGGTCGCCGTCGGCGCCGCCATCCAGGCGGGCGTGCTCGCCGGCGACGTCAAGGACGTGCTGCTGCTCGACGTCACACCCCTGACCCTCGGCATCGAGACCAAGGGCGGCGTGATGACCAAGCTGATCGAGCGCAACACCACCATCCCCACCCGCAAGGGCGAGGTCTTCTCCACCGCCGAGGACAACCAGCCCTCGGTGGAGATCCACGTGCTCCAGGGCGAGCGCGAGATGGCCCAGTACAACAAGTCTCTGGGCAAGTTCCAGCTCACCGGCATCCCGCCGGCGCCCCGCGGCATCCCCCAGATCGAGGTCGCCTTCGACATCGACGCCAACGGCATCCTCAACGTCTCCGCCAAGGACCTCGGCACCGGCAAGGAGCAGAAGATCGAGATCAAGTCCGGCTCCGGCCTCTCGGAGGACGAGATCAAGAACATGGTCTCCGACGCCGAGTCCCACGCCGAGGAGGACCGCCGCGCGCGGGAGCTCGCGGAGGCCCGCAACAACGGCGAGAACGCCGCCTACCAGGCCGAGCGCCAGCTCACCGAGCTGAGCGACCAGGTGGACGCCGACTCCAAGGCCCGCATCGAGGCCGCCATCAAGGAGGTCCGCGACGCCCTGGAGTCCGAGGATCCCGCCGAGATCAACGCCAAGGCCGAGGCCCTGCAGGTCGCCTTCCACGCCGTCTCCGAGGCGATGTACGAGCGCGCCCAGCAGCAGCAGGCCACCGCTTCGAGCGCGGACGCCAACGGCGCCGGTCCGAGCGGCGAGGGCTCCTCCGCCGACGAGGAGGACGTGGTCGACGCCGAGGTCGTGGACGAGTCATGACCGAGGCCGGCCAGACCCTCGACGAGGAGCCCCGCGGGGCTCCCGCCAACGCCGCCGCCGGTCAGGACGATGCCGCCGAGGTCCCCCCGCGGGCCCCGGCGGCGGCGCCCGCCGCGGAGCGGGCGCCGCAGGGCGACGTGGCGGAGCCGATCGACGTGGCCGCCCAGCGCGACGAGTACCTCGCGCTGGCCCAGCGCACCCAGGCGGACTTCGAGAACTTCCGCAAGCGCGTGGCCAAGGAGGCCATCCAGGCCAAGGAGCGCGGCGTGGTGGCGCTCGCTAAGGAGCTGCTGCCGGCCCTCGACAACCTCGACCGAGCGCTCGCCGCGGCGGCCAATCCAAAGCCGACTCCAGGCCGGCCCGCGCCTTCGGATGGCGCGCCGGGAGGGACCGCCGAGGACGCTTCCCTGCTGCAGGGCGTGAAGCTGGTGCGCGAGGAGCTCGCCGCGGCCCTCGCCCGGGCGGGCGTGCAGTCCTTCTCGCCCGCCGGCGAGACCTTCGACCCCGAGTTCCACGAGGCCATGGCCCAGCAGCCGGTGGCGGGCGTGGCGAGCGGCATCGTGGCGGAGGTCTACCAGGACGGCTATCGCCTGGGCGAGCAGCTGATCAGGCCCGCCCGCGTGGTCGTGGCCCAGTAGGCGGCCGGAGAGAGCAGGCACCCGATGGCCGCACGCCAGGACTACTACAAGACGCTCGGCGTCGATAAGAAGGCCAGCGCCGAGGAGATCAAGAAGGCCTACCGCAAGCTCGCCCGCCGCTACCACCCCGATCGCAACCAGGGCGACAAAGCGGCGGAGGAGCGCTTCAAGGAGATTTCCCAGGCCCACGATGTGCTCGGGGATCCGGAGAAGCGCAAGCAATACGACTCCGGCACCGGCCCCTTCGCCACCGGCGGCGGCGGCCCGGGGGGCGGCTTCGGCGGCTTCCAGGGCTTCGACTTCGACGCCTCCGGCATGGGCGACATCCTCTCCAACCTCTTCGGCGGCTCCCGCGGGGGCGGCCGCCGCGCGGGCGCCTCGCCGCGGGCCCGTCGCGGCGCGGACCTCGAGGCGCAGGTCTCGATCTCCTTCGACCAGGCCATCGCCGGCGCCCAGATCCCGCTGTCGGTGCCAATGCACGACACCTGCCCCACCTGCCACGGCACCGGCGCCAAGCCCGGCACCAGCCCGAAGGTGTGCCCCCGCTGCGAGGGCCGCGGCATCGAGAGCCAGGGCCAGGGCATGTTCTCCATCTCCCAGCCCTGCTCCCGCTGCGGCGGCTCGGGCACGGTCATCGACGACCCCTGCCCGACCTGCAACGGCGCCGGCGCGATCCGCACCGTCAAGCGCATGCGCGTGAACATCCCCGCCGGCGTGCGCGACGGCAGCCGCATCCGCCTCGCCGGCAAGGGCGAGCCCGGCCACGACGGCGGCCCCCCCGGCGACCTCTATCTCGTCACCCACGTGAGCCCCTCGCCGGTGTTCAAGCGCAAGGGCGCAAACCTCGAGGTGGAGGTGCCGCTCACGATCCCCGAGGCGCTGCGCGGCGCCGAGGTGCAGGTGCCGACCCTGAACGGCGTCAAGACGCTGCGCGTGAAGCCCGGCACCCGCCACGGCGCCGTCCAGCGGCTGCGCGGCGAGGGCCCCCCCAAGCTCGGCGGCGGGGGGGCCGGCGGGGCCAAGAGAGGCGACATCCACTACCGCTTCACCATCGAGGTCCCCGACACGCTCACCGAGGAGCAGCGCTCCGCCGTGGACGCGCTGGCGGCGACGATGAACGGCAACCCCCGCGCGCGCCTCTTCGAGGGGGCCTCCGAGGGGGCCTCCGCATGAGTCGCCCCGAGCGGGGCCAAGCCTCCCGCGACGGAGCCTCCGTGACCCGCATCTCCGTGGCGTCCGACCGGGGCGTGTTCATGATCTCCGTGGCGGCGGAGCTCGCCAACATGCACCCCCAGACGCTGCGCACCTACGAGGCCCGCGGCCTGATCGCCCCCCAGCGCTCACCCAAGGGCACCCGCCTGTACTCCCAGCAGGACGTGGAGCGCCTGCGCCACATCCAGCGGATGACCGCCGACCTCGGCCTCAACCTCGCCGGCGTCGAGCGGGTGCTCGACCTGGAGGCGGAGGTGCGGGGGATGCACGAGCGCATCGAGCAGCTCGAGGTCCAGGCCCTGAGCGCCCAGGCCGAGCTCGCCGAGCGCCTGGAGGAGGTGCGCCGCTCCTTCCGCGCCGAGCTCGTGCCCTTCCCCAACTCCCGTCCCCCCACAACCGACATCGTGCGCGCCGCCGACGCCCGCCCGCGCCGGCTGCCGCCGCCCACCGGCAACGACAGGAGGTCCAATGACACCGCCTGACGGTCCCGGTCCCGGCCCCGGCTCCGCTCCGGGCCAGGCCCCGCAAGCCGAGGAGGAGCAGAGCCCGCTGGAGCGCTTCGGCCGCGACCTCACCGAGATCGCCGAGCAGGGCAAGCTCGACCCGGTGATCGGCCGCGACGAGGAGATCCGTCGCGTGATCCAGGTGCTCTCCCGGCGCACCAAGAACAACCCCGTGCTGATCGGCGAGCCCGGCGTGGGCAAGACCGCCATCGTCGAGGGCCTCGCCCAGCGGATCGTCTCCAAGGACGTGCCCGAGTCCCTGCGCGAGCGCCGCGTGATCGCCCTGGACATGGGCGCCCTGATAGCGGGAGCCGCCTACCGGGGGGAGTTCGAGGAACGACTCAAGGGCGTGCTCAAAGAGGTCTCCGACGCTCAGGGCGCGATCATCCTGTTTCTCGACGAGCTCCACACGATCGTCGGCGCCGGCGCCGCCCAGGGCTCGGTGGACGCCTCCAATTTGCTCAAGCCGATGCTCGCCCGCGGCGAACTGCGCGCCGTGGGCGCCACCACGCTCGACGAGTACACCAAGTACATCGAGAAGGACGCCGCGCTCGAGCGCCGCTTCCAGCCGGTGACCGTGGGCGAGCCCACCGTGGAGGACACCATCGCCATCCTCCGCGGCCTGAAGGAGCGCTACGAGGTCCACCACGGCGTGCGCATCCAGGACAGCGCCCTGATCGCCGCCGCCACCCTCTCCAACCGCTACATCGCCGACCGCTTCCTGCCCGACAAGGCCATCGACCTGGTGGACGAGGCGGCATCCAAGATCCGCATCGAGATCGACTCCCTGCCCACCGAGATCGACGAGGTCAAACGGCGGGTGATGCAGCTGAAGATCGAGCTCGAGTCCCTGCGCAAGGAGAAGGACGAGTCCGCCAAGGAGCGCCGCGCGGCGATCGAGGCCGAGGTCGCCGAGCTGGAAGCCCGCGAGCGGGAGATGACCGCCCAGTGGGAAGCCGAGAAGCAGGCCATCGCCGGCATCTCCGAGACCAAGGAGCGCCTCGACGCCGCCCGCGTGGAGATGGAACGAGCCGAACGCGAGGCCGACCTGCAACGCGCCGCCGAGCTGCGCTACGGCGAGATCCCCGAGCTCGAACGCCGGGTGGCGGAGTACGAATCACAGGAGCGTGAGCGCCAGGGCGAGGAGGCGGCCGCCTCCGGCGGGCCGGCGGGTGCGGGTGCGCCTCCGCCTCCGCCTCAGTTCCTCAAAGAGGAGGTCGACGCCGACGACATCGCCGAGGTGGTGGCCCGCTGGACGGGCATCCCCGTGAGCCGGTTGCTGGAGGGCGAAACGGAGAAGCTCGTGCACATGGAGGAGCGCCTGCACGAGCGCGTCATCGGCCAGGACGCCGCCATCGACGCCGTCGCCACGGCCCTGCGACGCTCACGGGCCGGCCTGCAGGACCCCAACCGGCCGATCGGCAGCTTCCTCTTCCTCGGCCCCACCGGCGTGGGCAAGACGGAGCTCGCCCGGGCGCTCGCCGAGTTCATGTTCGACTCTCAGGAGGCCATGATCCGCCTGGACATGTCCGAGTACATGGAGAAGCACACCGTCTCCCGCCTCGTGGGCGCACCGCCTGGGTACATCGGCTACGAGGAGGGCGGCCAGCTCACAGAGGCCGTCCGCCGCCGACCCTACGCGGTGGTGCTGCTCGACGAGGTCGAGAAGGCCCACCCCGACGTCTTCAACACCCTGCTCCAGGTGATGGACGACGGCCGCCTCACCGACGGCCAGGGCCGCACCGTGGATTTCAAGAACACCGTCCTCATCATGACCTCCAACATCCCCGTCAAGGGCGATGAGGACACCGGCGAGGGCACCCACGCGGCCGCCAGCGCCGACGCCCGCCTGCGCGGCGAACTGCTCGACTACTTCAAGCCCGAGTTCATCAACCGCCTCGACGACATCGTCCGCTTCCGGGCCCTCACCCGCGAGCAGATCGCCGAGATCGTCGAGCTCCAGGTCGCCCAGGTGATCGCCCGCGTGGCCGACCGCGGCGTCCACGTGACCCTCACCGGCGACGCCAAGACCCTGCTCGCCAACATGGGCTACGACCCCACCTACGGCGCCCGCCCCCTGCGCCGCGTGATCCAGAAGCAGCTCACCGACCGCCTCGCCCTGGCGCTGTTGCGGGGCGAGCTGCGCGAGGGGGATTCCGTCACCGTGGACGTTCGCGACGGGGAGTTGGTGTTGGGGACGGCGGGGTCCGAGCTGTCGATTGCGTAGCGCCGTGGCGGATGCTCGGCGTGCGGCGGCGGCTTCCGGGGACGACGCACGGTCGTCCCCGGAATTGCGCCTGCGATCAGACTCCTGTGTTGGTCAGCGCGGATACCTGAATCGCGGTGATCTTCGTGTGGTTGGCGAAGACGTTTTTCGCTTCACCGCTGTTGAGGTAGCAGCTGACCGTGGCCGAGCCGGTGCTGTTGAACTTGTGCACCACCTGCAGTGGATCGACACCGATGGAGTCGGCGTAGCCGGCTTTGTTGCTGCTGGAGGTGTGGTTGATGACTTCGTCGGTGTCGCCTTCAGCGGAGAGTCCGCAGACGACGACCTCTTCCGTACTCGCATTCTCGTCGAAGGTGTAGAGCTTCGCGTTGATCACGTAATCCCCGGCCGGAAGGCCGCTGAGCGTCGCGACCGTGGTGGGTGCGCCGGAGCTTTTGGAGGTGATTTCGACGGACGCGTCGTGGAAGGCGCCGAACGCCGGACCGATGCCCGCAGCGCCGTCTTTGCCGTTTGTCCCATTTGTGCCGGCCGCCCCCGTCGCCCCGGTGGCGCCGGTTTTGCCCGTTGCCCCGGTTTTGCCGGTGTTCCCTTCAGCTTCTTGAGCACCTTCGGGTTGATTTGCTTGGTCGAGTTGATCAGGTAGTGCTTCGCGGCCAGCGCCCCGCCGCTCATCGCGAAGAAGAGCGCCAGCGTGGCGACGACGTTTGCGTAGTTGAGATGCCTGCGCATTCTGCCCCCAGTGTCTCGTGGTCGGATTGCATCGCCGGTCGATCGGGCGACGCCTGCAAGTCGAGTGTGCGCCGGCCACCATATGTCGATGGGCGGACACCGCTGAACGCCTGGACGGATGGCCGACGCTGGCGCTAGGCGAGCGTCGCGTCGTCCGCCGATCCGCTACAAACGACCTGCGCGAGCGCGCGGAGGATGCGACGGCCCACGACCGACCGGAGGAGCTTGCCTCAGGGAACCGGCCACAGCCGCTTGATGTA
>DATJMB010000243.1:0-2581 GCA_035508995.1 Solirubrobacteraceae bacterium | reverse complement strand
CGCCTGAGCCGGATCCTCGTGCACCCGGCGCCCGGCGCCCAGGCGAGCGTGCGCGCCGCCCTCACGCGCCTGGCGGCCGGCCACCTCAACGTGGAGAGCACCTCCTACGAGGAAGCACTGTTCGCGCAGGCCGCCGCCGCGAGCGACCGCTCCAGCCAGCTGTTCGCCGCCATCAGCGCGCTGGTGGGCTTCCTGTTCGCCTTCAACGCCATGCTGCTGACGGTGCCCCAGCGGCGGCGCCTGGTGGTGGAGCTGCGCCGCGACGGCTACGCGCCGGACACGGTGATCGCGGTGCTGGCGCTGGACGCGCTCGTGCTCGGCGTGGTGGGTTGCGCGCTCGGCCTGGCGCTCGGGCAGGAGCTCTCGCTGCACGTGATCCACACCAAGCCGGCCTTCTTCTCGCTGGCCTTCTCGGTGGGCTCCCAGCGAGTGGTCGCCTGGCAGACCGTCGCCCTCGCCGTCGGCGGCGGCATGCTGGCGGCGCTCGTGGCGGTGCTGAGCCCCCTGCGCGACATCCGCTCACGGGACCCCCTCGCGGCGGCACGCACGCCCGCGCGACTCGGCCACGCCCGCGCCTCCGGCCTGCCGGCGCTCCTGGGCCTGGTGTGCCTGGTGGCCGCCACGGCGATCCTGCTCGCCGACCCCCGGGCCTCGATCCCGGGGATGGTGCTGCTGGTGGCGGCACTGCTGCTGAGCCTGCCGCTGGTGCTGGGCGCCACGCTCGCGCTGGCCGTGCGGCTGGCCCGCTCGATCACGAGCGTGGTGCCTCACGTGGCGGTGATGGAGCTCAACGCGGCGGGCGCCCGCGCGCTGGCCATCGCCGCCACGGGCGCGCTGGCGGTGTTCGGGAGCGTGGCGATCGAGGGCGCCCGCGGGGATCTGCTGCGGGGCCTGGAAGGAGCCGCCCGGGAAGCGAATGCCTCGAGCGCGGTCTGGGTGCGCCCGGCCGGCTCCTATGACCTGCTCGACACGGCGCCCTTCGCGCCCACCCAGCGGGCCCGTCTGGAGCGGCTGCCCGGAGTGAAAGCCGTGGCCGTCTACCGGGGCGGGCTGCTGGACTACGGCGATCGCCGGGTGCTCGTGATCGCGCCGCCCGCCGACGCCGAAACGCTGGTGCCGGCCGGGCAGATCCTCACGGGGAACGCGCACCAAACCCAGCAGCGCCTGCGGGCGGGCGGCTGGGTGGTGCTCTCCAAAGCGCTCGCCTCCGAACTGCACGTGCAAGTGGGCCAGACGATCACCGTGCCGAGCCCCGATCCGCGGCGCTTTCGTGTGGCGGCGCTGTCCACCAACCTCGGCTGGGGGCCCGGCGCGATCGTGATGAACGCCGCGGACTATGCCCGCGCTTGGGGGAGTGAAGACGCGAGCGCCTACGGCATCACGCCCGCCCCCGGCGTCTCACCGGCGCGGGTCGCCCATGAAGTCGCCACCGCGCTCGGTCCGCAGTCGGGTTTGGCGGTGCAGACGGCCGCCGGCCGCGTGGCCGAGCAGCGCGGCCTCGGCCACGAAGCGCTCGAAAGCCTGAGCCAGATCGCCACCCTGATCCCGATCGTGGCGGTGCTCGCGATGGCGGCGGCGATGGCGGCGATGATCTGGCAGCGCCGGCCGCGGCTGGCGAAGCTCAAGCTCGAGGGCTTTCCGCGGGTGGACCTGTGGCGCACGATCCTGCTCGAGAGCATGATGCTGCTGCTCGTGGGCTGCGTCACGGGAGCGCTGTTCGGCCTCTACGGCCAGCAGCTCGCCGACCATGCGCTCGCAAGCGCGGTGAGCTTCCCGGTGGACTACTCGCTGAGCGCCATCTCCGCGCTGGGGAGCCTCGCGCTGGTGATCGTCACGGCCCTGGCGATCCTCTCGCTGCCCGGCTACATGGCCGCGAGCGTACCGGCGGCGCTGGCGCTGCAGGACTGAGTGCCGCCTGGATCTGAGCGCCGCCCGGATCGCGCTGAGATGGGCCGCCGGTGGGGCGAGTCGAGGCTATTCGGCGGCCGGGGCTTTTTCGGGCGCGGCGACGCCCCCGCGGCTATCGCGATGGCGCCCCGCTGGCGGTCCCGGGGGGACGACGGGGGTTTGTTCGCCGCTGCTGGCGCTGGGCTGGGTACCAACGGTTTCGCCGGCGGGCGGTGTTTCGGCGGGTGTGGTGGCCGTCTCTTCGGTGGGTGGCGCGGGAGTGCCGCCGGTTGAGGTTTCGCTCGGCGCGGGCGCCGTGGGGGTCGTGGTGGTGACGGTGGCCGGCGCGGCGACGGCGGTGGTGGGGCTGGTGGCGGCGGTGGGCAGGACGGTGGTGTCGGCCGTGACCTCGGTGCCCTCCGGCGCGGGCGGCTTGGCGGCGACGGCGCTCGGGGCGATGGTGGGCGGCTTGACGGGGGTCAGGGGCTTGGCGCTCGCGGCGGCTGGCGCGCTCGTATGTCCCGTGGTGGCGGCCAGGGCAGTCTTGCGGGGCTGGCCGCCGCGCGGGTGGGCGGCCAGGCGGGCGGCGTGGAAGCTGGGGACGGTGGCCGGCTGGGGGTGCACGCGCACGACGACCGGTTCGGCGCTCGGCGCGTGGGCGCTGGCGGTGGCGACGGCGGCGTGATGGTGATGG
>DATJMB010000242.1:0-17347 GCA_035508995.1 Solirubrobacteraceae bacterium | reverse complement strand
TGAGCAGGGAGTTCGCTTGCGCGGCGGGAGCCCCGGCGGCGGCGAGAGCGGTCAGCGAGAGGGCCGAGACGAGCGCGATGCTTCCTGTCAGTCGCCCGCGCATATTCCTCTTGTCATGCGTCCTTGCATCGAAGGCTCCCTTCGTCGGCTCGAGCCACCCCGCCACATCTGCTCTCCTTGCCCACCTGCCACTACAACCCCCGTCTTGCGGGGCATCCGGACAATGCAGATCCGACCCACCAGCAGCACCGCCAGATGCGTGGCCTACAAGCTAGCGAAGCGGGCGGCCGATGTCGAGACGAAAAGTCAGAAAGCTCGCGATACGCCCGCGAGGTCGCTACTTGAACCGCTGTGCGTTCGAGAGGATCAAGCGGTTCAATTCATCGATATCCACGCGTTTCCCATGTCGGGCGATCTCGAAGGTCTCGCGAGTGAGGGGGTCGCGGGGGTTCAGGCGCAGGGCGCGGGCGAGCAGCGCCAGCGCCCTGCCACGCTCGCCGCGGGCGGAGGCGATGGCGCCCAGCTCGAGCGTGGCGTAGGCGTCGCCGGGGGTGCGCTGCAGGGCTTTGGCGAAGTAGCTTTCGGCGCGGCCGTCGTCGCCGAAGCGCAGGGCGATGCTGCCGGCGACGAGATCGGCTTCGTCGCTGAGAGGGTTCAGGCGGGCGGCGTCGTCCAGGCGAGAGTAGGCGGTGGCTGGCGCATGGGGCCAGATGCGGGCGGCGCTCTCTATCTGCAGCTGGCTCAGCCAGGGCAGGGCGAAGGAGGCCGCGATCGCCAGGCCGACCGCCGACGCCGCGAGTGCGAGCACAGGCCGCGCGCGAGCGTTCGGCGCCGCCGGCTCCCCGCCGGCGCCGGCGCGGGGGGCCAGGGCGCAGGCAATGCCCAGCAGGGCGAAGGCCGGGGCGCCGAGGCCGGCGAACTCCCAGAACCAATCGAAGGAGCCGTGGACGAGCCAGTAGGCGAAGCCGGCGAGGGCCGCGGCGGCGGCGGCGCGGGCGAGGGGATCGGCGGCGCGCAGCGCCCGCCAGCCGGCCAGCAGCGCGCCGGCGAGGCCTGCCAGCGCGAGCAGCGCGCCGAGGAGTCCCGTCTGGGAGAGGGTGCGCAGCTCGACGCTGTGGGGATAGTGGGGCGTCTCTTCGCTGTGGCGGTGAGCGAGGTAGGGCTCGGCGAAGTTGTCGGCGCCGATGCCCAGCACAGGGTGGGCGGCGAATTCGTCGAGGGCCACACGATAGAAGTCGTAGCGGCTGCTGCCCAGGCCGCTGGTGAGACGGTTGCCGGTGCTGTTGGCGGCATAGCCGCGGGGGCTCTTGAAGGTGTCCCAGGCGTGGCGGGCGCGGCTGACGGGATTGCCGGCGGCCACCAGGCCGCCGAGGAGCACCACGGCGAGCGTTGCCAGGGCCAGCGCGGCGATGCCCCGGTGGACGGTGCGGTCGGTGCCGGCGGAGCGGGAGATGCGGCTCTCGGCGAGGGCGGCGAGGGCGACCAGGACCGCCACCAGGAGGGCCGCGGCGAAGGACACGGCGGTGGCGGTGTGGATGGCGGCGGCGGCTGGGTGTTCGTGTTCGAGGCGGTCGTTGACGCGCAGCAGGAAGGGCGTGGAGACGGCGATGCCGGCGGCCACCGGCACGAGGGCCGCGAAGGTGCGCACGCGAGCGGGCAGCAGGGCGAAGACGAGCACGAGCATCACGGGGGTGGCGTAGAGGGAGCCGCGGCTGACGCTGAGCAGGGCCACGTCGGCGAGCAGCACGGCGCCGCCCGCGAGCACGCCGCGCAGCGGCCAGGGCAGGCGTCGCTCGCGCACCAGCAACAGGGCCGGCCAGAAGGCGATCAGCCACTGAGCGGCGTTGGCGTTGGCGTAGCTGGACGGGTAGGTCAGGCGCCCGCCCGGCAGCAGGTCGGCGAGACGGGCGGGGCTGGAGGCGGCGGCGTTGACGTGCAGGGCCACGAAGGCGGCCAGGACGATGGTGGCGAGGGTCCACACGGCGAGCAGGAGCGTGGCGGCGGTGCCGTTCTGGGGCCACAGGGCGAAGAGGGAGAAGACGAGCAGATACAGGAGGGTGCGGTTGGCGCCTTCCCAGGCGTCCCCGGGGACGGCCGCCCAGATGATCGAGCAGAAGGAGAGGGCGGTATAGGCGGCCAGGCAGATCCAGGCGAGCTTCACCGGACGGGGCAGCTCGGCGAGCCGCGGCGGGACGGCGAGCAGGGCGATCGCCAGCAGAATCTCGAGGACCAGCGCGCCGGGGGCCCAGTGGGTGAGCGGATAGCCGGCCTGGTCGGTGGACCAGAGGACGAACAGGGCGATGGCCAGCAGGGCGGGAAGCGTGGTGGGGGCTTCGCGCAGGCTCTGGCGCAGTCCGGCTGCACGCGTGGGAGAGCCCGTGGGGGCGGAGCCGACCGCTTCAGGCATCGACCGCGAGGCTACCTTGGTGGGCAGACCCGATAATCGAGCGATGCGCGATCGCGAAGCGGCGCGGCTCGTGGACTTCTACGAGCACGCCTACACCGCCGAGGACCCCGCGCGGGGGGAGCTCTACGGGCGCTGGCGGGCGCTGGGGGCGGCGGGGAAGGCCGACCACGTGATCGGGCTGTGCGCCGCGGCGGGCATCGCGCCACAGAGGACGATCGAGATCGGCTGCGGCGACGGGGCGCTGCTGGGGGAGCTGGGCCGGCGGGGCTTCGGCGGGCGGCTGTGCGGCGTGGAGATCGCCCCGGCGGCCGTGGAGATCGCGGGCCGGCGGGCGGAGATCGAGGATGTGGCGCTCTACGACGGCCGGCATCTCGAATGCGGAGACGGGACCTATGAGCTGGGGATCCTCTCGCACGTGCTCGAGCACGTACACGATCCGGCGGGCCTGCTCGCGGAGGCCGGGCGGGCGTGCGGGGCGGTGGTGATGGAGGTGCCGCTGGAGGCGAACGTGTCGGCGCGGCGGGCGGCCAAGCGGGAGCACGCCGCGGAGGTGGGGCACCTGCAGCGACTGGACCGAGCGGCGGCGCGGGACATCGTGGCGCGGGCGGGCATGAGGATCGCCGGTGAGCTCGAGGACCCGCTGGGACGCGAGGCGGCCACCTTCTTCGCCACGAGCACTCCCGCGCGGGCGCGGGCATCGGCCAAGTGGGCCCTGCGCGGCGCCGCCCACCGCCTCTGGCCGGCGGCGGCGAGGCGCCTGTTCACCGTGCACTACGCGTGCCTGTGCCTGCCGGCGGGGGGACCCCGCCCCGCGGGAGGGCCCCGCCTCTCCTCAGGCGCCGGCTGAGGAGGCCGGCCGGGTTACGGCGGCGAACAGCAGCGAGAGGACGCGGCCCATGAGCTCGTCGGGGACGGCGTCGGGATCGGTGAGGCGCTGGCGGGCGATGCCGTCGGCGAGGGCGTCGATGGCGAGCGCGAGCTGCTCGGCGGGGAGCTCGAGCTCGAGGTCGAACTCGCGCATGCCGTCGGCGATCAGACGGGTTAGGAGCTGGCGCATCTGGCCGAAGCGCTCGGCCACGCGGGGGCGCATCTGGGGGTCGCGCACGCCGTAGGCCCAGAACTCCATGAACAGCAGCAGCAGCTCGGGCTCGCGGTCGATCATCGTCATCCACTGGCGCGCGCCGCCGGTTGCCCGCTCGGCCACGGAGTGACGATCGGAGACGGCGCCGGAGATCTCCTGGGCGTGGGCGTCGATCTCGCGGTCCATGAGCGCGAGGAAGAGATCCTCCTTGCCGCCGAAGTTCGAGTACAGGGCGCCCGTGGAGAAGCCGGCCTCCGAGGCGACTTGCTCGACGGAGGCGCCGTGGAAGCCGTTGCGGGCGAAGACCGTGCGAGCGGCGTCCAGCAGGCGCTGGCGAGTGTTCGCCTTGCTCTGCTCGCGGCTCAGTCGACCGGCCTCCATGGCCACATCTTACTTGACAGAGTGACCATTATTACGATAATGTCCATTATCCAATCTGAAAACGGCGCGTGAGAGGGAGCGAGGCAGCGAGATGGCGATCGCCACAGCGAAGACCAACGAGGCGAACCCGGCGAGCCTGCCGGCGGACGCGATCTCCTACGAGGATCTCTACGCGCGCTGGGAGCGGGGCAACTGGAAGGCCACGGAGCTCGACTTCAGCGAGGACGCGCGGCAGTGGCGAGAGGACTTCAGCGAGTTCGAGCGCAAGGCGGCGCTGTGGAACTACTGCCTGTTCTTCTGGGGGGAGGACGCGGTGGCGGACAACCTCTCCCCCTATATCGACGCGGCGCCGCGGGAGGAGCAGAAGTACTTCCTGACCACCCAGCAGGTGGACGAGGCGCGGCACGCGGTGTTCTTCAAGCGGTTCATGCAGGAGGTGTGCGGCATCGGGGACGGCTCGATGGCGAGCGGCCTGAACGCGATCAAGCCGCAGCTGACGCCGGGCTTTCGCAAGATCTTCGATCGCCTCGACCGGATGGCGGACGAGCTGCGCGCCGACCGCTCGCCCGCCCAGCTGGCGGCGGCGGTGACGCTCTACCACATCGTGATCGAGGCGGCCCTCGCGCAGCCGGGACAGCACTTCATCTGCAGCTATCTGGAACGGCGCGAGCAGCTGCCGGCGTTCCGTGAGGGGATGCAGAACATCGCCGCCGACGAGCAGCGTCACATCGGCTTCGGCGTGAAGCTGCTGTCGGACCTCGCCCGCGAAGACCCCGTGCGAGTGCCCAAGGCGGTGGCGAGGATCCTGCGAGACGTGACCCGCTACACCGCCCAGGTGCTGATGCCGCCGGGCTGGGACGAGCGCTACATAACGGTCTTCGGCGCCACCTACGACGAGGTCGGCGTGGAGGGGCTCACGTCGATGACCACCAAGCTGCGCTCGGCGGGACTGGCGATGGAGACGCTGCCCGGCCCGGCGCTGCTGCCGCCGGGCCTGTCGCCGCTCGAGCTCTCCCAGCGCGGACGGACGCTCGCGAAAGCAGGCGTGATCGGCGTGCGGGAAGGCCCCACCAAGCGGGATCCCGAGACCGTGGCGCTGCTGTTCGACACGATTCGCCGCCAGGTCAACCCGGCGCACGGGCTCAAGCGGGCGACCACCTTCCAGTGGGAGTTCACCGACCCCGACGTGCCGAGCTGGCACCTGACGGTGGAGAACGGCTCGAGCAGGGTCGCCGAGGGCGCCAGCCCGAGCCCCGACGTGCGCCTGCGGGTGGGCTACCAGGACTTCGTGGACATCATCGGCGAGCGTCTGGACCCCCGCGTGGCGCTCGCCACCGGCAAGCTGCGTCCCCGCGGCAACCCCCTGGGACTGAGGCAACTGATGAAGGTCTTTCCGCGGGCCTGACTCTGAGCGGGCGTCCGCGTCTCCCTCCACCCGGCGCCCAACTCGGTCCCAACCGGAAAGGGGCCCCGCACTCCCGGCGGGGCCCCTTTCTCGCTACCCGGGACTGAACTCCCGTTCGGCGGCCGAGGGAGCGCCGCTCGCGGGCGCGACGGTGGCTGAGCGGTCCGTGGACGAGGCGGAGCTCGCGTCGGATGCCTCGCCTCCCCCGCCGCTCGACGAGCCTGCGTGCGCACCGGCCGAGGCCACGCGGGCAAGGTCGGCGGTGGCCGGCGACGCGCCTTCCTCAGTCGCGGGCGCGGCGGTCTCGGGCTGCTCGGGACCGAACTCGCGCGTGGCCTTGGCCTGGGCGGTGGAGATCGAGGCGGCTCCCGCGCTCCGCCCGTGCGAGGTGGCGGCGCCGGTCGATCCCGATGCGGACGCGGAGGAGACGCCCGCGGCGTTCGCGATCGGCAGGCTCAGAGCCGGATAGGCGGCGGGCCCGGCGGCTCGAGCCGTGACGGGAGCTCGGGGAGGACGGCGGTGGTCGTGGCGATGGCGAGGCACGAGCGGAGCGAGGGTGAGGGCCACGCAGCCGGCGCCCAGGCCCACCGCGAGAGCGCAGCCGACGGCGAGCTTGGCGCCGATGCCGCCCGCCAGCAGCCACCCTCCGCCAGCGCCCGCGGTGCCGGCGGCGCCGGCGGTGGCCACCCCCGCCGTTGCCGCCCCCGCGCCGGCCGCGCCCCCTCCCGCACCGGCACCCGTCGCACCGGCACCGGCACCCGCTCCCGCGCCTGCCCCAGCACCTGCACCCGTCGCACCGGCACCGGCACCCGTCGCGCCGGCCCCGGCGCCGGCCGCGAGACCAAGGCCCACGGCGAAGGGGAGCGGCGGCAGGGGCAGCACCGCCGCAAGGCCGCGCAGGGACAGGACGTATGCGCGGCAGGCGGGGCAGTCGCGCTGATGGGCGCGGGCGAGCCGGTGGCGCTCGCCGTCGGGGTCGAGGATGCCGAAGGCGAAGGCCCGCATCAGCGAGGCCTGCTCGGCGCAAAAGGACCCGGCGTGGATCGCCCGCAGCAGCTCCCCCACCTTGGCGGCCACCCCCGGGACTCCCGGACGGGAGCCCTCCATCAGCTTGCGCATGCGGGCCTCGCTGATGCCCATGCGGCTGGCGGCCTGGGCACGGGTGAGACCCTGCAGGTAGCAGAGGGCGGCCGCTTCGCGCTCGCGCGCGCCGAGCCTGCCACGCAGGCCCTCCATCAACCGGCGCAGGCGCGCGCGGTCGTCGAGCTCCTGGGCGAGGTCGCGCTCGGGCTCGCCGAGCTCGTGACCGGGCTCGCCGGCCAGCCGCCCGCGGGCGCGATGCTCGTCCAGAGCCCGGCGGTGGGTGACCACGGTGAGCCAGCCAGCCGGGTTGGCGATCTCCTGGTCGCCGTCGAGCATCGTCGTGTAGAGGCCGTGCCAGGCGACGGCGTAGCAGCCTTCGAGATCGCCCTCGTCGAGGCTTACGCCGGCGGTGCGCAGGCGGCCGCGGACGTTCGCGAGGACCTGCGCGCGCAGCGCCTGGAAGTCCCGGCGGAGCAGCCGCTCCGCGCGATAGCGGCGGACGGAGAGCGGACTCATCCACTTGAAGATTGCGACTCAGGCGAATGTGCGCTCAGCAAAAAGCCGCTATTTGCTCAAAACTCGTGCTCCTCATGTCAGATCCGGCGCGTTCGCGACGGTGCCACTGCGCCACGCGGACAAGCGCTTCTTCCAGATCCCAGCGGGGCCGCCAGCCCAGGCGGGCTTCGGCCGCCGAGGAGTCGAGCTCCAGGCGCCCCGCCTCCGGCGGGTTCTCGCCGGGGTCGATCTCCCAGCGGACCTCCCCCTCCAGCAGCTCGCAGAGCGGGCGCACGACGTCGAGGACGGTCCGGCAGTCCTGCGCCCGGGGCCCGAAGTTCCACGCCCGTGCCGCCGCGGCGCCGCGCGCGAGACCGTTCCCGCCCGGGGCTTCCGCGCGTGCGCCGTGCGCGGGCGCGGAGCCGAGAGCCTGCGCCAGCGCCATGTAGCCGCTGAGCGGGTTGAGCACGTGCTGCCAGGGGCGGATGGCCTGGGGATTGCGAATCCTCACCGCCCGCCTTGCCGCCTGCGCTCGCAGCACGTCGGGGATCAGCCTGTCTTCGCCGAAGTCCCCTCCGCCGATCACGTTGCCGGCGCGCGCGCTGGCAACCCGGACGCCAGCCGCGGCCGCGCCCCCGTCGAAGAGCGACTCGCGATAGGCCGCGGTGACGAGCTCCGCGCCGGCCTTGGACGCCGAGTAGGGGTCTTTGCCGCCCAGCGGGTCATCCTCGGTGAGCCGCCGGGCCTCGCCGGGCGGGTTGTCATAGCACTTGTCGGAGGTCACCACCACGACCGCCTGCACCCCCTCGCCGTGCAGGCGCACAGCCTCGAGCACGTTCACGGTGCCCATCACGTTGACCGCGAAGGTCATCGCGGGCTCACGCAGCGAGAGGCGCACCATCGGCTGAGCGGCGAGGTGGAAGATCGCCTGCGGGCGGCTCGCGCGCACCGCCTCCGCCACCGCCGCCGCGTCGCGAATGTCGCTGGGCAGCTCCGCGGCCATCCCCTCCCCCACCCTCGCGAGCCCGTACAGCGAGGGCTCCGTGGGCGGCGCGGGGGCGAGGCCCGTCACCTGTGCGCCCAGCGACTGCAGCCACAGCGACAGCCACGCCCCCTTGAAGCCGGTGTGGCCGGTCACGAGCACCCGGCGAGCGCGCCAGAAGTCCGGGTCGATGGAGGCGGGGCTGGTCAAGGCGCCGCTATCTTCACCCAATCGCACCCCCCGAGGCATCGACCATCGCCGCCGCGATCCCGCCGCCGCCCCCCCGGGCGGAGATCCTCGGCATCCCCCTGGCGGTCTCGGACTACGAGGAGGTGCTCGACTGGATGGACGCGATGGTGGCCGGCGGGGCGCGCGGATACGTGACGGCGGCGGCGGTGAACCTCGTGATGAACGCCCAGGAGAACCGGGCGACGCTCGAGGCGGTGATGGCGGCCACGCTGGCGGTACCCGACGGGCAGCCCCTCGTGTGGGCGCTGAAGGCTCTCGGCCATCGGCGGGCGACCCGCATCTACGGCCCGGACCTGATGCTCGGACACTGCGCCAGGGCGGCCCGCGGCGGAATTCCGGTCTACCTCTACGGCGGCCGGGGAGACGCGGAGCGAGAGCTGCTGGCGCGCCGGCTGTGCGAGCGCTATCCGGGCCTTCAGATCGCGGGCGGCGCCAGCCCCCCCTTCAGGCCGCTGACGCTCGCCGAGGACGAGCGGCTGCTGGCCGACATCGACGCCTCGGGCGCCGAGGTGGTGTGGGTGGGCACCGGCCAGCCCAAGCAGGAGCAGTGGATGCACCGCATGCGTCCCCGCCTGCAGGCCTCCCTGCTGGTGGGGGTGGGGGCGGCCTTCGACTTCCACGCCGGCCTCGTGCCCCAGGCGCCGAGCTGGATGCAGCGAAGCGGCCTGGAGTGGTCCTACCGGCTGATGCGCGAGCCGCGGCGACTGTGGCGTCGCTACGCCCGCTACAACCCTCGCTTCGTGATGGCCTTCGCGCGCCAGTACGCCCGCCAGCGCCGCGGACGAGCCGTGGGCCGGGATCTATAGGCTGGGCGGCATGAACGGCAAGCGCTCGGCGCTCGTGACCGGCATCACCGGCCAGGATGGCTCCTACCTCGCGGAGCTGCTGCTCGAGAAGGGCTATGACGTCCACGGCATGGTGCGGCGGGCCTCCACGGAGAAGTTCGAGCGCATCGAGCACCTGCGCGAGCGCATCACCCTGCACCAGGGCGACCTCCTGGACCAGCGCTCGCTCGTGGACGCGCTGCGCGCGGCCCAGCCGAGCGAGATCTACAACCTCGCCGCCATGTCCTTCGTGGCGGTCTCCTGGATACAGCCCACCCTCACGGCGGAGTTCACCGGCGTGGGCGTCACCCGCATGCTCGAGGCGATGCGCGAAGTGTGCCCCGAGGCCCGCTTCTACCAGGCCTCCTCGAGTGAGATGTTCGGCAAGGTCCTCGAGGTCCCCCAGACCGAGACAACTCCCTTCTACCCTCGTTCACCCTATGGCGTGGCTAAGGTCTACGGTCATTTCATTACAGTTAATTATCGCGAGTCCTACGATTTGCACGCCACGTCGGGGATACTTTTCAATCACGAGTCGAGTCGCCGGGGCCTGGAGTTCGTAACGCGCAAGATCACCTGGCACGCGGCGGCGATCAGGCACGGACTCGAGAAGGAGCTGCGGCTCGGCAACCTCGACGCCGAACGCGACTGGGGCTACGCGAAGGACTACGTCGAGGCGATGTGGCTGATGCTGCAGCGGGACACGCCCGAGGACTATGTGATCGCCACGGGAAAATCGCACTCGGTGCGGGAGTGCTGCGAGGTGGCCTTCGACGAGGCGGGGCTCGGGGATTTCACCAAGTACGTGACGATCGACCCGGCGTTCGTGCGACCTGCGGAGGTGGATCACCTGATCGGCGATCCCGGCAAGGCCAAGCGGGATCTCGGCTGGGCGCCGCGGACGTCCTTCGAGGAATTGATCCGGCTGATGACGCGCGCCGACCTCGAGCTGCTGAAGCCGCGCTGAGAGGCGTTGCGGATGGCCGTGCCGCTGTTCGACACCTCGACGCCGTTGCAGCCGCTGCGCGAGGAGCTGCGGGCGGCCTTGTCAGGGGTGCTGGACTCGGGCAGGTTCATCCTCGGCCCCGAGGTGAGCGCCTTCGAGGCGGAGTTCGCCGCCCACTGCGGCGCCGCGCACGGCGTGGGCGTGGCGAACGGCACCGACGCGATCACGATCGCCCTGCGGGCGATGGGCGTGGGCGAGGGGGACGAGGTGATCGTGCCCTCGTTCACCTTCTACGCCTCCGCCGAGGCGATCCCGCCGACGGGCGCCACGCCGGTCTTCTGCGACATCGATCCGCACACCTACTGTGTCACCGCGGACACCGTGAAGGCCGTCCTCACACCGCGCACGAAGGCCGTCCTGGCGGTGCACCTGTTCGGCAACCTAGCGCCGGTCATGGAGATCGAAGCGCTCGGGGTGCCGGTGCTCGAGGACGCCGCCCAGGCCGCCGGAACGACCGGCCCCGACGGGCGCGCCGGCGCGCTGGGCCGGGCCGCCACGTTCTCCTTCTTTCCCTCCAAGAACCTCGGCTGCTTCGGCGACGGCGGCATGATCACGACCTCCGACGCGACGCTCGCCGAAACGGCGCGCACGCTGCGCTTTCACGGCTCCCACGACAAGGTCACCTACGAGCAGGTCGGCTACAACTCGCGTCTGGACGAGCTCCAAGCGGCGATCCTGCGGGTGCAGTTGCCTCATCTCGACGCCTGGTCGGACGGGCGTCGCGCAGCGGCAACCCACTACGAAGAGGCCGGCCTCAATGAGTTGGTGCGCCTCCCCCTCCCCACTCCCGGCGCCCGTCCCGCATGGCACCTCTACGTCGTCAGCCATCCCCGGCCGGAGCGCCTGGAAGCCGCGCTCGCCGCCGCCGGCATCGGCCACAAGCCCTACTACCGCACGCCAATCCACCGCCAGCCCGCGATGCGCGCCTGGGGCGAGGGTCTAGAGCTGCCCGGCACCGAGGAGGCCGCCCGCACCCATCTGGCGATCCCGATGAGCCCGGTGCTCACGGCCGCACAGGTGGATGAGGTCGTGGCGACCTTTGCCGATTGACTGCGCGGGTCAGATCTTGAGGTGGATGACGCGCGAGTCGGGCCTGCCGCGCCGCGAGCGTCCGCGACTGCCATTGTCGCCGTTGGCAGGCTTTAGTGTCTGATCGGAGGTCGGTTCGGACGTGTCCTGCTGCTGGGAGGGTTCATCCGGACCCTCATCGGCTCCGCCGCGCTCCCGCTCGTAGAGCTGGTCCGCGAGCACTGCCGCGGCATCGCGTACCTCCTCGGAGGTCTGGAGCTCGGCTTGCGCCGCAGGAATCGAGTAGCTGGGCGGCTTGATGCCGAGCTCCCGTGCCCGTTCGCGGAGGGCCGTGGAGTTGGCAGACTTTCTCATGAACCACAGCATTGTACTCGATATTCCCGCTGGTAGATCACAACAACCACCTGCGACGATCTTTCTCGCAGGTTCATCGGACGAAACACCCGCATGCTTGAACACGGGGTGCATCAGAAAGGTTCGCCGACGACTTCGCTGTTTCCTGCTCGCTTCCATTCGACGGCGAAGCGGATCAACTCGCCTGCCACTAGCAGCACGATCGCGACCACGACCGTGGCGGCAAGGATCCCCCAGGCATCGTGCCAGCGCAGACCATCGATGGCACCCTCCAACGAGAAACTCGACGCGGCTACGGCGACGGTCCCTGCGACACAGCAGAGCCCCGCGGGTAGACGTGCGCCACGCGCAGCGGGCGCCGCGAGCATCGGCCAGCACGCCAGGGCGAGCAGCAACGGGACCACGATGCCCAGCGCGGGGATCGCATTCACGGCGCCAGTGTCGAGGTCGCCGGCTCCAAGCGCAATACCGACGAGGGCCCCCAACGCCACGCAGCACACGGAGTACATGAGCCGCGACTGCCATGCGCTGTTCAAACCGCCCCAAGCCCGCCTCGTGAGCCCGAGCGCCAGCACCCATCCGAGCACCAGCAGCCCTCCAAAGATCGAGCCTGCGGCCGCGTACACGAACCAGGTGTGATGCAGGCTCCAAGCCGACGGCTTGACGGCCACGATCGCAGCTGCGTCGGCGATCGCCAGCAGACCCAGGGTGAGCATGCAGACGCGCACACCTACGAGCATCTTGGTCACGACGGGATGCTCGCCTGCTTGTACGACGAAGGCGAGCAGCACGACGGGCACTACCAGCAGGACCGCCGCGGCCACCTCAGGGCGACTGTTGACCAGATGGATAGGCGCCGCCGCGTCATAGGCCCACAGCATGGCGACAATCAACATGCCCGACAGCGTCGAGAGCGAGAGGAAGCCTCTGCGACCGACACGCAACTCGGCCAGCACGGGCAGCATCCTGCTGTCCTCCATACCGGGGCGGTAGTCCCCCGTACCAGGAGGGCGGTAAACTTCTGAATCGGGTAGATATAGATGCGCGCTATCCCCGTCATTCTCGACTAGCTGCTTCGGCCGCTCTTGGAACGCACCGCGGCGTTGCTCCTTCTCCGTCAGAAGCTCCAGCCGCTCGACCTCCAAGCCAGGAGGAGCCTCGAACTGGAGGTGGTAGGTACTGCTGCCGCGAATCGACGGAGTCGTCAGTTCCACACTCGTTGATGTCAACCCCAGAGCGTTCCCCAGACGATTGAAGACTCGACCAACGATACCTCTGGGATCGCTGTCTCCCGGTTCGGTATGTGTGAATTCGTGTGTGAGACCATCATCCAGGGTTACCACCACCTCTATGGTCGCGTCCTTGCGATGACGCAGTTTCGGCGACCCGGCTGTGGCCTCGTAACGAAGCTTGACCACCCGTCGCTCGCCACCGCGCCCTTCGAGCGGTATCCACACGAACGAGTTCGGGACGAGATCGTGCAGCGCGCGCCTGAACCACCGGTAGCCCGGCCGCTCCTCGACCTCGGGAAACCAACGCTTGGTCAGATCCTCCGCTATGTGCAGCGCCAGCACCGCGTCCAGGCCATCCCGGTGAATCAGCTCGGACCAGGCGCGCTGTAGAGGAGACGGCGGCTCGGCGCCCAGCAGCCGGCGGCCCGCGTCGACAACTGCCGCCAGGGAGACCGACGCGTTCTCTTCACGCGTCAAGAGCGGCAGCGAGCGATCGTCCTCGTCAACGAGATCGATGAACGCCGTGATCGGCCGCTTGGCCAAGAGCGTGACGGGGAGGAAGTAGAGATTCGTCCTGCCATCGGATACAGAGCACACGATCTCCCGGGGCAACTCGACGTCGATCGTCAGCCTGCGCTTCGCGGACACACGGTTCTTGAGCGCGGCCGTCTCGACGTGTCTGCGAACCCATAGCCGCTCGGAGAGCAGATAGGAAGCCCCCAGGCGTCCGAACTCTTCCAGCGATGGCAGTTGCGGAACGTCCGTCTTGGTTCCTGCGCCGCGAAAGACTCGCCGCCCTCGACGTGGGCTCGCTGGACGTCGGGCATCGACCGCTCCGTGTACGTCCACTGTCGACGCGGTCGCGGCCTGAGTGGACTCACCTTCTCCATCTACCGACCGAACGCCTCCATCGCTGTCCGACGAGACGTCTCGACTCTCATTAGTTACCTGCCCGATAGCTACGCTTTCATCTTTACCCTCGCGCGAGAAAACCCGTCCGGACATCTCAGCAATTCGGACACCGAGGTTAGACAGCCTGCGCCCGCGAGAGCCAAGCGGCCCAGGCCAGAGAAGACGAATCGATGTTGTTTCGTTCAGGCCGGCCCTCATGCTGACGGCGCGCTGGCGAAGCTGTTCTACGCGCAGCTGATCAAGGCGCAGGTTCTCGACGCGAGACCTTCCTGCACGTAGCCAGCGCGGATACCACCGCCTTGAGCGCAGCCAATCGACTATATGCCTCATCCCATCTTCTATTAATGCCATAAATACGAACTCGGTGACTTGATGAGATCACCGGATGGCGGTCTGGATGCAAACACGGTTGGCGAACGGGGGTGACGGTACGTCACCCCCGCGCGCGACGCCCCTAGCGCCAGCGCTCCAGCAGGTCCCCGTCGGCCACCTCGCGCACGACGCGGGCGGGGACACCCATCACGACGGCGCGGGCGGGCACGTCCTTCGTGACGACGGCGCCGGCGGCCACATAGGCCTCCTCGCCGACCTCCACCCCGGGGGTGAGCACCGCGCCGCCCCCGATCCGGCAGGCACGCCGCAGAATGGCGCCGCGCAAAGGATGGTCGGGCCCGTGACGACCCATCGTGTCGTCGTTGGTGGTGCTCGCGCAGGGACCCACGAACACGTCGTCCTCAACCACCGTGCGGGCCGTGAGGTAGACGTTGCTCTGGACGCGCACGCGGGCGCCGATCGCGACGTCGTTGTCGACCACGCTGCCGCGTCCGACGACGCTGCCGGCGCCGACGCTCGCGCGCTCGCGCACGAAGCACTGGTCGCCGAGGATCGCCCCCTCGCCGACGTCCGCCCCGGCGAAGACGATCGCTCCGGCGCAGACGCTCACTCGCGCGGCCAGCCGCAGGGGGCCCGCCTGCCCACCCGAGGAGGAGTGACCGGCCAGGCGGGGGCGCTTGCCGAGCACCGCGTTGTCCTCGATCGTGCAGCCGGCGCCGATCAGCACGCCGTCGTGGACCACCACGTGGGCGCCGAACACAACCCCCTCCCCCACGTCGACCCCCTGTCCGAGCAGCAGGCCCGGGGCGCGGTCGTCGGGGCGCAGGCTCACAGGCGCACGACGCTGCCAGCCGCCGCGCCCGCGCCCTTGCGCGTTACGCCCCGCAGGTCGAGCACCAGGCGGGCGCGCCGGGCGACGAGCTCGTGGTCCACGCTCGGATGGGCGGTCACGATCAGGACGAGGTCCGCGTCAGCGAGCGCCTGCTCGAGGGGGACGCTGCGCAGGTCGAGCTCGGCCAGCGCGGGCACGTGGGGGTCGTGGTAGCAGAGCTCCGCGCCGAGCTCGCGCAGCAGCTCGAGGATCTTCAGCGCCGGCGACTCCCGCATGTCGCCCACGCCGGGCTTGTAGGCGACGCCGAGCACCGCGATGCGGGCGCCTTTCACCGGCAGGCCCACGTCGTTGAGCGCCCGCTGGGCCTTGGCCACGCAGTGGTAGGGCATCTGCTGGTTGACCTTGCCGGCGAGCTCGATGAACTCCGTGGACATGTCGAACTCCCGCGCCCGCCAGCTCAGGTAGAAGGGGTCCACGGGCAGGCAGTGGCCGCCCATGCCCGGCCCCGGCTCGAAGCCCATGAAGCCGTAGGGCTTGGTGGCGGCCGCCTCCACCACCTCCCACACGTCGATGCCCATGCGATCGGTGAGCATCGCCAGCTCGTTGACGAGCGCGATGTTCACGGAGCGGAAGATGTTCTCCAGCAGCTTGCACAGCTCCGCGACCTCGGGGCTCGAGACGCGCACGAGCGTGTCGCAGACGAGGCCGTAGAGGGCTTCCGCGCGCTCGGCGCAGGCGTCGGTGAGCCCGCCCAGCACCTTCGGCGTGGTGCGCAGGGTGTAGTCCGTGCGGCCCGGGTCCACGCGCTCGGGCGAGAAGGCGAGATGGAAGTCGCGGCCCGCCGCGAGGCCCGACTCCTCCAGCAGCGGCGCGAGGCGCTCGCGGGTGGTGCCGGGATAGGTGGTGGACTCGAGCACCACCAGCTGGTCGGACTGGAGCACCTCCGCGAGCGTTCGTGCGCAGTCCAGCAGCGGCCCGAGATCCGGCTCGCGGTTGACGCTCAGCGGCGTGGGCACGCACACGACGATCGCCTGCGCCCTGGCCAGGGGCGAGTAGCGGGTGGAGGCGTGGATGTTCGCCGCGGCCGCCGCCAGCTCCTCGTCGGGGACGTCCTCGATGTAGGAGCGGCCCGCCTCGACCGCCTCGATCTTGGCGCTGTCGAGGTCCACCGCGATCACGTCACAGCCCTCTTCGGCGAACGCGAGCGCGAGCGGCAGGCCCACGTAGCCGAGGCCGATGACGCCGACGGTGGTCATCCAGCGGCAGTCTAGGACCTGGCGGCGACGCCCTGAAGCTCGCGCAGGTCCGCCTGCACCATCCGCGCCACCAGCTCCTGGAAGCCCACCTCCGGCCGCCAGCCCAGCAGCTCCCGGGCCCTGGCGGGATCGCCCACGCTCGGCGTGCTCTCGGGCGCCCGCACGAGCGTCTTGTCCACGCGGATGTGGCGCTCGGCCTCGAGGCCCACGCAGGCGAACGCCGCGTGCGCGAGCTCCGCCACCGTGTGCGGCTCGCCGCTGGCGAGGATGTAGTCGCGGGGACGCTCCTGCTGGAGCATCAGCCAGGCGCCCCGCATGACGTCCCCCGCGAAGGACCAGTCGCGCACCGCCGCGAGATCGCCGAGGGTCAGCTCCCGTGCGAGCCCCAAAGAGATGGCGGCCGCGCCGTGGGTGATCTTACGCGTCACGAACCGCTCGGGCCGGCGCTCGGACTCGTGGTTGTAGAGGATCCCGGAGCTCGCGTGCAGGCTCTCGTGAGCGCGCAGCGCCCCCACCAGCTGGTGGGCGGCGAGCTTGGCCACCGCGTAGGGGTTGGTGGGCCGGCAGGGGGTGTCCTCGCGCTGGGGGCTCTCGGGGGCGTCGCCGAAGATCGCGCCGGAGGCCGCGCAGAACACGCGCGTGTGGGGGGTCAGCTCGCGGACCGCTTGGAGGATCGCCGCCGCCGAGCCGGCGATCGCCGCGAGCGTCTCGCCCGGGCGCTGCCAGGAGGCGGGCACGAAGGAGGGAGCGGCGAGGTGGTACAGCTCGCGGGGGCGCACCCGTTCGATCGCCGCCCGCAGCGTCGGCGGCGCGAGCAGATCGCCGTCCACGAGCTCGATCTGGCCGCGCAGGTGCTCGGAGCAGCCGAGCGGCGCGTCGTGTGCCTGGCGGGTCATGCCCACCACTCGGTAGCCCCGGGCCAGCAGCAGCTCCGCCAGGAACGAGCCGTCCTGCCCGGTGATGCCGGTGATCAGGGCGCTCGGCTGCTCGGCGGCCGCGGGGGACACGCGGGGAGCTTACGACCCGACCGACGTGTAGATGGCGGCCAGGCGCCGCGCCACGACCTCGGGCGCGCACAGCTCCCGCGCCCGCTCTCGCGCCCTTCGCGGCGCGGTGGGGTCGGCGAGCACGCGCCCGATCGCCGCCGCCAGCCCGCCGGCATCCCCGGGCGGGGCGAGCGCGGGCTCCGCGAGCAGCTCCGGCAGGGCGCCCACACGGCTGCCGGCCACCGGCAGGCCCATGGCCATCGCCTCCGCCGCGGCGATGCCGAACGTCTCGGCCGAGCGGGAGGGCACGAGCGCGATCCGCGCTCCCGCCCGCAGGCGGGCGAGCTCGGCATCCTGCACGCGACCGAGGAAGCGCACGCGCCCGTCCCGAGCGAGACGCTCGAGCGCGGCACGCTCGGGCCCGTCGCCGGCGATCACGAGCTCGAGCTCCGCGCGCCGGCAGGCCTCGATCGCCACCTCCACGCCCTTCTCGGGCGCGA
>DATJMB010000241.1:0-6105 GCA_035508995.1 Solirubrobacteraceae bacterium | reverse complement strand
ACCAGCCCGGCCGCCCCCAGCCGAGCTTCGACAAGCAGTACGTCCGCGACTGGGCCTCCGCCAGCGGCTGGGACAAGCTCCCTCCCGCTCCCCCCATCCCCGACCACGTCGTCGCCGGCACCCGCGCCCGCTACGTCGAGGCCTACGAGCGCATCGCCGGCGAGCCCTTCCAGGCGTGGCTGGATCGCACGGCCCCGTGAGGGCGAGAGTGCTCATCCGCCCCAAGGCCGGCATCCTCGATCCCCAGGGCGCCGCCGTCGAGCGCGCCCTGCCCGCTCTCGGCTTCGTCGGCGCCTCCGCCGTTCACGTCGGCCGCCTCGTCGAGCTCGACATCGAGGACGCCACACAGCTGCAGCCGATGTGCGAGCGCCTGCTCGCCAACCCCCTGATCGAGGACTACGAGATCGAGCTCCTCGATCACGCCACGCCCGACGAGGCGTCCGCCTGAGCCCCCGGTGAAGTTCGCCGTCGTCCAGTTCCCCGGCAGCTGCGACGAGGCCGACGCCCTGCACGCCGCCGGCCTCGTGGGCGACGCCGAGCTGGTGTGGCACGCCGACCGCGACCTCCGCGCCGCCGACGCCGTCATCGTCCCCGGCGGCTTCTCCTACGGCGACTACCTCCGCGCCGGCGCCATCGCCCGCTTCGCCCCCGTGATGGAGTCCGTGATCGAGTTCGCCCGCGCCGGCGGCCTCGTGCTCGGCATCTGCAACGGCTTTCAGGTCCTGTGTGAGGCCCACCTCCTGCCCGGCGCCCTGCTCGTCAACGCCAACCGCCGCTTCACCTCCCGCCAGGTCCGCCTCGATGTGCTTCAGCCCGACACCCCCTTCACCCGCGCCTGCGGGGTGGCCGGGCATCCGATCCAGCTGAGCATTCCCGCCAAGCACTCCTGGGGCCGCTACCACGCCGACGAGCCCACCCTCGACGCGATGGAAGCCCGCGGCCAGGTCGTCCTCCGCTACGCCCCCGGCGAGAACTTCAACGGCTCCCTCCGCGACATCGCCGGCGTCTGCAACGAGGCCCGCAACGTCTTCGGCCTCATGCCCCACCCCGAGCACGCCGTAGACGACCTGACCGGCGGCTCCGCCGACGGCCTCTGCATCTTCCGCTCCATGCAGCTGGCGACGGAGGCGGTGGCGGCATGACACTCGCCCCACCCCTTATAGCCATGGTTGGACAGAGCTCCGATAAAAGCGACTCTGTATAGCCATGGTGATACAGAGCTCGGAGAAAGACGTATCCCCCGGCGCTCCCCTTCCCACGCTCGAGGACGCCCTCGCCCTCGGCCTCACCGCCGCCGAGTACGAGCTCGTCTGCGCCCACCAGGGCCGCCCGCCAAACCAGGTCGAGCTCGCAATGTACTCCCTGCTCTGGAGCGAGCACTGCGCCTACAAGCACTCCAAGAAGCTCCTTCGCACCCTCCCCACAGAGGGGCCCCACGTCGTCATGGGCCCCGGTGAGAACGCCGGCGCCGTGGACGTCGGCGGCGGCCTCGTGTGCGCCTTCAAGGTCGAGTCCCACAACCATCCCTCCGCCGTCGAGCCCTTCCAGGGCGCCGCCACCGGCGTCGGCGGCATCCTCCGCGACATCTTCGCCATCGGCGCCCGCCCCATCGCCGTCCTCGACTCCCTCCGCTTCGGCGAGCCCGGGGAGCTCGGCGGGGCGGATGAGGGCGGGCCGGATGACGAGCGGGGCCGAGCTGATGAGGGCGAGGGCGGGGGTGGAGGTGTTTCGAAAATGGGTGCCCGCGCGCGCGCGCGCGTACGCGCGCGGGCCGCCGCTCGAGCACGCTTCCTGCTGGACGGCGCCGTCTCGGGCATCGGCCACTACGGCAACTCCATCGGCGTCCCCACCATCGGCGGCGAGGTCTACTTCGAGGCCCCCTACGAGCACAACTGCCTTGTCAACGCCATGGCCCTCGGTCTCGCTCCCCGCGAGCGCCTCGTGCGCAGCGCCGCCGCCGGCCCCGGCAACGTGCTGGTGCTGTTCGGTGCCTCCACCGGCCGCGACGGCATCGGCGGCGCCTCCGTGCTCGCCTCCGCCGAGCTCGCCGGCGAGGACGCCTCGGGCGACGACCACAAGCGCCCCACCGTCCAGGTCGGCGACCCCTTCGAGGAGAAGAAGCTGCTCGAGTGCTCCCTGGAGCTCCTCGACGCCGGCCTGCTCGTGTCCCTCCAGGATCTCGGCGCCGCCGGACTCACCTCCTCCGCCGCCGAGATGGCCGCCAAGGGCGGCGTGGGCCTGGACATCGACATCTCCCGCGTGCCCCTCCGCGAGCCCCACATGGAGCCCTTCGAGATCATGGTCTCCGAGTCCCAGGAGCGCATGCTCTGCGTGGTCGAGCCCGCCAACCTCGACCCCGTGCTGGCCCTCTGCGCGAAGTGGGAAATCGACGGCGCGTCCATCGGCGCCGTCACCGCCACCGATCGCATCCGCGTGCTCCATCGCGAGCGCCTCCTCGGCGACATGCCCGTCCGCGCTCTCGTCGACGAATGCCCCCTCTACGACCTCGCTCCCGCACCCCCGCCCGCGCCACCCGCGCCACCCCTCTATCCGCCCCCGCCCGCCGTGCTCCCCGCCGGCGCCGACCCCCGCGAGATCCTGTTGGCGCTGCTCGCGAGCCCCAACATCGCCTCCCGCCGGCCCCTCTATGAGCAGTACGACTCCATCGTCCAGTCCCGCACCGTCCGCCGCCCCGACCAGTGCGACGCCGCCGTCCTCGCCCTCCCCGACGGCTCCGCCCTGGCCGTGAGCATCGACTGCAACGGCCGCCGCGTGGCCGCCGATCCCTATCGCGGCACCGTCGAGGCGGCCCTCGAGTGCGCCGCCAACCTCGCCTGCGCCGGCGCCGAGCCGCTGGGCACCACCAACAACCTCAACTTCGCCAACCCCGAGAAGCCCCACGTGGCCTGGCAGCTCACCGAATCCGTTCGCGGTCTCGCCGATGCCTGCAGCGCCCTCGCCGCCCCCATCGTGGGCGGCAACGTGTCCCTCTACAACGAGACCCCCGCCGGCCCCATCTACCCCACCCCGGTGGTTGGCATGGTGGGCCGCCTCCCAGACGCCCGCCGCGCCGGCCGTCTGGCCTTCGCCCAGGAGGGCCACGCCATCGCCCTCCTCGGCCCCTTCGCCCCCGCCCTTCTCGCCGCCGAGCTCGCCAAGCTGCGCGGCCAGCCTCTCCCCGACTCCCTTCCCGAGCTCGACATCCACGCCGTCATCCGCGCTCAGGCCCTCGTCCGCGACGCCGTCCGCGAGGGCCTCCTCGCCAGCGCTCACGACATCGCCGAGGGCGGCCTCGCCGTGGCCCTCGCCGAGTGCTCCCTCGCCGGCCGTCTCGGCGCGCGAGTGCGCTTGGAGGCGCTGCCCGCCCTCGGTGCCGGGGAGGGCGAGCGCGACGACGAGGACGCCCTCGCCACCCTCTTCGGCGAGGCCCCCGGCGGCTTCCTGCTCAGCGGCCCCCCCGAGGCCATCGCCGTGCTCGACGAGCGGGCTGGCCGCGAGCGCGGCACGCCCCTGCGCACGATCGGCGAGGTCGGCGGCCCGGAGCTGCGCATCGAGCTCGCCGGCGAGACGCTCGTGGCGAGCCTGCCCGAGCTCCGAGCCGCCCACCGGGCGCTGCAGGAGCTGTTTGGGTGACGACTGCTAGCGTGATGACCATGCGTGACGGCCCGCGCGACGAGTGTGGGGTATTCGGTCTCTATGCGCCCGGCCACGAGGTGTCGAGGCTCTCCTACTTCGCCCTCTACGCCCTCCAGCACCGCGGCCAGGAGTCCGCCGGCATCGCCGCCGCCGACCGCGGCGGGAACATCGTCACCTATCGTGAGCTCGGCCTCGTCAGCCAGGTCTTCAGCGAGAACGACCTCCGCACCCTCGCCGGCGAGCTGGCCATCGGCCACGTCCGCTACTCCACCACCGGCTCCAACGCCTGGGAGAACTCCCAGCCAGTCCAGCGCTCCGAGGGCACCCAGGGCTCCCACCGGGAGCTCGCCCTCGCCCACAACGGCAACCTCATCAACGCCGTCGAGCTCCACGCCGAGCTCACCGCCCGCGGCGTCACCTTCAGCTCCACCTCCGACTCCGAGATCATCGCCGCCCTGATTGCCAGCCATCCCGCCGAGTCCGTCGAGGAGGCCGTCGCCGAGGTGCTCCCCCGTCTGAAGGGCGCCTTTTCGATCGTCGTCCTCACTCGCGACAGCGTCATCGCCTTCCGCGACCCCCACGGCGTGCGCCCCCTGGTGCTCGGCACCCTGCCTCCCCGCGAGAGCTCCCCGGCCGAGGGCGCCCCGGGCGGGGCCCCCGACGCCCCCGACGACGGCCGCAGCTGGTGCGTGGCCAGCGAGTCCTGCGCCCTGGACATCATCGGCGCCCGCCACGAGCGTGAAGTGGCCCCCGGCGAGATCGTCACCCTCGGCGCGCACGGCCTGCGCAGCCGCCGCGTGAAAACCGGCGTCAGGCCCGCCTTCTGCGTGTTCGAGTCGATCTACTTCGCCCGCCCCGACTCCCGCATGGGCGGTCCCGTGCTGCAGGTCTCCCGCGCCCGTATGGGCGAGATCCTCTGGCGCGAGGCCCCCGTGGACGCCGACCTCGTGATCGCCGTCCCCGACTCCGGCAACGCCGCCGCCCGCGGCCTCGCACGCGCCGCCGGCCTGCCCCAGGACGATGGCTTCGTCAAGAACCGCTACGTCGCCCGCACCTTCATCCAGCCCGGCCAGGAGCTCCGCAAGCACGGTTTGCGCCTGAAGTTCAACCCCCTCCCCGAGGTCATCGCCGGCCAGCGCCTGGTGGTCGTCGACGATTCCATCGTCCGCGGCAACACCACCCGCCAGATCGTCCAGATGCTCCGCGACGCCGGCGCCCGCGAGATCCACATGCGCATCTCCGCTCCACCCATCGAGCACCCCTGCCACTACGGCATCGACATGTCCACCCGCGAGGAGATGATCGCCCACGGCCGCACCGTCCCCGAGATCGCCGCCGAGCTCGGCTGCGACTCCCTGCACTACCTCTCCCTCGACGGCGTCTACGAGGCCATCGAGTCAGGTCCCGAGACCCACTGCGATGCCTGCTTCAGCGGCCGCTATCCCCTCGACGGCACCGCGGAAGCCCGCGGCAAGTACGCCCTCGAGGACGAAGAGGACGTGCCCGAGCCCCTCGTGAGTGCCTGAGCGTCCGTGGCCGCCCCCCTGCCGATCGCCGTGCTCGTCTCGGGCACCGGCACCAACCTGCAGGCCCTGCTCGACACCGTACACGGCCGCGAGGCCCAGGTGGTCGCCGTCGCCTCCAGCGTCCCCGACGCCCCCGCCCTCGCCCGCGCCCGCGAGCACGAGATTCCCACCGCCGTGTTCCCCCGCGCCGACTACCCCGACCGCGCCGCCCGCGACGAGGCCCTCGCGGACTGGCTCGCCGAGCGGTCTCCTCGCCTGGTGGTGCTCGCCGGCTACATGGAGCTCCTCGGCGAGCCCTTCCTCGCCCGCTTCCCCGGCGCCGTCCTCAACGTCCATCCCTCCCTGCTGCCCGCCTTCCCCGGCCTGCGCGCGATCGAGCAGGCGCTCGGCTACGGCGTGAAGGTGTTCGGCGTCACCGTCCACTTCGTGGACTCCGGTGTGGACTCCGGCCCCGTGATCCTCCAGCGCGCCGTGGAGCTGCCCGGCGCCCGCACCCCCGCCGAGGTGCTCGCCTCCCTGCGCCCCCTCGAGCACACCCTGCTGCCCGAAGCCGTTCGCCTCTTCGCCCGCGGCGCCCTGCGGCCCGACCCCGAGAACCCGCGCCGGATCCTCTTCGACGGATAGTCTGCGGGCCATGATCGAGAAGGCCGCCCCCGGCGAGGTTCAGGTGCGCCGCGCGCTGCTCTCCGTCTCCGACAAGACCGGCCTGCACGAGCTCGCCAGGGGCCTCGCCGAGCTGGGCGTGGAGCTCGTCTCCACCGGCGGCACCGCCCGTGCGCTCGCCGAGACCGGCGTGACGGTCCGCTCGATCGAGGACTTCACCGGCTTTCCCGAGATGATGGACGGACGCGTGAAGACCCTCCACCCGCGCCTCTACGCCGGCCTGCTGGCCCTGCGCGACGACGACGAGCACCTGAAGGCCGCCGCCGAGCACGAGATCGAG
>DATJMB010000240.1:0-3453 GCA_035508995.1 Solirubrobacteraceae bacterium | reverse complement strand
GGAGTGTTCGGTGGTGGTGGGGGGTTCGGCGGGGGTGCCGGTCACGGGGGTGGAAGCGGAGCCGGAGGCGTCGGCGAGGCTGGCGGCGGGGCCGGCGGTGAGGGCCACGAGGGCGCCGAGAGAGAGACGCTTGGCGCGGGTGCTGGCGGGCACGAAGCGCAGCGCTTCGGCGCGGCGGCGGGCGCGGGAGCGGCCCAGGGAGAGCTCCCAGGGCTCGGCGTCGGCGAGGTCGCGGGCGCTGCGTCCGACGGTCCTGCCGATCAGGGCGGACAGCGTGATGGGCGTGGAGGTGGCGTGGGAGCGCTTGCGCTTGGCGGTGCGGGAGCGGCGGGCGCGAGAGCGGGCCAGGGAGGCCTGCCAAGGGTCGATGGCGGCAAGATCACGCGTGGGCTGTCCCGGCATGCGAAAGTTCCTTTCGAAATCGCTGGGCGCCTACGGGGTTAGCTGTCGGGCTCGCGCAATGCGCTACGCCACGCTGAGGTGGCGATTCGCCCCCGCAGTCCTATGGTGGACTGCACTGGGTCCCCCGCTCTCCGACCCCTTGGGGCCGAGGATTAGGCACGAACGGCGCGGAAAGCTAGCAGGTTCGGTTGCAATTTGCATCGCGTGTGCAGGGTTGCAAGGTTTGTTGCCGACGAGGATGGCGCGGAAGGGGCTCTGCGTTGGTAAGTTCGGCGGGGTGAGCAAGAGGGGTCTAAACCTGCGCATCCTGCTCTCGCTGGTCACTCTGGTGGCGATCGCGGGGGTGGTGGCGGTGGTGGCGATCGGCGGCAACGGGAGCACGCTGGCCAGCGGAGCGAGCGGCGGGCGGGGGGAGTTCCGAGCGGCGGAGGTGTTCGCGACGCCCACGGCGGCGCCGGGGCTGGCGCTGCGCAACTACCTGGGGCAGCCGGTGAACATCGACTCCTACCGGGGAAAGGCGGTGCTGGTGACGTTCCTGTACACGAACTGCCCGGACGTGTGCCCGCTGATCACGGCGAGCCTGCACAGCGCGCTGGAACTGCTGGGCAAGGACGACTCGAAGGTGCAGGTGATCGCGGTGTCGGTGGATCCGAAGGGGGACACGCGCAAAGCGGTGGCGGCGTTCCTGGCGCGGCACCAGATGACGGGGCGGATGCAGTACCTGGTCGGCTCGGCGCGAGAACTGGGGCGGGTGTGGAAGGCGTGGGGGGTGGGCTCGGAACGGGACGCGGAGCAGCCGCAGTTCATCAACCACACGGGGCTGGTGTACGGGATCTCGGGGTCGGGGAAGCGGACGACGATCTACTCGGCGAACTTCATCCCGGCCGAAGTTGCGCACGACGTGCCGCTGCTGGCGGCGCGGTAGCGGCCGGAAGACGGGACCGCGGATGCGGGCGCTGGTGCAGCGGGTGAGCGGGGCGTCGGTGCGGGTGGAGGGGCGTGTGGTGGCGGAGATCGGGGCCGGGCTGGTGGTGCTGCTGGGGGTGGGGCGGGAGGACGAGGAGAGCACGGCGGAGGGGCTGGCGGAGAAGGTGAGGAGGCTGCGGATCTTCGAGGACGAGGAGGGGCGGATGAACGAGGATCTCGGAGAGCGGGAGATCCTGTGCGTGAGCCAGTTCACGCTCTACGGGGACACCCGCAAGGGCAACCGGCCGAACTTCCTGGGTGCGGCGGAGGCGGGGCGGGCAAGGGAGCTGTACGAGCTGTTCTGCGAGCGGGCGAAAGCCCAGCGGGGGGTGTTCGGAGCGAAGATGGCGGTGGAGCTGGTGAACGAGGGGCCGGTGACGCTGATGGTGGAGGCCTGAGGGGTCAGCCGGCGCTCGCGGGCCGGCGAGGAGGCGAGCGACAGGGCGCAGCCGGCTGAAGTGGTGCCGCCGGGACAGCCGAACTGCGGGGCGAGGATGGCGTAGGTGGCGCTCGGGATGACGAGGGATGGCAAACTGTGAGAAAGTCTGACTGTCGAGGGGACGCGCGGAAAGGACTCTTGTTGCGCTCAGTTCAAAGACCTCGCCGCTACATGGCACGACACTGGGTGGTGCTGATGCGGCCGTTGCTGCGGTACAGCGTGTCGCGTGACGCGTACGTGTTGCGGTGGGTGGGGAACACGAGAGGGCCGGTGGTGAAGGTGGACCGGCGGCGGCGTAGACAGGCTCCGTTCGGGGGGCTCGAGCGGCGCACGCGAGCGGCATAGGCGCACGGGAGGGGCTCAACGGCGCGGGCAGCGTAGGCGGGCGCGAGCGCGCGGGCAGAGGGGAGGCCGAGGCTTATTCGCTGGCGAGAGCGGCGGCGCCGAGGGCGGCGGCGGAGAGAGCGGTGGCGGTGACGAGGGCGCTGGCAAGGGCGGGGAGGTACTTGGCGCGGCCACCTGCATAGCCGGCTGCGGCGTCGGCGAGATCGCAGGCGAGGCCGGCGACGAGCCACTGGCGGCGGGCCTGGCCCTCGCTGGTGAGGGCGCCGACGGCGAGGGCGACGTCGCGGGCGCCGAAGAGGCGGGCGACGTAGGGAACCTGGGGGTTGGCGGCGGCGTCGAGGCCGAAGAGGGCGCCGGTGGCGCGGGGGGCGGCCCAGGAGCCGGCGCCGATGGCGAAGCGGACGGCGGCGAGGGCGTTGAGGGCGCGGGCGGGGTTCACGGGGAGGACTGTATCGCAGGGATGGAGGAGGCAGGAGGACGGGAGGGCTTGTGTGAGAGCTCGCGCTGGAGGAGCTCGATGGAGCGTTCGAGCTGGGGGATGGTGGCCTCGTCGACGCGGGTGAGGCCGAGGGAGCGGTTGAGCCAGGCGTTGATGTCGCGATGGGTTGTGGAGGTGTGACGGTGGAGGTCGGCGACCAGGCTGGTGCGCTGGCGGCGGAGCTGGGCACGGCGCTCGAAGGCGGGGGCGGCGGCGGGAGGCTCGGCATGGGGGGCGGGGATGTGAGGAGGGGGCTGGGGGACGGGGTCGGGGTCGAGAGCTGCCGAGGCGAGGGCGCCACCGGGGCCTCTGGTGACGGCCGGAGAGGGGGCGCCGAAAAGGGTCATCTGGGCGGCGAACTCGGCGCTGAGGGGCACGAACTGCTCTTCGGGGGAGGGCTCTCTCGGGGGCAGGCGGTCGGGGCGGTCCTCCAACTCCGCTTCAGAGCGGGAGGGAAGGGCGTGGCGAAGCTCTGACTCGATGTGGGCGGCGTGGGCACGGAGGGTGGGCTCGGCGGGGAGGTAGAGCCAGCTGGGATGGGGTGGCTGGGAGGGGATGGTGCGGACGAAGCGGCCGACGATCTGGCGGAAGACGAGAGGGGTCTTGGCGGCGGTGGCGTAGACGCCGACGCGGAGGCGAGGAATGTCGACGCCCTCGGAGACCATGTTGACGGCGACGATCCAGGGGGCGGTGGAGTTGCGGAAGCGGGCGAGCTTGGTTGAGGCGGAGGAGTCGGTGTGGAGGACGAGGACGGGGGATTGGCCGGTGGCTTCGTGGATGAGGGCGGCGATGCGGCGGGCGTGGCTGGCGTCGGCGGCGACGG
>DATJMB010000239.1:0-5265 GCA_035508995.1 Solirubrobacteraceae bacterium | reverse complement strand
TGGTGCCCGCCGAGCGCTGGAGGGTGGCCGGCATCGCCCCGTACCGGGAGATGTGGGCGGAGAACACCACGTCGAAATCCCCCAGGCTGGCCTCGATGGCGGGGATCACCACGTCGCCCGGCGCCCGCTCGAACTTGCGCGCCAGCGCCTCAATGGCGGTGTTCGCCCCATAGGAGATCACGGCCGTGCGCTTGGCCGTGAGCTGGCCCTGGTCGATGTTCTCTCGGGCCATCAGCTCCGCGAGGGTGAGGCACTCGTTTCGTTGGCCTCGCCCGTCTGGCTCGTCTTGCCCGTCTGGCTCGTCTTGCCCGTCTGGCTCGTCGGCTTCGATTTGCACGCCCCGCGCGCGCGGGCGCGCGCGCGCGAAGGGCGCCACGAGCATCGTCTCCAGCGCGAGCGGATCCTCGCCCAGCCCCAGCAGCGAGTGGGCCCGGCCGTTCACGAGCACATACGAGCCGGCGGGTCGCTCGTAGGGGTAGGTGGTGGCTCGGGTCAGCTGAGCTGTGCGGTCGGCGGGCATGAGGCCGTTCGGGTTCACCCAGAAAGAGCCCAGAGAAGCAGGGCCGCGGGCACGAGATTGGCGGAGCCCGATAGTCGCAGCTCCTCGCGAGTGGCAACGAGCGCGGGTCGGCTGGGCAGGGCACGCATCGGAGCGGTGGCCTTCTGGCGGTTCACCCGCTCCCAGTCGGCGACCTCAACCGCCTCGATCGCCTCCCGAGGACCGCACACGAAGTCGATCTCCCCGCCACGCCTCGTCCCCCAGACGTGCAGCCGCTCGGGCGCACGAAAGCCCTCCGCACACCGCTCCACCGGCTCGTATCGGCGATAGAGGGCGAGGGCGAGGGCGTTCTCCACCTCCGCATGAGGATCGCGCGGCAGGCCGGTTCTCTCGGTGGCGATCGTGTAGAGGAGGGGATCTCCGAGATAGAGCTTCTTGTCCTTCGCCAGGTCACCCGAGCCGGCGTCGGCCTTCCAGAAGTAGAGGATGAGCGCGAAGTAGTTCATCGCCAGCAGCTCCACGTAGCTCTGCACCGTGCGCGGATCGTTCACGCCCGCACCTCTCCGGCGGGCGACCGCGCCGAGCGGCACCGCCAGCTCCCGGGCGATCCGCGACCAGCTCACCTTCCCACCGAGCGAGCGCACGATCCGCTCCAGCAGCGCCTGCGTGGCCGGCACGCTCGCGCCGCGACGCTGAACCTCGCGCACGAGAGAATCCCACAGCACCCTGCGCACCTCCTCGCTCGGCTCGGCCAGACCGGCCGCCGCCTCGGCCACCGCTGCCGGCAGGCCTCCGAAGCGCAGGTAGCGCTCGAGCGCTAGCCGCAGCGCCGGCAGGTGCACCTGTGCCGCGAGCAACTCCAACCTGCCGTCCTCGCCGAGCAGCTCGCCGACCGTCAGACCGAGACCTGGCGGAACATCCGCATCGCAGGCGCGCGCGAAGGCGGCGAAGCCCTGCGGCAGCACGAGCATGTCTCGACCCATCCCCCGCCGACCGGGCAACCGCTCGGCGGCGCCCTCCGCGAGGTCCATCGCCGAGGAGCCAGTGCAGACGACCACGTCCCGGTCGATCCGGCCGTCGTCCCACAGCACCTTGATGGCAGTACGCCAACTGGGTGCCGCTGTCACCTCGTCCAGCAAGAGCAGCTTCGACGCCCCGCCGCGCGCGAGCTCGAGCGCCCGGCCCACACTCCTCACGAGCTCTCCGGCAGGCCGATCCTCGAGCAGATCGAACGAGAGGTACACAACGTCACGCGCCGGACCGCCCTCCCGCAGCGCTCGACTCACGAGCAGCTTCAAGTCCGTCGACTTGCCCACCTGTCGCGGCCCCCTCAGTATGTGCACCCCCGCGCCCCCCAAATCCAGGTCGTCCACCTGCGGTGCCGGCAGCCTCACCGAGCGCCCTCGCAGACGGCGAAGATGCGGATCTTCCGCCTCCCACCCAGCGCGGCCCCACCACGGGTTGTACCGGAGGATCTGCTCATCCGACAGCATTGTGAGACAGATTTTAGCATCCCGCTACATGAAAGTACCCCTCTTTTATGGGTCGAGAAGACCTGGCGGAGCGCCGGGCCGCGTGCCTCGAAGCGGCCTCTCAGGAGGCTCGCTCGGGCTCCACGTCTCGCTCAGCGATCCTCGCGCCGGCAGGCGCCAGCAGATAGACCGAGGTCGGCGTGGGACACTTGGTCCGTGAACCCACGAGCGAGCCTCTGATGGGCAGTCCTTCGCACTCGCCCGACCCACAGCGCCTCGGGGGCTTGCGATGGGCGCAGCGGACCGGTGGACGGTTGAGCGCCGGTGAGCGGGCGCGGCTGCTGGCGGCCATCGGGGTGGGACAGTGGGAGAACCTGATGGGCCGCGCCAAGTTGGCTCTCGGGCGCGTGCCGGCGGCGGCCGCGAACGTGGACCTCGACACCTTCAGGGCGCCCGACTCCTCCTTCGCCCGGGAGGCCGAGCAGGCGTGCGCCGAGCTGCCGGCGGCGCTCGTGGGCCACTCCTACCGGACGTGGTTCTTCGGCCGGGCCCTCGCGGCGGTTGATCGCAGGGAGCTCGACGTGGAGCTCTTCTACTGCGGCTCCCTCCTGCACGACCACGGCATCTCCCTGCCCACACCCGGCCGAGACTTCACCCTCGGCAGCGCCGAGCGAACGCTCGCCTGCGCCACCGCCGCGGGCGTGGACGAGGGCCGCGCGCAGACGCTGGCGGACGCCATCTGCGTTCACACCACCCCCGGCGTGACCGTGGAGCGCGATGGGGAGATCGGCTGCTACCTGCAGTGGGGCGCCATGGTGGACGGCGCCGGCCTGCGCATCTGGGACATCGCGCCTGAGAACGTCTCCCAGGTCCTCGAGCGCCACCCACGGGAGGACTTCAAGCGCCAGCTCGTGGCGATGATCCGGGCGGAGGCAGCCGCCGTGCCCCACGGGCGGTTCGGGCTGCTGGTGCGGTGCGGGCTGCCTCTGGCCGTGCGCTTGGCTCCGTTTGAGAGCTGAGGTCAGTTCAGCCGCGGCGACGAGAGAACCTCGATGGAGCAACCGAGGCCGGGGGCGCCCGCAAGCCGCCCGTCGCCGGTGAGCAACTCGCATCCGAGCGCCTCAGCCAGGGTCACGTAGGCGGCGTCGTAGGCGGTCAGATTGGCCCGCAGCTCAAAGCCGCGACGCATTAGCGGCAAAGCGGGGTAGCGATCTAGATCAAGAGCTTCGAGGTCGCCAACCGCCGCGGCAAATCGCTCCTCGGTGAGTGTGCCGGCCAACCAGCGCTTGCGCAGCGCCGACACCGTCTCGACGTCAACGAGATCTGGTGCCGCGAGATCCTTTGCCGCACGCAGCGCTTCCCGCGCAGTGTGCCCGTCGGTCTCGTCATCAGCGACGGCGTTCGCGAGCACGCTCGCATCGACCACGATCAACGTCGCCCGCGCTCCTCCGCCAGATCCTTCGCAGCGCGCGCGAGCCCCACTTCGCCTCCAGACCTCCGATCGATGCGGTCCAATACCTCAGCCAAGCTGGGCCGCTCAGCGATCCTCGTCAATTCGCTCGCTAGGTACGCCTGCAAGGATTGCCCATGCGACTTCGCCCGCCGCCGCAGGGCACGGTGAACATCATCCGGCAGATCGCGCACAAGCAAGTTCGTCATTGCTTGCAGAATGATAGCATCCCCGCCTGTCTGTGATCCTGTCGACATGGCTCCTCGCACGAGGCTGGCTCCCCGCCATCGGACACCGCCCTGAGGTCAAGCGTGATGTGACTGAGGCGTACCGCCAGCCGCCGATACACGCAAGCGCCTGAATACCGGCGACCCATATAGCCTGCGCCGGTGCGGGGCGTCTCGATCAAACGGCTGCTGCTCGCCCTGGTGGGTGTGTGCGTGCTGACGCTCATTGCGTTGAACTGGACCTATGGTCGCCTGCCGCTGACGCCGCGGCCCAACGGCAGCTTCGTGCGGCTGGCCGGCGGCCTTGACGTGCGCTACCTCGAACGTCGCGGTGGCGAACCCGCGGTGCTGCTGCTCCACGGACTGCCCGGCACCGCCGAAGACTGGAATCTCGTGACGCGGCTGCTGCCAGGCCGGCGCACCGTCGCGATCGACCGGCCCGGCTATGGCTTCTCCACCGGCGGCTACTTCCCGCTGAACCGTCAACTGCAGGCAATCGCCGAACTGATCGCCAAGCTCCACCTCGGCCAGCCAATCCTCGTCGGCCACTCCTACGGCGGCGCGATCTCCCTCGCCTTCGCCGAGCGCCACCCCCACGCGGTAGGCGGCCTCGTGCTCGTGGACGCCGCCGCCACCTGCACCCACACCTCCACCCTCTCCCGCGCCCAGGCCCAACTCGTCAAAGTCATCGAGCTCCCCGTACTCGCCCAGCTCGCCGACCTCACCATCTCGCAACTCGTGCGCAAGACCGCCGCCGAACAGGTAGACGAAGAAGCCTTCTCCCCCGCACCCGTGAACCCCGCCCAACTGCACCGCGCCCTCGCGATCAACATGAAGCACGCCAACCTCGAGGCATGGGCCGGCGAGATGCTCGCCGCCAACACCGTCATCGACACCGTAAACCGCGGCCTGCACACAATCGCCGTGCCCGCCATCGTCATCCAGGGCCAACAGGACAAGCTCGTCGAACCCCGCTGCGGCCGACACCTCGCGGCCGCACTGCCCCACGCACAGCTGGAGATGATCCCCGGCGGACACATGGCCCCCTACACCCACCCCGCCACCATCGCCACCGCCATACAAACCCTCTCACGACAGGACCCCTCCCACAGCCCACCCGCGCGCGTGAGCGGACCGTCCCCTCAAGGCTCCACCCGCTCCAATTTCTCGAACGCATCGTCGTCCATCTCGATCGACACCCGATAGCCGTGCTCGGTGAGGTGCTCGATCAGGATCTGGATGTGTTGGCCGCTCTCACCGTCGGCGGGCCGGCACGTCAGCGGCTGTGTATGTCTGCCCGGCACCGATCACCTTGGTCTTCCTGCGCACGAGGTTGCGCACCAGGACCCTGCCCTGCGCGACCTTCACCTCGGACCGGTCGCACTCGTCAAGAGTGAGCCAACGCGTGCCCTCCACCGTGGTGCTCACGTAACGCCCGCTGGTGCCCCAGCTGCCAGCGCCCTCGGAGACCCAAAGGTGGCGAGACTTGGGACCCGAGCGATGCTCAGCGCCGCTGGCGAGCGACCTGGCATCAGGCGATCCCGTCAGCACCCTACTACCGCGCATCGCTGCCGTATCAAGGCGCCAGCGCGACGCTCTACGCCCACGATCTACCGC
>DATJMB010000238.1:0-8581 GCA_035508995.1 Solirubrobacteraceae bacterium | reverse complement strand
CGAGCGCCACGAATCGAGGCGCATCGACAACCAGCTGCGCGGGCGCTCGGGGCGCCAGGGCGACCCCGGCGAGTCGCGCTTCTTCCTCTCCGCCGAGGACGATCTCGTGCGGCTGTTCGCGGGCGATCGCATCTACCGCATCCTCGACAAACTCGGCGGCGTGGACGAGGAGGGCAACGAGGAACCGATCGAGGCGGGCATGCTCTCCAAGCAGATCGAGAAAGCCCAGAAGAAGGTGGAGGAGCAGAACTTCCTGATCCGCAAACGGGTGCTGGAGTACGACGACGTGATGAACGAGCAGCGCCGGGTGGTCTACCGCTACCGGGACGGGGTGCTGGAAGGGGAGAGCATCAGCGACGAGGCTCGCCAGGAAGTGCAGGGGGTGCTCGAGCGCACCGTCGCCCAGTACACCCCCGGGGACTTCGTGGAGGACTGGGACCTCGACGGTCTCTTCACGGCCCTCGGCCAGTTCTTCCCGGAGGAGCTCGACGCGGAGGCTCTGCAGGCGAACACAGCCGATCGCATCGCTCTCACGGACACCATCTGCGAGTTCGCCATGGAACGCTACGACGCCCGCGACGGGGAGCTCGGCGAGGAGCTGATGGGGGCCCTGGAGCGGTTCCTGCTGCTGCAGATCATCGACGAGCGCTGGCGAGAGCACCTCTACGACATGGACTACCTGCGCGAGGGCATCCATCTGCGGGGCTTCGCCCAGATCGATCCTCTGGTGGCCTACAAGAACGAGGCCTTCGAGCTCTTCGGCGACCTCATGAACAGCGTGTGGGCCGATTACACCCGCATGATCTTCAACGTGCAGGTCAACGTGGAAGGCGAGAACGGCGGCGGCGGTGGGGCGGGTGGGGCTCCAATCCCCTCCTTCGCCGCCCAGGGCAGCGCCACCCAGGCCGGACGCATCTCCTACTCCGGCGGCGCCTCCACCGCGGGCGCCGGAGCCATCGCCGCCGCCGCCGCCGCGGCGGGGGCGGGTGCGGGCGTGTACAGCGCCGGCGGCGAGGAGCCCGAACAGGTGGCCGTCGCCACCGTCGAGCAGCGGGTGGTGGACGACGAGCACCAGGTGGGCCGCAACGACCCCTGCTGGTGCGGCTCGGGGAAGAAGTACAAGAAGTGCCACGGCGCCTAGGACGACCGTGGACGCGGCGCGGATACTGCGTCCTCGATCGCTCGTGTGCCTGAAGCACACTTCGCTCACTGCGTCCTTGTCCCGCTTGGTCCACGGCCGTCCTAGACGGATGGTCGTCTTCCCAGGAGATGGCCGCTCCCGCTGATAGCGTGAAGGCATGGCCACCGCCGCTCCCAGCGAGTCGACGCCTCAGCGGCTGGCCGCCATCCGTGAGCAGATGAAGCTGCTCGCGGATTATCTTTGACCCAGATTCGCTGAGCGAGCGGGTGGCGGCGCTCGAGACGGAGATGGGCGAGCAGGGCTTCTGGGACGACGCCGAGCGGGCGGCGGCGGTGTCCTCAGAGCACGCGCGGGCGTCCAAGCGCCTGGAGATGTTCAGCGCGCTGCGGGCAGACGTGGAGGATCTCGACGGGCTCGCGGAGATGGCCGCGGAGGACAGCTCGCTGCAGGGGGAGGTGGACGAGCAGATCGCCTCGGTGGAGCGGCGACTGGAGGCGCTCGAGGAGCAGCGGCTGTTCTCGGGGCCGTATGACGCGGGGGACGCGCTCGTGAGCGTGAACGCGGCGCCGGGGGCACGGACGCGCAGGACTGGGCCGAGATGGTGCTGCGCATGGAGATGCGCTGGGCCGAGTCCCGCGGCTTCTCGGTGGAGTTGCTGGAGGCGAGCGCGGGGGAGGAGGCGGGCATCAAGTCCGCCACCTTCCAGGTCAGCGGCGAGAACGCCTACGGCCTCTTCTCCGCCGAGCGGGGGGTGCACCGGCTGGTGCGGCTCTCGCCCTTCGACTCCGCCCACCGCCGCCAGACGAGCTTCGCGGGGGTGGAGGTGGCGCCGGTGGTGCCGGAGGCCTCCGGGGAGGTGGAGATCGAGGAGGACGACCTGCAGGTGGACACCTACCGGGCCTCGGGGGCGGGCGGCCAGCACGTCAACAAGACGGACTCCGCCGTGCGCATCACCCACCGGCCCACGGGCATCGTGGTGCAGTGCCAGAACGAGCGCTCCCAGTCCTCCAACCGGGCCACCGCCATGGCGATGCTGCGCGCGAAGCTGCTCGAGCGCCAGGAGCGAGAACGGGCCGAGGAGATCGCCCGCGAGAAGAGCGAGGCGCAGGACGTGAACTTCGGCTCCCAGATCCGCTCCTATGTGATGCACCCCTACTCGCTGGTCAAGGACCACCGCACGGACTTCGAGATGGGCGACGTGCAGCGTGTGCTCGACGGGGATCTGGACGGCTTCGTGCGCGCCCATCTGCTCCTCGCCGCCGCGAGCTCCGGGCCGGGGGAGTAGGCGCCGGCGTCGGGGTGTGGGCGCTAGGCCACCAGCTCGAGCGTGAGGCTCAGGTCCAGCGCCGGCGCGGAGTGGGTGAGGGCGCCCATCGAGATGTAATCCACGCCGGTGAGAGCCCGGTCGCGGAGGTTCTCGAGCGTGACGTTGCCGCTCGCCTCGAGCTTGGCCCGGCCCGCCACCTGGGCGACGGCGGCGCGGAGCTCCTGCACGGTCATGTTGTCGAGCAGCAGCCGGGGGGCGCCGGCGGCGAGGGCCTCGTCGATCTCCCGCGTGTCGCGGACCTCGACCTCGAGGGTGTCCGCGAGCTCGGGCGCCGCGGCGCGGGCGCGCTCGACGGCCTGGGCGATGGAGCCGGCGGCGGCGATGTGGTTCTCCTTGATGAGGATCATGTCGAACAGGCCCACCCGGTGGTTGGCGGCGCCGCCGGCGGCGACGGCGGCCTTCTCGAGCAGGCGCAGGCCCGGGGTGGTCTTGCGGGTGTCGAGCACGATCGCCCCGGTGTCCTGCACCGCCAGGGCGGCCCGCATCGCCACGGTGGCCACGCCGGAGAGGCGGGCGAGGAAGTTCAGCGCGGTGCGCTCGCCGGTGAGCAGCGCGCGGGCGGAGCCCTCGATGGCGAGCACCGGGGACCCCGGCTCGCGCCAGTGGCCCTCGGTGGCGAGGCGCTCGTAGCGAACGTCGGCGTCGAGCAGCGAGAACACCGCCTCGGCGGCGTCGAGGCCGTAGATCGCGCCGGGCGCCTTCTGCACGATCAGCGCGCGGGCGCGGGCGGTCGGCTCCACGGTCGCCTCGGTGGTGACGTCACCGGCGCCCACGTCCTCCTCGAGCGCCGCTCGCACGAGGGCCAGCAGCTGATCGTGTGGCATCTCGACGCTCACCAGGGCGAGGATAGACTGGAGCAACGATGCGCTCGCTGCCGATGATCCCCGCCCAGCAGCCGCTCCCAGAGCTCACGCCGGCGCAGATCGTCGAGCTGCACGCGGAGGTGCGCGAGCTCGCCGCGGAGCGCAGGGCGGTGATCCTGGCCCACAACTACCAGGTGCCGGAGGTCCAGGACGTGGCGGACTACGTGGGCGACTCGCTCGGCCTCTCCCGCCGGGCGGCGGCGAGCGACAGCGAGGTGATCGCCTTCTGCGGCGTGCACTTCATGGCCGAGACCGCCTCCATCCTGTGTCCCGAGAAGACGGTGCTGATCCCCGACCTCGACGCCGGCTGCTCGCTGGCGGCCTCGATCGACGCCCAGCAGCTCGCCGGGTGGAAGGCTGAGCACCCCGACGGGGTGGTGGTGATGTACGTGAACACCACCGCCGAGGTGAAGGCGCTCACCGACTACTGCTGCACCTCCGCCAACGCCGTGGAGGTGGTGCGCCACATCTACGACACCCACGGACAGGACACCGAGGTCCTGTTCGGGCCGGACATGTGGCTGGGCGCGTTCGTGGAGAAGGAGCTAGGGCGGCCGATGCACGTGTGGGACGGCGAGTGCCACGTGCACGCGGGCATCCGGCCGAGCGACATCGACGCGGTGCGGGCGGCCCACCCCGACGCCGAGTTCCTGATCCACCCCGAGTGCGGCTGCACCACCAGCGTGATGGAGTACGTGGCCGCCGGGGACATCTCCCCCGAGGGCCTGCACATGTTCTCCACCGGCGGCATGCTCGCCTATGCCGAGCAGCTCGAGCGGGAGGCGGGGGGCGCCGTGGGCGGGGCTCCCCGGGACGGACGAGCGGCCACGGGCGATCTCGCCGTGGGGGGCGGCCGCGAGGCCGATCTCGCCGTCGCCGACGGTCCCCGGCGGGAGGCGGTGGTGGCGACGGAGACGGGCATGCTCTACCCGTTGCGGATGGCGGCGCCGGACGTCGAGTTCATCGCCGCCAACCCCAGGGCGTCGTGCGTGTACATGAAGATGATCACCCTGGAGAAGCTGCGGGACGGGTTGCGGGACATGAGGTTCGAGGTGCGAGTGCCTCCGGAGGTGGCCGCCCCGGCGAGGGTGCCGATCGACCGCATGGTGGCGCTGGGATAATTAGCGGATACGCTATTAGTTCTAGGATCTTCTTAGCGTATATGCTAAGCTAAGCGTATGTTCGTGAGCAATGACCGTGCCGCGGGCGAGCTGATCTGCCAGATCCGCCGCCGCAGTGGGCTCAGCCAGGCGGAGCTCGCGCGCAGGACCGGCATTCAGAGCTCCGTTCTCAGCGCGTATGAGCACGGGCGTCGCCAGCCGTCGGCGGCGGCCCTGGCGCGCATTGCGCGGGCGGCCGAACTGGAGCTGACCGTCGCGCCGCTCTCCAATCGGGTCGACCTCGAACGCTCGGGGAGGACGCTCAAAGACGTGCTCGACCTCGCGGACGCGATGCCGAAACGCCGTCGGGGAGAGCTCACGTATCCGCCGCTGAAGCGGCTCGACAGGCTCACTCGCGAGCAGCTGCGGGTGGGCGGATGAGTCGCCTCGAGGACCGGCTGCTGGCGGTGCACGACGGCCTCGACGCCGCCGGGATTCCGCACGCGATCGGCGGAGCGATCGCGCTCGGCTACTGCGTGCTCGAGGCGAGGGCGACGCAGGACGTGGACGTCAACGTGTTCGTGGGCCCCGAGCGCACGAAGGACGTCTTCGCGGCGCTCCCCGAGGAGATCGAGTTCGGCGGGCTCGACGTGGAACGCGCCGAACGCGACGGCCAGGTCAGGCTGCGCTGGGACATAACCCCGATCGACCTGTTCTTCAGCGTGCTGTCCTTCCACGACGACGTCGAGCGGAACATCCGTCACGTGCCGTTCGGCGAGCGCACGATCCCCGTTCTGAGCTGCACCGGCCTCGCGGTCTTCAAGGCGATGTTCGACCGCCCACGCGACTGGGTGGACATCGAAGCGATGGTGGAGGCTCGCTCGGTGGACCTCGACGAGGCGATCGGGTGGGTGAGCGAGATGGCCGGCAGCGACTCGGCGGAGGCCGCGAAGCTGGCTGCGTTCCGCTCTTAGCTCGTCTACGGGGACTTCGGCGTGGCGGTTGGACGGGCGGGCGCTCGGGTGGCTGTGGGACGGCCGGCCAGGTAACGCAGCACGTCCTCGGCATCCGCCTCCAGAGCGGCCGTGTGGGGGCGGGGAAGGCGGGCGAAGGGCCGCAGCTCCACACGCCCCCTGGGCATGCTCCAGGTGGCCACGGCGCGGCCCTGGACGAGGGCGATGGGGCGGAAGATGCCGTTGGCGGTGACGACTGTCTGGTTGTCGCCGACGATTGCCTCGCGGGAGTGCCAACCATGGAGGACCGGGTCGAAGGAGCCGAGCAGGCGGGGCGGGGGCAGCGGCGCGGCCGGTGGGGTGCGCTTCAGCTCCAGCAAGCCGTCAGGGCGCTCGTGCAGCTCTGAGGCGATCGCCGTAAGGCCCGCGCGGGCGTCGCGCAGGGGCAGGCCGGCCCAGTAGGCGAGGTCGCGGTCTTCCGCGGGGGCGTGACCGGCGAGGTAGCGGCGTGCGAGCTCGGCCAGCGCCCGCTCGCGCTCCACCGGCGCGGGCTCTCCCAGCCAGTCGCGCACGAGGACGTAGGCGTGCTCGCGGCCGTGCATCGGGCCGCGGATCACGAGGCCCTCGAGGGAGGCCAGGAAGAGCAGGTGCAGGAGGCTTTGGCCCTCCATGGGCACGCCGGCCCGGGCGATGCGCTCGCGCAGCTCGATGCGGGTGAGCGGTCCGTCGGCGGAGATGGAGCGGGCGATCGTCTTCAGGGCGCGATCGGCGGCGTCGGGTCCGATGTCCTCGGCGGCGAGCCGGCGGCGGGCGCCGGCGTGCAGAGTGGGCGCCACGACGCGGTGCAGCCAGGGGTAGTCCTCGCTTGCCACGAGGTGGAGGGTGCCGCGATTCAGCCAGGCGATCACAAGGGTGCGCTCGTCGGTTAGCGCCCGATCGACGTTCGCGGCTGAGAGGCCGCTGGTGCGGGCGCGAATCGCCAGGCGGGCGCCGCGGGGATCCTGTCCCTGGATCGCCAGCAGGCGCCGAGCGACGGCGAGCGGGTCGCGGGCGGGCTCTCCGGCGAGCAGCTGGGAGGTGAGGCGCTCGGCGAGCACGAGTTCATCGTATATCTAATCCCAAAGCGCTACCATTTTGGTATGAGCAAGCAGATCGCGGTGAGATTGCCAGAGGAGCTGGTGGACTTCGTGGATGAGGTGGTGGACTCGGGCGGGGGACGAAGCCGCGCGGCCGTGGTTACGCAGGCCCTGGAAAGGGAGCGCCGGCGAGCGGTGGCGGCGAGGGACGTGCGGATACTGGCGCGCGGTGGACCCGATCCCGAGCTGGCGGGGCTCGCGGAACACGCCGCGGGGCTGCGCTCCGAGCTCGACTGATGCGGCCGATCCACATCGCGGCGCTCGACAAGTCCCGGCCGGTGCTCGTGCTCACGCGGGAGCTCGTGCGTCCCTATCTGAACACCGTGACGGTGGCGCCGATCACGACCACCGTTCGCGGTCTCTCAACCGAGGTGCCGGTGGATGAGGCAAACGGCCTCGCGGGGCCATCCGTGGTGAGCTGCGACAACGTGACCACGATTCCCGCGGGGGCACTCGGCGAGCAGGTGGGGGTACTGCTCGAGGGCCAGGAGTCCGGCCTCTCGCTGGCGATTCAGTCGGCCTTCGATCTCGACTAGAGCAGCGACCCGGGGCAGCGGGTGGCCAGGCCTGGGAGAAAGCATTCCTTCAGAGGGCGCGTATAACCATGGTGGGACACCGGCTCCAAAAAGACTGTTAGAACTCCTCCGCCGTATGAGGTCCGACGCAGGCGACGGCGAGGTTGTCGGCGACGTGGGCGGCGACCTCGCGAACCTCCTCGAAGGTGACCTCGTCGAGGGCTTTGATGGCGAGGTCGGGGTCGATGTGCTCGCCGAAGACGATGGTGCGGGAGGCGGCGTAACGGGCGACGGCGCCGGTGTTCTCGAAGGCGAGCACGAGGCGGCCGGCGGCATAGGCGCGGGCGCGGTCGACCTCGCTCTCGGTGGGGCCCTCTTGGCGGAGCTCGGTGACGATGTCGCGCATGCGGGTGTAGGCCTCGACGCACTTCGCGGACTCGAGACCCGAGCCGAGCTGCAGGACGGGCATGTCGGCGAAGGCGTGGTCGGTGGCGTAGACGGAGTAGCAGAGGCCGCGCTTCTCGCGGATCTCCTCGAACAGGCGGGAGCCCATGGAGCCGCCCAGGAGGGTGGCGTAGATGGATAGGGCGGCACGCTGGCGCAGGTCGGCGACCTCGATGTCGGGCCGGTAGATCATGCGCAGGTGGGATTGGTTGGTGTCGCGCTCCTCCACGAGGGTCTTGGGAGCGAAAGCAGGGGCCGGCACGTAGGGCTCGGGGGCGGGGAGGTCGGGGAAGCGGGCGAAGCAGTCGGCCAGCTCGTCCTCGGCGGGCAGGGAGTCGAGGTTGCCGGCGAGGAAGGCGCCGCCGCGGGAGCCCGCCCAGCGGCGCTGGCGGAAGGCGACGATGGCCTCGCGGGTGAAGCTGCGGAGGTTCTCCTCGGGGCCTAGGACGGTGCGGCCGAGGGGATGCTCGCCGAAGGCGGCACGGTCGATGAGGTACTCGGCGACGACGGAGGGCTGGTCGTAGGAGCGGTTGATCTCCTGGATCACCACGCCGCGCTCGCGGTCGAGCTCCTCGGCGTCCAGGCGAGGGCGGCCGACGAAGTCGCTGAGCAGGTCGATGGCCTGTGGGGCGGACTCGGCGCGGACGGTGATGTGGAAGGCGACGAGGTCGTGGCTGGTGTAGGCGTTCAGCACACCGCCCAGCAGCTCGGCGGTCTCGTTGACGGCTTTGTAGTTGTCGTACTTCTCGCCGCCCTTGAACACGAGGTGCTCGAGGAAGTGGGCCATGCCGTTCTCCTCCGGCCGCTCGGTGCGGGCGCCGGCGTCGAAGGCCACGAGGACGGTGAGGGCGCGGGTGCCGGGCAGTTCGATGGCGTTGACGGGCAGGCCGTTGGCGGGGACGGTGGTGGTGTCGATGCGAGCCATCGGCCGTCAACCTTAGCCGCCGCCCCTGCGGTTCTCGCCGATTGACGCTGCAAATCCGCTTGCATGCAGGATATTTGCTGGGCAGAGGGACGTCGCGTGAGTACCCTCCCGGGCCATGCGACGGACCTCCGATACTCCCACGAAGACTCCTGAGACCCCCACTACTGGCCCGCCGAC
>DATJMB010000237.1:0-10102 GCA_035508995.1 Solirubrobacteraceae bacterium | reverse complement strand
GCCAGCCCGGTGGCGGTCGTCTCGTGGCCGGCGAGCAATAGCGTCAGGAGCTGGTCGCGCAGCTCCTGGTCGCTCATCGCGCCGCCGTCCTGGAAGCGGGCGGCGATCAGCAGCGAGAGAATGTCCTCGCGCTCCTGGCCGGCTCCCTCGGCGCGGCGCTCGGCGATCTCGGCGAACAGCAGCTCGTCGATGCTCGCGGCGATCTCCCGTAGGCGGGCGAGGGGATCGCCGTGGCCGAAGCGCCTGGCGAGCATGAAGCGAAGCTGGGCGGGCGCGGAGATCTCCCGCAGCAGCAGCGGCAGGCGCTCGCGCAGTCGCTCGGCGCGGGTGCCGTCGGTGACGCCGAAGACGGCCCTGAGGATCACCTCGAGGGTGATGGCCTGCATGTGGGGGTGGACCGCGAAGGGGCGCTCCTCGGGCCAGCGCTCTATCTCCCGCTCGGTGGCTTGACGCATGATCGACTCGTATGAGCGCATCCGCTCGCCGTGAAACGGCGGCAGCATCAGCTTGCGGCGGGCGAGGTGCTCGCCGCCCTCGAGCAGCAGCACCGAGCTCGCGCCGAGCACCGGCAGCAGCGCGACGGTGCGCCCCGCGGGCAGGCCGTGCTCGGGAGCGGTGTAGAGCGCCCGGATCGCCTCGGGGTCGGAGATCAGGACCATCGGCCGCTCGAAGCCGGGGAAGCGCACGCTGAAGCGATCGCCGAAGCGCCGCCGGCAGGACTCCATGAAGGCGATCGGGCGCGCCAGCCAGCGCACCAGCTGCAGCGCCGGAAGCTCGCCGGGACCGGGAGGGAGGGAGCTCACGCTCACACAGGGTGACAGAACGCGCGCGGCGGAACGCGTAGGGCCTGCACGCCTACACACCGGGGGCCGGCGCGGGCGCGGGCGGGGAGCTCGACGGGCGCCGTCCGAAGCTGCGCGGCCGCCACGGCGCCCAGGAGCGGCGCGGCTTCGCGGGCTGCTCCTCGGCGCGGACCTGCAGATCGAGGTAGAGCAGCGTGCGGCCGAGGGCGACGTAGGGGATCAGCAGCGCGTAGACGAGCGAGCCCAGCAGGTTGATGGCGGTGAGAGAGAAGTTGGTGAAGATCAGGACGAAGCCGAGCACGGGGCCGACGACAACGCTCAGCAGCCACAGAAAGCCGGCCACGCGCACGGTGTGCCAGCGCCGGCCGCGCACGAGCGCCGAGCTGCCGTGGAAGGCCTCGAGGATGGAGCGGTCGGTGAAGAGGACTTCCTGCTGGACGAACTGCCAGGCGATGAACTTCCACACCGCCCAGGGCAGGCCGATGACGGTGAGAGCCAGGGCGAGCACGCCGGCGGTGGCCAGCAGCTGGGCCAGCACCACCCGCCAAAAGCGCCTGGCCATGTCCGCGTAGGCGGAGCGAAAGCTCGCCGGGCGGGACTGCAGCAGTGCGTGCACGAAGGCGATCGCGACGGCCGCGACAATCGCCTCGGCGACGGGGCGGGCGAAGGTTTCGATGAGGTCGGCGGCCGCCAGGTGCACGCCTCCGCCGGTGGGGGCTGCGCCGGTGGCGTACTGGCCGGAGAGGAGGTTCGCGAGCAGGTTCACGCCGCCGACGATCGGCAGGGCGGTGAGGCCGACGGGGACCAGCGCACGGGCGTGACGGCGGTACAGGCGCCCGGCGGCACGCACGATCTGGCCGAAGCTGCGGCGGGCGCGCAGGCGCGCAAGGTCCACGGGCCGCCAGCGGGTGAGGCCGACGAACAGGCCCAGCAGCAGCACGATGGCGAAAAGCGTGAGGATCGCGGCGGGCCGGGACCTGGCGTCCAGGTTGACCAGCTGGGAGGCGGTGGCGACGGCGCCGCAGAAGGCCTGGGTGACGCGCGGCCCGATCACCGAGCCGCCGGGCAGGCGGGGGCTCGTCGATCGCTGGGCGTCCATCCAGGCGAAGGGCCGGGTCCACTGGGTCTTGGTGTTGGGCCCGGTGGGGCCGTTGTTGTAGCCCTTTTCGCGTTCGCCCCAGTGACCGCGATAGGAGAGCCACGCAAAGGCGCCGCTGGCGGGCGGGGCTTCGGGGAGCAGCACGGGTCGCAGCCGCAGTTCGCGCAGCGGCGGCGTGGTGTTGTCGCAGCCGAGGCCCGAGCCGCCCTGGCCGTTCTCGACGTACACGGCGGAGTCGTAGAAGGTCGCGTGGGAGCCGGCGGCGGGGTAGACGATCATGTGGGTGCCTCGCTTCTGCACCTTGGCGTCGCCCCAGCGAGCACGCTCGCCGCCGCCGTGCTGGAAGAGGACCGTTTCGCTTGGTTCTTCCGTGAGCGCCTGGGCGGGGGAGCTGGCATCGAAGGCGATCTGCATGCCCTCCCAGTCGCCCTCGTGCAGGTCGTTGAACTGGTTGAAGTACCAGAAGAACCAGTACTGCACGACGAAGCCTGGATGGCCGGCTTCGCGGGCGATGTGGGCATAGACGATCGCGGGGGCCCTGCCGGCGCGCAGCAGGGCGGCGAAGTCGCGGGCGTAGACGCAGGTGTCGCCGAGCGCCTTGCCGGGGAGATCGAGGTAGTAGTCGCCGCCGAGGCCGGCGATGTCGCTGGCGCTCGGGGCATGGCCCACGACGCGCAGGCCCCGGCCGGGCAGATAGCGGGTCAGGGTGACGCTGGGGTTGCCGAGCACGGTGTCCACGCTCGTGGGTTGGTACTGCTCGGCGGAGGTTTCGCAGGGTGGGTCGAGCTGCTTGCGCAGCATCACGATCGGCGTGTACCTCTCGGCCAGCAGCTGTGCCGGGCTCGTCGCCGGGGTGGGATTCGTCGGCGGGGCGGCGCTCGTCGCCGGGAGGGCAGCGGCGTGGCCGGGAAGCCACAGCAGCGCCAGCGCGATGGCCAGGCTCGACGGGAACCGAGCCGCGAGGGGGTTCACGCGGGCAAGGGTACGCGTAAAGCAGCGGGGTCGCGCGTCGTGGCGACGCGCGACCGAAGGCGGGACCGGTGGCCCCGCCTTCCCGGTTCAGGCGGCGGGGTTGATCTCGACCGCTTCTTCGCTGGTCTGCGTCTCGGTGAACGTCAGCGAGGCCTGCGCGACCCGTTCGCCCATCGAGCTCACGAGCACGTCTGTTTCGCCGCCTTCGAAGGCGCTCGGCTTCTGCTTGCCCTTCTTGCCCGCGTACTTGAGGGTGGCGGTGGTCGCCATCTTGCCGCTGCTAACCGGGGCGAGCACGGAGCCGTCGACGGTCACGAGCGGCCCTTCGCCGCAGCTGTATTCGAGGAACGCGCCGAGCTTGCCGGCGGGATAGAGGTCCAGGGCGACCTTCTTGGGCTTGCTTTCCCAGCCGTATTCGCCTTCCAGCGCCGAGGTCTCCAGTTCCCCGGGACCGGCGCCCGCGGTGGTGCAGGGAGATCCGGAGCCCTGGCAGCCGATGAAGGTCATGTGAACGTTCGTGAGGCCGCCCGTGCCGCTGTACTCGCCGCCGCCGGTCTCACCGCCGGTGCAGGACACCCTTTCACCCAGCGTCGTTTCGAGCGTCACCGGTCCCGTGCTGGCGGTGGTGAAGCCGGCCTTTTCGACGCCCGGCAGCCATTCGTACTTCCCCGACCCTTCGCCGGCTGCCTTCGTGCAGCCCTTGTCCGTGAAGGTGGCCACTTCGGTGGCGCCGCCGGCGGTGACGCAGCGACCGAGATCGGGTGGCGCGATGACGGTGATCGTGATGCTCTCGCTCGTCGTTTCGGGTTCCGTGCCCGAATCTGTCATTTCGACGTTGAACGTCGAGCTGCCCGCTTCGGTCGGTGTGCCGACGATCGTGGCGGTGGTGGTGTCGGGGGAGATTTCCAGCGTCAGCCCTTTCGGCAGGGAGCCACCGCCGAGCGACCATTTATACGGCAGTTCGCCGCCCGAGCCGTGCAGCGGTCCGACGAAGTGTTCTCCGAGTATGCCGCCGCCTTTGTAGGGTTCTATCGGTGTCCCTTTGCCTTTGTAACACCATTCGCAGGGTTTGATGACAAGCGCGAATGTGCCGATCGCGAGGCTGTGGGTCGAGCCGGCGGAGATCGCCTTCACACCCGTGAGGTGTCCCGGGCACGTGACGGTGACCGGCTGGCACACGTATGCCGGCTTGTAGCTCGTGCCGGTGGGGCCGTCGCCGAGCTGACCGTATGAGTCGTCGCCCCAGGCGTAGACTTCGCCTTTGCTTCCGGACAGCGCGAGGTCGTGAGCGGAGCCGCCCGAGATCGCGGTGACCCCGGTCAGGCGCCCGGAGCAGGTGGTGTTGCAGACGTAGTGCGGCACGGGGCTGCACGAGTTGCTCTTGAACGAGCAGGTGTAGGGACCGGTGTTGGCGCCGTTGCCCGCTGTGCCATATTGGTTTGAGCCCCAGGAGAGGACTTCACCGGAGCCTTTGAGCGCAAGGCTGTGAGCGCCGCCGGCGGAGATGTCGGTGACCGGTTCGAGGTATTCCAAGAAGCCGCACGGCGAGAGCGACAGAGGCGCGAATTCCGGTTCGCAGACGTGCACCGGCACCTGGCTGCACGGGGAGGGGTAGCTTCCTTCGTTCTTGCAGTACGCCGGCCCGCCCGTGTGGGGGGCATAGAGGGAGCTCAAACCGTATTTTTCGGCGGGGAGGCCGTCGCCGAGCTGGCCTTCTTCGTTGTTGCCGAACGCGACGACCGAATAGGCGGCGTATTCCTGAATCCATTCATAGCCTTCTTCGGCTTCTTTCTTGGTGATCCGCCCGGCGCATCCTTCGCCTTCGCCCTGGCCTTCGCCTTCTCCGTTGCCTTTGCCTTCTTCTTCGCCTTCTCCCTTGCCTTTCTTTGCCGGAACGTCTTTGCGCCTGATCCGGACGCAGTAAGCGCCCGAGAACTGCGCGATGTTGTGCTCGAGGCCGAAGGTGATCGATTCCACGCCCGTCAGGTAGTGGCCGCTCGGGCAGTGGGGGGCGGTGTTGGGGAGGACTTTGTTGACGTAGGGATAGCCCACTTCACACACGTGTCGGGGAGTGTCGATGTAGCTGCTCCAGTTGCCCTGGCCGATCTGGCCGCGCTCGTTGACGCCCCATGTCAGCAGTTCTCCGTTCGGTTGCATGATCGCGGCATCGTGGTCGGGCGCGGCCGAGACGGCGGAGGCGTTTTCGAGATAGTCGCCGGCGTAGGCACCGGTGGTGCACGAGGTGCTGAAGGGGACACTGGGAGCGCAAACCTTGACGGGTACGGTGCTGTATGAGGAGTTAGACGCGAGGGTTCCGTTGCCGAGCTGTCCGGCTTTGTTCGCGCCCCAGGTCACGACCTCGTGGTTTTCGAGCAGCGCGATGTTGGAGTCGCCGTCGCCGGCGGAGATGGCGATCACGCCTTTCAGGTGCCCGTTCCCGCATCCGCCCACGGCGCACACGTAGACGGGCAGCGTGGTGTTGGCGATGAGTCCGTCTCCCAACGCCCCTTCCTGGCCGCGGCCCCAAGCCACCAGTTCGTGATTGGCCAGCAGCGCGAGGCTGTGTTCGCCGCCGGCGGACACGGCGATCACTTCTTTGAGCGTGCCGTGATTGCAGCCGCTCACCGCGCAAACATAGAGAGGGACGTTGCTGGTGGTCGGCGTGAGGCTCCCCTTGCCGAGCTCTCCGCTGGCGTTGTTTCCCCAGGAGACCACTTCGTAGCCCGTCGCCCACGCGGCGCCGGCCAGCAGCAGCGTGACGGCGATCGCCGCCGCGAGCGCCAGCGCAGCACGGGCACACCGGCGCGAAGCGCTTGGCCGCCGTGAGTCGCCGGCCCGAGATCTCGCCGGTTCGTGTGCCGGTGCGACGCCTCGATGCGTGGTCATCTGCCGTCCTCCCCTTGTCTCCGCCCCGTGTCCATGGCGCGGGCGCGCCACGTCAGGCGTGATCTTGCATGAGATGAGCGGGCTTCGCCCCAGGGGAAACCCCAGGATCGGCCGTTGCGCCTTACAATTTTCGCCGGGATGGGAGAGGCGCTGGGGAGCCGGGGCGGGCCTGGGCTCGCGGAGATGCTGCTCGATCGCGAGCGAGAGCTGGCGACCCTGCGCGCAGCCGTGGGATGCGCCTCGGGTGGCGGGGGAGCGGTGATCGTGCTCCAGGGGGCGGCGGGGCTCGGCAAGTCGAGACTGCTGGAGGCGGCCCAGGAGATGGCGCACGGCGACGGGGTGCCGGTGCTGCGGGCCCGCTGTGAGGAGCTCGAGTCGGCGCTGCCGTGGTCGCTTGCCAGCTCGCTGCTCGCGCCGGCGCTGGAGGAGATGCCGGCGGCGAGCCGCCGGCGGGCGCTGAGGCGAGCGGGCGAGGAGGCGGGCGAGCTGTTCGCCGCCGGGCGCACGCCGCCCCAGGAGACGCTCGAGCAGGGTCGGGTGCTGCGCCGGGCGCACGCGCTCACGTGGCTCACGGCGGACCTCGCCGAGGGAGCCGGCATGCTGGTGGCGATCGACGATCTGCACTGGGCGGACGAGCCCTCGCTGCATTTCGTCGCCTACCTGTGCGCGCGGGCCGCGGAGCTGCCGGTGAGCGTGGTGCTCGCCACGCGGCCGCGTGAGCGCTCCGGCGAGGGCGATTTGCTCGAGCGAATCGCCGGGCATCCGGCGGCGCGGGCGATCGAGTTGGGACCGCTCGGCCCGGAGGCGGTGGCCGAGCTCGTGCGCGATGCGCTGGATGGCGGCGGCGAGCCGGAGATGGTCGCCGCGTGCAGCGAGGCGACAGGCGGCAACCCCTTCTATCTGCGGGAGCTGCTGCGGGAGCTCTCGCTGGCTCGCGCGGAGGGGGCGACGCTGGACGCGAGCACGGTCTGCGCGGCCGCTCCAGCGGGAGTGGTGCGCAGCGTGTGCCTGCGCTTGGAGCGTCTGGGCGCGGCGGCGGTGGCGCTGGCCAGAGCGGTGGCGGTGCTCGGCGGCGGCGTCTCGCTGCACCACGCGGCGGAGCTGGCGGAGCTCGGGCTGGAGGACGGGTTGTCGGCGCTGGAAGCTCTCGCGCGGGCCGAGATCCTGCGGGCGGACGATCCCCTGGGCTTCGTGCACCCGCTGGTGGCGGCGGCGGTCTACGAGGACCTCGGGGTCTCGCGGCGCGGTGGCCTGCACCTGCGGGCGGCCCGTATGCTGGCGCGTGATCGCATCGACCTGGCGCGGGTGGCGGTCCACCTGCTGGCGGGAGGCCGCCACGGCGACGAGTGGGTGGTGGAAACCCTGCGTGAGGCGGCCATGAGCGCCCTCGGTCAGGGTGCGGGCGAGCTGGCGGTGCAGTACCTCGGGCGCGCGCTGGAGGAGCCTCCGACGAGGGAGCAACGGGCGGGAGTGCTCGGCGAGCTCGGTCGCGCGGAGGCGGCGCTGGGCAGGCCGGCGGCGTGCGAGCACCTGCGCTGCGCCCTGGAGCTGACCGGCGAGCCCCGGGAGCGGGCGCGGCGGATGCTCGAGCTGGGACGGGCGCTCGCTGTGGCGGGCGATCATCCCCGGGCGGCGAAGACGCTCGAGGAGGGTCTCGCGACGCTCGGGTCCGCGGATTCGGAGCTGGGCAGGGAGCTTCAGGCGGCATGGTGGATGTCGGCCACGCTCGACACGGCGCGCCGTCCGAGCACGTTGGCGGCGCAGGCTCCGGCGGTCGCGGAGTGGACGGGGCGCTTGAGCCACGGGCAGCACCAGCTGCTCGCGCAGCTGGCCCAACAGCGAGCCTTCGAAGGCGGCTCGGCGGAGGAGGTGCGCTCGGTGGCTGAGCGCGCCTGGGGGGCGGGCGAGCTGCTGCGGGCCGAGGGCAGCGACGGCATGACGTGGTCGCTGGTGACGGGTGCGTTGCTCGTCGCCGACGAGCTCGAGCTCGACATCGAGATCTGCGATGCGGTGATGGACGAGGCCCGGTTGCGGGGCTCGCCGATGGCATACGCGACGGCCAGCTACTGCCGTTCCTGGCCGCTGCTGTATCGCGGCCAGGTCGACGAGGCGGCGGCCGACGCGCAGAGCGCGCTTGCGGCGCGCTCTGACGGGTGGGCGGTGTCGGTGGGAGCGGCGGTGGGCAGTCTCGTGACGGCGAGCGTGGAGCGCGGCGAGACGGCCCAGCCGCGGGCGCTGCTGGAGTCGACGCTCGCCGACCGGCAGATCCAGCGCTCCAGCGAATACGTGCTCGTGCTGGGGGCTCACGGACGGCTGCTGATCGCCGAGGGCCGGCCGGGAGAGGCGCTCGAGGTGTTGCTGCGGGCCGGCGAGATGCTCTGCCAGGTGGGGGCGGATCAGCCGGGGGTGCTCGACTGGCGTGTGGGGGCGTCGCTGGCGGCGGGCCTGATGGGGGATCGCGACCGCGCCTTCGAGCTGGCGCGGGAAGCGCTCGAGAGAGCCCGTGTGACGGGGATTGCGCGCGTGTTGGCGGCGGCGCTGCGGGCGCGGGCGCGGGCACAGCGGGGTGAGCAGGCTGTGGCTTCGCTGCGGGAAGCCGCGGCGCTGCTGGGTCCTTCGCCGCCGCGGCTCGAGCGCGCCTACGTGCTCGTGGACCTCGGCGCGGCCCTACGTCGGGTTCATCGCAGAGCCGAGGCCCGCGATCCGCTGCTCGAGGGCATGGGCCTCGCGGCGGCGGGCGGCGCGCGAGCGTTGGCGGCGCTGGCGCGCAGCGAGCTCATCGCCGCCGGTGTTCAGCCTGGCGCGCGTGGCGCGGATGGGCCGACGGGAGCGCTCACGCCCAGCGAGCGACGGGTGGCGCGCCTGGCGGCGGCGGGTCACTCCAACCGCGAGATCGCCCAGCGGCTGTTCGTGACGGTCAAGACCGTGGAGTACCACCTCGGCAACACCTATCGGAAGCTGGACATCAGGCGTCGCAGCCAGCTCGCGCGGCTGCTTGAGGCAGGTCCTAGAGAAAGCCCGGATAGGTCCAGATCGGCAGCGTCGCGCTGACACTCTGGGACGGCTGCCCGTCGGCGTCGAGCACGACGGTCAGGTGCAGTTGCACCTGATAGCGAGGGTGGTGGCGCAGGTAGAGACGCACGGCGTGGCGCAGCCTATGGGGCACCATCAGGCGCACCTGGCCGGTGGTGTCCTCGGCGACGGTGCCGGAGGGGCCGGCGAGTCGCCAGGTCCTGGTCTTGTGCTGGCCGGGCAGCTCGACCCAGGCCGTGGCGGCGGCCGAGCACGGAGCGTCGCCGCATGTCACCTTGATAGTCAGCGCTCTGGTGTTGATGAGGGGCTGAGGCGCTTTGGTGAGCAGCTCGAGGATGGGCGAAGGGGCGGGGGAGCTGGCGGGTGTGCTCGTGGGAGTGACGCTCGCCACCGGCTGAGCCGGCGGTTCCTGCTGGGGAAATTCGTGCTTGGGTGATTCCCCAGCCGGCGGTTCCTGGGCGGACGGTTGTGCTTCCGGCGGGCCTTCCACGACGACCGTGCCTTTTTCGGTGCTCACGTTGCCGAGCGCGTCGGTGCTCTGGACTTCCACTTCATAGCTGCCAGGGGCGGCATAGGCGTGGGTGACGCTCGTGCCTTCTTCGTGCTGGCCGTCGCCGAAGCTCCATTTGGTGGCGCCGAGTGACGTCCAGGCGTCGAGGGGATCGACCGAGAAGGAGAGCTGTTCCTCGACTTCGCCGGAGGCGGGAATCGAGACTCCGCTCAACAGCGGGCCGGCCGCGACGTAGGAGGCTGCCTGAATGTAGCTGTGGCTGCCGCTGCTGAGGGCCCAGACGGCCATGGCGTCGCCGCCGGGATCGCCTGCCACGTCGGGCTCGAAGCCGTAGTTGGCGCTTTCGGAGATGTTCTGGGCGGTGCTCCAGGAGCCGGTGGGGGTCGACAGGCGGGATGTCTGGATGGCGGTGTAGCTGCCGTTGGAGTGACTCCAGACGGCGAGCGCTTCGCCGGCCGCGTCGAAGGCGACGCGCGGAGACTGGGAGCTGTTCGAGCTGGAGCCGCCGGAGAGCGTGACGGGCGCCTGCCAGGCTTCGCCGGCGCCCGGCTTGACGGCGACGCTGACCTTTTCGTTGCCGCCGGCGCTCGGGACCGACCACATCGCGATGGCCGCGCCGTGAGCGTCGATCGCGGCGCGTTGCTGGGTGGAGGGCTCGAAGTACGGTTCGCCTTCGGCCTGGGTGAGGGGCGCCGTCCAGGAGGCGGTGGGGCCCGAGCGGGTGGAGCTCTGCACATCTTCCTTGCTCCCGTTCTCCAATGTCCAGGTGGCGATCGCTTCGCCTGCGTCGTTGAGAGC
>DATJMB010000236.1:0-8509 GCA_035508995.1 Solirubrobacteraceae bacterium | reverse complement strand
CCGGCCGGCGGAGCGATCAGGCGCCTGGCGAACGGCGACTGGTTCGTGCGGGGCCACGTGGCGATCAGCGATCTCGCCGACTATGGCCTGGACCTGCCGGTGGACACCGACGCCTACAACTCGGTGGGGGGCTTCGTGTTCGCCCAGCTCGGCCGGCTGCCCCGGCGGGGGGACACGGTGCAGGCGGACGGCTTCTCCATCAGGGTGGAGTCGGTGCGGGAGAACCGCATCGACTCCGTGCGCATCCGCTCGCGCAAGCGCCCCGCCAAAGAGCAGGCGGCCGCTTAAACACGACCGGCCCGCGGGGGGAGCGGGCCGGATCGTGTGCACTGGGAGGAGGCGGGTGTGCATTGCGACTGTGTCGCAGATACCAGTATCTCCACGTTGATCAACGCTACCTAAAAGTCCGCTCAGACTTGATAAATCCTCACGTGAGGAACCTCACATGTAGCTGTGAAAGCCCCGGCCGGTCTTGCGTCCGAGGGACCCTTCGGCGACGAGCTGGTCCACGCGCGGGGGCACGGGGGCGCCGATGGCCTCGCCGATGGCCCTGGCGACGTCGAGACCCACGAGGTCGAGCAGAGCGAGGGGCCCCATGGGGTGGCCGGCGCCGAGCTTCATGCAGGTGTCGATGTCGGCCGGGTCCATGGCGGTCTCTTCGAGCAGGCGGACGGCGCTGAAGAGGTAGGGGAAGAGGAGGCGGTTGACGACGAAGCCGGGCACGTCGGGGACCTCCACGGGGGTCTTCTCGAAGGTCTCGCACAGGGCCAGGGCGCGGGCGCGGGTGTCGGGGCTGGCGGCGGTGGGGAACACGAGCTCCACGAGCTTCATCCTGGTGACGGGGTTGAAGACGTGGAGGCCCACGAACCGCTCGGGGCGGCCGCTCTCGGCGGCGAGGCGCGCGACGGAGAGGGAGGAGGTGGTGCTCGCGAGGATCGCCTCGGGGCCGAGCAGGGGGCGGAGCTCGGCGTGGAGGGCGGCCTTCACGTCGTGGTCCTCCACCACGGCCTCAACCACGAAGTCCCTGTCGGCGAGACGCTCCCGGTCGGTGGCCACCTGGACGTGATCGGGGTCGATCTCGGCGCCCAGGCGGGCGAGGGTCTTCTCCACCGTCTGGCGGGCTCGCTCGGCGGAGTCCTCGGAGCGGGCGAGCAGCAGCACGGGACCGTGGTGGGCGGCGGTGGCAGCGAGGCCGCAGGCGATGGCGCCGCTTCCGACTATCGCGAGGCTCTCGTTCATCGGCTTCAGAGTGCTCCCTGTGGGCGGCCTCGGCGGCCGCTCCCTCGGCGCCGCCGACACCTCGTTGACTGACTGGTCAATCTAATCGGGGATTCGCGCGGTACAGTAAGGGATGCGGGCGTCGCGCGTACTCGCACGCCCCCAATCCCCACTGCCAGCCGCGGCAGCGCAGGTGCGCGCAGCAGGCGTCGGGCAGACCCCAATCGCCAACAGAGCCGATCCAGGAGGACTTCCGTCATGAGGCAACAAGAGGGCCGTGAGGTCGTGATCGTGGAGGCTGTGCGCACGCCCATCGGTCGTGGACACAGGGAGAAGGGCTACTACAAGGACACCCACCCGAACGCGCTGCTGGGCAAGTGCTACACGGAGGTCATCTCCCGGGCGGGCATCGAGGCGGGGGAGGTTGAGGACGTGATCGCGGGCTGCGTGCAGCAGTTCGGGGAGCAGGGCTTCAACATCGCCCGCAACGCGTGGCTCCAGGAGGGGCTGCCGATCGAGACGCCGGGCACCACCGTGGACCGCCAGTGCGGCTCGGCCCAGCAGGCGGTGAACTTCGCCAGCGCCCTGATCGCGGCGGGAGTGCACGACGCGATGATCGGCGGTGGAGTGGAGCACATGGGCCACTTCCCCTTCGCGGCGGGCATGAAGACCCAGGAGGACTTCGGCTTCGCCTTCACGCCGGAGCTGATGGCCAAGCACAACATCGTCGGCCAGGGCCTGGGGGCGGAGATGATCGCCGACCAGTGGGAGATCCCCCGCTCGGAGCTCGACGAGCTCGCCGTGCGCTCCCACCGGCTCGCCCATCAGGCCACCGAGGAGGGGCGCTTCGAGCGGGAGATCGTGCCCTTCCAGGTCAACGGCGACACCTATGTCACCGACCAGGGCATCCGGCCGGGGACCGACCTCGAGACCCTCTCCCAGCTCAAGCCCGCCTTCAAGCCGGACGGCAAGATCACGGCCGGCAACGCCTCCCAGATCTCCGATGGGGCGGCGGCGGTGCTGCTGATGTCGGCGGAAAAGGCCAAGGAGCTCGGCCTGAAGGCCCGGGCGCGGGTCGTGGATCAGACCACCGTGGGCTGCGATCCCGTGAAAATGCTCGAGGGGCCCATCCCCGCCACCCGCAAAATCCTCGCTCGCAACGGCATGTCCATCGAGGACATCGACCTGATCGAGATCAACGAGGCCTTCGCCCCCGTGGTGGCCGCCTGGCGGCGGGAGCTGAGCCCGGACATGGACCGCGTGAACGTCAACGGCGGCGCCATGGCCCTTGGCCATCCCCTGGGCTCCACCGGAGCTCGCCTGATCACCACCCTCCTGCACGAGCTGGAGCGCTCCGACAAGGAGGTCGGGTTGGTCACCATGTGCTGCGGCGGCGGACTCGGCACCGGAACGCTGATCCAGCGGGTCTGATTCGTTTGTAGTGCGGGGGCGCGCATGCGCGCCCCCGACTCAGCCGCTCGCGGGCCCCGAACCCGTCCAGTTGACTGCCACCGGGGCCAGGGCCAGCAGAGCCTGCCAGGTGGCCGCTTCGGTCTTGCCGGTGGGGGGGAGGCCGTGAGCGGTCTGGAACTGCTCGAGGTTGGCGGTGGTGGTGGCGTCGAAGATGCCGGTGGTGGCCTGGGTGGGGATGGCGGTGGCGAGGTGCTCCTGCATCCACAGCACCGGATCGCCCTTGGAGCCCTGGGAGAGTTCGGTGTAGCCGGGGTTGGGCACCACGGTGGTGAGGGGCGCCTGGGGGGCGGCGAGGGCGGTCCACTCGCTGGCGGGGGTTTCCTGCCAGTCCCACCAGGAGAGGCCGGTGGCGCCGTAGTCGACGGCCTCCTCGCGGAAGCGCAGGAGTTCTTCGTTGGAGGGGTGGCTGTAGGTCTGGCCGAGGGGGTAGATGGGGCGGCCGTAGACGCGGTTGGCGATGTAGGTGTTGGCGTAGACGGTGTCCACGGAGTTGCCGATGTCCTTCCAGTACATCTGGGGGGCGTTGAACTGGGCGCCGTTCGGGCCCAGGAAGACGGAGTAGGGGAAGGAGGTGTGGTAGTAGACGTAGGGGAAGGAGGCGAGCCCCAGGGGGTATGTGGGGCCGACCTTGGCGCGCAGGTCGTCGATGTAGGTCTGGGCGGCGCCGTAGCGGCCTTCGTACTGGGACTCCGCGTCGATCACCAGGCATTCGGCGCCGCTGGCGGCGGCTTTGGCGCCCAGTTCGGCCTCGCCGGCGGGGTTGGTGCCGTATACGTACTGCCAGGCGCACACTTTCAACCCGCTCGCGTGCAGCTGGGCCACCAGTTCGGGGCTGAACTGGCTCCAGTAGTTGGTGGAGCCGTCGGAGCTCTTCACGAACACCGTGCTCACGTCCGCGGCGTGGGCCTGGGAGGCGATGGAGGCCACGCTGCCGCCGCTGGATGAGCTCAGATACCAGATCCACATGCCCTGGCCTTCGAAGGGCGATCCACCGGGGGCGGCCGCGACGGGGGCGGCCGGCGGGTCCTTGGGCGCCGGCGGATGGAGGGCGTACTTGACGAGCGTGATGGGCCCGTAGGAGCTCGTGTGCCTGCCGCCGCCGAGCAGCACCATGATGTTGCCGGAGTGGGCTTTGGCGGGCACCGTCACCTCCAGGCCCCCCGGCGTCTTGCGCAGGTGGGCGGCGGGGGAGTTGCTGGCGATGCGCGCCTTGGGGGTCTTGGGGAAGGCCACCGTGAGGCCGCTCTCGAGGCCCTTGCCGGCGATCACCAGGGTGCCCCGCACGGTCACCTCGTGGGGGTTGGTGCCGCATTTGCTCACCGGCACGCACCTCACGCTCGTGATCCGCACCGTCTTCACGTGCATGCTGGAGGGCGCGCTGCTCCCCCCAGGGGCGCTCGCGCCGCCGGGGTTGGTGGTGGCGGCCAGGGCTGTGCCGGCCGTCCAGGCGCCCACGGGCAGCAGGCCCGAGGCGGCGCCCCAGAGCAGCGCCATAACCGCCGTCGATGTGTATCTCGATCGCTTGTGGATGCCCGCTCTGTTCACCGAAGGCCCCTTCGCGTCGGGAAAGCGGCTCCCGACCTTAGCCGCTATCGGTAGCCAACAGGGCCGCGCCAGAGAAGTTGCGCACGATCCCCGCCGGCCACGGTGAGCGGGGGCATCGCCGCACACCGCAGCGCCCCGCCGGGCTCAGACGAGCCAGCGAAAGCCGAGCTCGTCCGGCGCGGCCGCCAGGGGGCTGGCCGGCAGGCCGGCGACGGGCTCGGGCAGGTTGAAGCCCGTGGGCGCCACGTCGTTGGGGGCGTCCGCGTGGAAGAGGGAGGCGAGGTACTGGATCTGGCCGCGGCCCACCCCCAGCTCGAACTGGCCGCCCCCGTAGTTGCCGATGCCGTGGGCGGCGCAGTAGTCGAAGGCGTCGAGCAGGTTCTTCACGCCCCCCAGCCGGGAGGGCTTGATGTTGACCATCTTCGGCGGGTACTTCAGCGCCTGGATGTCGGCGATGGAGTGGATGGGGGCATCCCAGGAGAACCGCTCCCGGTGGGCCGCCAGCACCGGCTCCGTCTCGGGCGTGAGCGCCGGGTCCTCGATCCAGGCGTCCGGCAGCGCCTCCACCACCCGCCGGTAGAGCACCGGGTCGGGCTCCTGGTCGACGACGGTGCCGGTGTAGTAGGCCTTGAAGTCCACCGAGTCCACCGCTCCCGTCCGCACGAGCTGCTCGATCAGCGCCTCGTCCCAGGAGCTCGTGGGGTCGAGCTTGAAGCGCAGCCACGGATACAGCTCCAGGCGCTCTCGCAGCGGCTCCACGCTCGCCGGCTCCCCCAGCCGCAGCGACACCACGAAGCGCACCCCCTCGCACTCCCGCCCGAGCGCCTCGTGCAGGCTCGTGCCAGCCTGGCGCAGTCCCAGGTCGAGCGCCGCCGACTCGTACGCCCACGTGCGGTAGCGCCGCGAGACCTCCCTTTGGGGGGGCTCCGGGAACAGCTCCAGCTCCGCCAGCCGCTCCCCGAAGGAGGCCAGCGTGTGGGAGCCCGCGAGCGCCAGCGTCGCTCCGGCGGCCTGCATGATCTCGTGGTCCTCGGCGTCGTAGGTGACGTCCTCCCCCCGCCCCTCCAGGCCCGCCCCCCGCAGGCCGATCACCGTGCTCTTGCGCTCGAACCCGCTCGAGACCTGCCGCACGAGCCCCTCCAGGGCGTACTCCTCGATCTCCACCGGCAGCTCCGCCAGCCGCTCCCAGGTGCTCATGCTCCTTCTGACTCCCGCTCCAGGCGCGCCACGAGCTCGTCCAGGCGCAGCTCCTCGAGCGCCCCCGACACCGACTCGAGCTCTCCCGCGCAGTATTCGATCAGCGTCTTTCCCTCTTTGACCAGCTCCAGCGTCTCGCCGAGGCTCGCCTCGCCGGAGTCCAGCCGCTTGATGATCTCCTCCACCCGCGCCGAGGCCGCCTCGTAGCTGAGCGGCGGGCCCGCGGCGCTCATCGCCGCGCCTCGATCTCCGCCGCCACCGTCTCGTCGGCGAAGCGCACCCTCACCCGGCCGGCCGTCCGTGCCGCCGCCCCGCTGCCGATCGGCGCGCCCTGCGGCGTCTGCACCAGCGCGTAGCCCCGCTCCAGCGTCCGCTGCGGGTCGTGTCCCGCCAGCGCCAGCGCCAGACGCTCGAGCTCCCGCGGCCGCCGCACGCGGCAGTCCAGCAGCGCCGAGGACGCCTTGCGCTCGAGCACAAGCGCCCGCACCTTGGTCCGCTCGCCCTCGTCCCGCGCCCGCCGCCGCGAGCCCGCCCGCATCTCCCGCAGCCGCTGGTGAAGCAGCGCCCGCTGGCGCTCGAGATGGCTCGCCGGCGCCCGCGAGAGCAGGCCCAGCGACCGCGCCCGCCCGATCACCGCCCGGCGGCTCTGGGCCCGCATGCGCGCCGCCGCCACCGCCAGCTCGCCCCGCGCCCGCCCGCAGTCCAGCCGCACAGCCGCCTCGGCCGCGTGTGTGGGCGTCGAGCAGCTCACCGCCGCCACGTCGTCCAGCAGCGTCCTGTCGGTGTGGTGTCCCACCGAGGCGATCACCGGCAGCGCCAGCAGCGCCACCGTGCGGCACAGCGACTCGTCGCAGAAGCACAGCAGATCCGCCAGCGAGCCGCCCCCGCGGGTCACGATCGCCACGTCCACCTCGCCCACCGCCGCCAGGTCCTGCAGCGCCCGCCCGATCAGCGGCGCCGCGTGGCGATCCTGCACCGGCGCGAAGCCCCACACCACCCGCCCCGCCCAGCCCCGCCGCGCCAGCGCCGCCAGCACGTCCTCCCGCGCCTTGCCCCCTTCGCCGGTCACGATCCCGATCGAGCGGGGGATCAGCGGCCTGGCCAGCAGCTTCTGGGGCTCCAGCAGGCCCTCGGCGGCGAGCTTCCGGCGCAGCCGCTCGATTCGCGCCAGCAGATCTCCCTCGCCCGCCACCCGCAGGTCGCTCACCGCGAAGGAGAACCCCGGCGAGGAGGTGGCGCTGCCGGGGTAGAAGTCGCAGCCCCCCGCCGCCACCACCTGGGTGCCCTCCGCCGGAGCCGTGCCCGCCCGCGCGCGGATCGCCTCCCAGTCCTTCAGCCACACCGCGCACGGCATCGCTCCGCGCCCGTCACGCAGCTCGAAGTACACCCGCGCCCGCGACTCCCGCAGGTTCACGAGCTCTCCCGTCAGCTGCACCTGGGCGAACGACCGCAGCTTGCCCCGCAGCGCCGCCGCGTAGTCGCCCACCTCGTAGGGGCCCGGCAGCTCGCTGCCGGGGATGCCCCGCGCGGACGTCTCGCCCGGGTCGGCCGTCGCGGCCACCGCGGCCGTCGCGGCCAATGCGGCTGTCCCGACGACGGATCCCGCGTCCGAGGAGGAGGGCACCAGGCCAGCATAGGCGCCCTCCATGACGTCCCCTCTCGACCTCATCCGGGCGATACGATCGGTCTCCGTGTCCCTGAGCAGCCCAATCCGCCGAGCGAGCTGAGACGTGGCGGGCTCGCGCGCCAAGAGCCGCGGCCGCAGACGCTCGCGCAAGCGGCGCCCCCCCGAGAGCCCGCCCGCCGGCGCGGCACGAACCGGCGTCGGTGAGGCGGCTGTGGGCGCTGGCGAGGCGGCCAACGGCGCCGGCGGGGCGGCCAACGGGGTGGGCGCCAGGAAAGCAAAAAAGGGGACCCCGCGCGGGGGCGCGCGCGCACGCGCGCACGCGCGCGCGGGCAGCGACTTTCGAGACCCTCTCTCCGTCGGCGAGCGCCCCCCGTCGCCCTGGCATCCCTGGCCCCTCTCGGAGCTCTTGATCCTGGTGGGAGCGGTGGGCACGATCATCGGCCTGCAACGGATGTCGGGGGGAGGAGGCATCTCCAGCGGCGGCCCCGCCCTGTTCGCCGGCCTGGCGGCGGTGGCGCTGGGCACCTTCGAGGTGACCCTGCGCGAGCACCGGGCGGGCTATCGCTCGCACGCCATCCTGCTCTCCCTGCTGCCGGTGCTGGTGTTCGACACCGCGGTGGTGCTCTTGGTGTCGGCCTTCACGACCGTGCCACGCCTGTTCAACGTGGGCCTGCTGGCCGTGGACGTGGCGCTGTTCGCGCTCCTGTTCAAACTGTGGCGCGCCCGCTTCCTGGACGCGCGCTCACGCGTGATCAGCCGCCGCTGAGCCCCAGCGCCTCGTCGTCGAGCGAGGGCAACGGGTGCTCTCCCGGTCTGGCGGCCTCGCCGCGGGTCTCCCCCTCGACGCCCAGCCGCTGCAGACGGGCGATCTCTCGCTCGCCTTCCACCCGCGCGGGGTGATCGGCCGGCAGCCCCTCGATCAGGCGGGCGATGCGGTTGCGCAGCTGCAGCGCGAAGTGGGGGGTGGAGGCGCCCATCAGCTTGCGCACGTCCTCCACGGTGACCTCGTGGGCCTGCTCCCTGCGCACCAGCTGTGGATCCTCTGCTTGGCTCATTCTTCGCTGGTCGGTGGGCTGGAGGGGGTCGCGGTGGGGGAGCTCTGGGGGGCGATCTCGAGCAGACCGTCGATTTCCGCCTGAGCGTTGGCGGAGATCGCGCCTTCGTCGCCGATCAGCCAGCCGTGATTGTAGATGCCCTTCACCGGCCCGGCGCTCGGGGCGGCCGGCTGGATGTCGCTGAGATAGGAGCTCAGCACGCGGGGGAGGGCGCCGGCGCGCTGCAGCAGCAGCAGCGGCGCGTAGTCGCCGGTGGCCGAGAGGATGGCGGCGGCGGGCGCGTCGAAGGGGCGGCCGGCGTTGGCGAAGGCCAGGCCGTGGCCGGGTTCGCGGATGCCCCAGCCGAAGGAGCCGTCGCTGAAGCGAGCCACCGCCACGGCGTTGCCGGCGACGG
>DATJMB010000235.1:0-2867 GCA_035508995.1 Solirubrobacteraceae bacterium | reverse complement strand
CTCGGTGAGGTCGAAGGGAGCGCGATTGGTCTCGGCGAAGCTGGCGGCGAGGAAGATCAAAAAGCCGAAGAACTGGGGCACGATGTACCACATGCCCTGCTGGGCCTCCACGATGCCGGTGAGGGAGAGGGTCTGGGCGGTGAAGATCACGCCCACGAGGGCCAGACCCTGGGAGACCTCGTAGGAGATCAGCTGGGCGGCGCCGCGCATGGCGCCGAGGAAGGAGTACTTCGAGCCCGAGGACCAGCCGCCGAGCATGATGCCGTAGAAGGCGATGGCGCCGAAGGCGAACAGGTAGAGGGGGCCGATGGAGACGTCGATGCCATACAGGCCCACAGGGGTGCCGAAGATGTTCTGGACGTTGCCGAAGGGGATGATGGCGAAGGCCGCCACGGCGGTGACGATCGAGATCAGGGGAGCGAAGGCGAACAGGAATCCCACGGACGTGCTGGGCCGGAACTGCTCCTTGGTGAGCAGCTTGACGATGTCGGCGAGCGGCTGGAGGGCTCCGTAGGGGCCCACGCGGTTGGGGCCGTAGCGGGACTGGAAGCGGCCCAGCAGCTTGCGCTCGGCGATCAGCACGACCGGTACCAGTTGCAGGCCGACGGCGAAGATGACGATCGCCTTGAGCACCTGGATCCACCATTCTTCGTAGAAGCCGACGGTGGCCAGGGGCGTGACGGCGCCGAGGTGGGCCGCGAGGGCGCTCATGCGGGGGCTCCCGCGACGAAGGCGCCGGCGGCTTCGCGCTCCTGCCAGCGCACGCCGCGGCCGCCGATCTCGTCGAGGGTGAGGCCGGCGTAGAAGGGGACCGCCTCGAACAGCTGCTGGGAGGCGGCGGCGGCGGTGGGGACCTGCAGGTCGAGGCCGAGCAGGGCGGCGAGGTCGGCGATGGCGCGCCACTGGGCACGGGTGGCGCCCGGCTGGGCGACGGCGGGGCGCAGGCGCTGGAGGCGGCCGTCGGGGTGCACGACGGTGCCCTCCTTCTCGGGGTAGGCCTGGGCGGGGAGGACGATGTTGGCGTGCTCGCGCAGGCCCTCGGTGAGGAAGCTCGCGTGGGCGATCACGGTGGTGGCGCGAGCCAGGGCAGGGGACCAGGTGTCGGAATGGGGGAAGTCGGCGAGGGGGTCGCTCTGGGCCAGCAGCAGGGCGCTCAGCTCGCCGGCGGCGAGTGCGGCGGCGATGCCGTGGGCGTCGAGGCCGGCGCCGAGCTCGGGGTCGCTCTCGCGCAGGCCGGGGCCGGCGTTGGGCAGCACGCCGGCCTCGCGCAGGCCGCGGCCGTTGGCGCCGGCGGGGATCTCCAGCAGGCCGGCGCCCTCGCGGCCGGCGAGGGAGAGGGCGTCGGCGAGCTCCAGCAGGGCGCGGGCGGCGGCCTCTCCGCGGGTGCCGGCGGTGAGGCGCTCTGCCCACAGGATCACCACGTCCTCGCCGAGCTCGCGCAGCTGGGCGGCGAGGTCCTCGGGGCGCTCGCGCAGGTCGGCGGCGGTGGCGGAGATCAGCTTCAGGCCGTGGCGGCGGGCGCCCTTGCGCAGGCGCAGGTCGAGGATCGGGGCGTCGGCGATCGGGTGGGCGTCGAGCAGGAGCACGGCGTGGGCGAACTCGAGGTCGGGCACGGTGGCCTGCAGGCGGGGGTCGTCGAGGAGCTGGAGGAGCTCGAGCGGCAGAACGCCGGCGCGGCGGGAGTCGATGTGGGGCGAGCGCAGGCCCTCGCGGAGCAGGCGGGCGAGCAGGAAGCCCTCCTCGCCGGTTGCCTCGCCGCCGACCAGGGCGGCGGTGTGCTCGCCGGCGCGGCGCAGGCCCTCGGCGGCCTCCGTGAGGGCGCGCTCCCAGCTGACGGGACGCAGCTCGCCGCCGTCGCGCAGGAGGGGCTCGAGAATGCGAGCGCCGTCCGCGGCGGTGGTGCCCGAGCCGCCGAGGGCGGGGTAGGCGAAGCGGCCGCGATCGCACAGCCAGCCGTCGTCCACGGCGGGGTGGTCGCGGGCGAGGACGCGCATCACGCGCTCGTCGCGGACGGTGAGGGTGACGTTGCACTGGGAGGGACAGAGGGTGCACACGGAGCCTGCGTCCTCCACGTCCCAGGGGCGGGCGCGGAAGCGGTAGTTGCGGGAGGTGAGAGCACCCACGGGGCAGAGCGTGCAGACCGAGCCCGATTCCTCGATGTCCCACGGTCGTGCGCGGAAGCGGTAGGGGCGTGAGGTGAGCGCGCCGACCGGGCACAGTTCGACGATGTTGCCGCTGAAGGGCGCGACGTAGGGGTGCCCGTCGAAGGTGGACACGTAGGAGTGCGCGCCGCGCTCGAGCAGCACCAGCTGGTAGTCCTCGGCCACCTCCTGGGAGAAGCGCACGCAGCGGTAGCAGAGGATGCAGCGCTCGCGGTCGATCGCCACCAGCGGCGACAGCTCGAGCGGCTTGACGAAGTGGCGCTTGGGCTCGATGAAGCGGGAGATCCCGCCGCCCCAGCCGAAGGTGATGTCCTGCAGCGGGCACTCGCCGCCCTTGTCGCACACGGGGCAGTCGAGGGGGTGGTTGATCAGCAGGAACTCGACGACCGACCGCTGCGCGGTCTTGACCCGCTCGGTCTGGGTGTAGACGACCATGCCGTCCTTGACCGCGGTCGAGCAGCCCGTCTGGAGCTTGGGAATGCCCTCGATCTCGACCAGGCACATGCGGCAGGCTCCGACCGGCTGGCCGAGCTTCGGCTCGTAGCAGAACACCGGGATCTCGACATCGCCCAGCTTGGCCGCGTCCGCCAGCATCATGTTCTCGGGCGCCTGCACCTCGACGCCGTCGATCGTGAAGCTGATCGTGCGCGGCTCCGGTCTGGGCATCAGGCCCTCGCCTCCACGCGTGGCCCGCCGGGCGCCATC
>DATJMB010000234.1:0-5587 GCA_035508995.1 Solirubrobacteraceae bacterium | reverse complement strand
GCCATCGCCGCGAGCAGCGCGGGGCGCCGCCATGCCGCGCCGAGCGGCGCGCGCCGGCGTGTCGCCGCGCGCGTGGGGCCGGTGCCTGCGGGGGTTGCCGTACCTGTGGCCGGGCTCACGAATAGTCGTGTTCACCCGCGCCCGCCGTCCTCCTGTCGGCGCAACATTTCGCCCAGAATCAGTGAAACGGGCGGAACTAGGCTGTTTGGCAAACGATTGCTCGATGTCGGATTCGACCGGAGCGGCAGTCGCGGAAGATGTATACTGTATGTCTACATGGCTGCCACCAGCACCACCATCCGCGTATCGACCGCGACACGCGACCGCCTCAACGCGCTCAGCGCGCGCGCGGGCGAGCCGGCCGGCGAGATCGTCGCCAAGCTGGTCGACGCCGCCGACGACGAGCTGCTGCTGACGGACGCCATGACCGCGTTCGACGCTCTGGCACGCGACCCGCAGACGCTCGCCGCCTATCGCTCCGAGGCGCGCGAGATCGAAGGCGCCTTCGAGCCTCCCATGCCTGACTGGTGAGCGCACGTCCTGCCCAGGGAGACGTCTACTGGGCCGACCCCGACCCGACGCGGGGCTCCGAGCAGGCCAAGGCGCGACCGTTTGCGATCGTCTCGGTCGATCAGCTCAATCGCGCGCCCCTGAAGCTTTCGCTGGCGGTGCCCCTCACGCGCACCGACTTCGCCAACCCGCTCCACGTGGCGATCTCGCCACCCGAAGGCGGCCTGCGGGAGCGCAGCTTCGCGATGCCCGAGCAACTGCGCACCGTCTCTCACGAACGGCTGTCTCGCCGCATGGGCCGTCTGCGGCCCGCCACCTTGGAGGAGCTTCTGCGTCGCTGCCGGCTGCTGCTTCGCTGAGGCGCCGGCGCTCTACAGCAGCCCCAGCGCCCCGCCGACCCGTGCACGTGAGCGCGCGGGACTTCGTCGGTGCCTACCGAACTGGATCGAGAGCTTCCTGTAGCGAGCTCCATCCGGGGGCTAACGCGTAGCTTTGATCTCCCAGGCTTCCGCGAAGGCGAGATCCATCTGACCCACGAAAGCAACCGGTTCCCACTGATTTTGAACAAACGCCTCCAGCACCTGCCGTTTCTTGAGGGCGAACCGCGTTGGTGACTGGATGCCGGGAGAGCTCTCGCTGTAGGTGAGCGTGTACGTGGAGCTCATTGCGTCCACGGGCCCAAGCGTGCCGATCACCCCGTTGCCACCGGTGCGATCACCCCCGATCAACATGTCGCCGATCAGGCTTTTAGGTTCTTCATCCGTTCCTTCGGTCACTTCAGGAGAGCATGAGATCTGCGTGAAGAACGGTTCAGCCACCTTCCTCGCCGTTTCGTATGACTCTTTGAACCCAAGTCCGATGATCGGTTCGGATCCCGTTCCGCGTTCGACAAAGCCCAGCTGAGACGGATGATCCCATCCCCTTTCCTCTTGGTCGATTCGCTCGAGATCATCGTTCACGCTGTCAGCGAAGCCACCGATCTCGAGCGTGACGCACCATTCATCGCCGTTGGCTCTGCAAGGATCGAGGTACCAGAGCGGCGTGGTCGCGCCGTTCGCGACGAAGTACATCGAGCTGAATTCGTCGACGCGACCGCATTCGATCTTGATGCCGCGAGATGTTTCGAAGCTGAAGGGTCCCTGAAGCTTGACGCCACCCGGTTGCTTGGTGGAGAATTCTTCAGTCGCGGGCTGCCATTCGTAGGCCCCCGGGTATGAATCGTGGACTTTGCGCGCTCGTTCGGTGCAGCCGGCGTTCATATATCTGCCTCCCGCGCCAGATGCGGTGGCGATGCATTTGCCCCATTCCGGCAGCTTGGCTGAGGCGCTGGTGGGAGCGACGCCGAAGGCCGCCCCGAGCGCCGCCATCGGCACCAACATGAATCTGAGGGTCCCGTGTCTCATCCTCACCCTCCTTCTCCGACCGCACATCGAACTCCCAACGCCTCAACGCTACCGCCGGTCGCGGTGAACGCAATGGGCGTTTCCTGCTCAAAAGATGTGACTAATGCGGATAATGGAGCATGTTGGAGGAGCGCCATCCGCGAAGGCCCCGCGGATGGCCACAGGGACAAAAATACGGGCGCCCCCTACAGCAGCCCCAGCGCCCCGCCGACCCCGTGCACGAGGTCGAACAGCGGCTGAGGGATGATGCCGAAGAAGAGCGTGGCGGCGCCGGCGAGCAGCGCCACGAAGGTCACCTCGGGCTCGTGGAGGCGACGCGGGGGAGAGGGCGTCCCGTTGCCGCCGCCAGGGGCGCCGTTGCCGTCCGGGGGGGCGGCGAGCTCATCGAGCTCGGGCGAGCCGCCCGCGAGGGCCGGCAGCGGGCTGTCGATGGCGCCCTCGGCCTGTGCCTCCTGGTCCTCGGGGGCGCTCCAGATCGTGGCGATCACCGGCAGGTAGTAGCCGAGGGAGATCATCGAGCCGATCACGATCACGATCCCCAGCCACGTGTAGCCGCCCGAGACGGCGGCGTCGATGAGGTAGAACTTGCCCATGAAGCCGGCGGTGGCGGGGATGCCGGCGAGGCCGAGCATCGCCAGCGTCATCGGCCACGCGAGCTCGGGGCGCGTGCGACTGAGGCCGCGCAGCGCCGACTGGTGGTCGCTCCCGTGGGTGGGTGGGGATCCGATCCCTCGCTCGCAGGCGAGGATCACCGCGAAGGCGGCCAGGTTCATGAACATGTAGACGGCCAGGTAGAAGACCGTCGCCTGGGCGCCCAGCGCGGTGGCCACCACGACGCCGGCGAGCATGTAGCCGGCTTGGGCCACGGAGGAGTAGGCGAGCATGCGCTTCAGCGAGGGCTGGCCGAGGGCGCCGACGTTGCCCACCACGATCGTGATCGCCGCCAGCGTCGCCACCGCCGGGCCCCAGGCGAAGTGGGTTTCGATCAAGGCCACGTCGAACAGTCGCAGGAAGACGCCGAGCGCCGCCACCTTCGTGGCCACCGCCATGAACGCCGTCACCGGCGTGGGGGCGCCCTCGTAGACGTCGGGCGTCCACTGGTGGAAGGGGGCCACGGAGGCCTTGAAGCAGAGGCCCACCACGCACAGCCCCACGCCTGTGAGCGTGAGCGGGTCGGTGGCGAGGTTGTGGTGGGTCAGGGCGCTGGAGATGGCGGCGAAGTCGGTGGCGCCGGTGGCGCCGTAGATCAACGCCAGGCCGTAGAGCAGCGTGGCCGAGCCCACGGAGCCGACGATCAGGTACTTCAGGCCCGCCTCCAGCGAGTGCTCGCGGCGCATTTCGGTGGCGCACAGCACGTACAGCGGGATCGAGAGCAGCTCGAGGCCCAGGAACAGGGCGACCGTGTTCTGGGCGGCGCCCAGCAGGGACATGCCGGCGATCGAGGTGAGCAGCAGCGCATGGAACTCGCCGTGGGCAGCTTCGCGGGCCGCCAGCGAGCGCCACGCCAGCAGCACCGTGGCGGCGCCGCCGGCGATCAGGATCAGGTTCAGGGTGAGCGAGAGCGAGTCGATGCGCAGGGCGCCCGCGAGCACCGACTTCTCCGCTCCCCACTGCCAGATCGTCAGGCCCGCCGCGGCGGCCAGCGTCACGAGCGCCAACGCCGGCACCAGCTGCGCGCGGGCGCGGCGGGAGCCGAGCAGGCCCACGAGCAGCACGATCGCCGCGCCGCCGAGCAGCGCGATCAGCGGCGAGAGCGCCGCGAAGTCGACGTGCGGGCCTTTCAGCGTGGCGAGCGTCACGGGGCCACGCTCGCGGACACGGTGGATTCGCTCGGCGCCGAGGGAAGCGCGCGCAGCGAGGCCTGGGCGCTTGCCACCGCCTTCTTGGTCGAGCCTTCGCTGCGCTTCAGCGCCAGCTGGGGGTAGAGAGCCATGAACAGGATCACCGCCACGAGCGGCACGAGCACGGCGCCGTCGCGCAGCGAGATCTCGCGGGAGTCAACGCCGCCGCCAACGCGGTTGTGCATCGCGCGGATGAACAGGCGCAGGGCGTAGACGCTCGCCATCACCACGCCGGCGAAGGCGATGATGGCGATCGCGAGCTTGGCCTTGAAGACGCCGAGCAGGATCAGGAACTCGCCGACGAAGTTAGCCGAGCCGGGCATCGCCAGCGTGGCGAGCGCCACGATCAGGAATATCGCCGCGAGCACCGGTGCGCGGAACGCTATGCCGCCCATCCCGCGCACGTCCTCGCTGCCGCCAGCGCGGCGGCGCAGCACCGCGAGGATGAACAGCAGCGCCGCCACCACGAGGCCATGGTTGACCATCTGCAGCAGCGCGCCCTGGGCGCCCTGGGGGTTCAGGGCGAAGATGCCCAGCGTGATGAAGCCGAGCTGGGCCACCGAGGAGTATCCGGCGATCAGCCGCGCGTCGGTCTGGGTGAAGGCCACGGCCGAGCCGTAGAGGATCGAGAGCAGCGCGATCACGAGCATCAGCGTCTGATAGTGACCGGCCGCCTGCGGGAACAGCGGCAGCACGATCGCCAAAAAGCCGTAGGCGCCGACCTTCGAGAGCACCCCCGAGAAGACCATCAGCACCTCCAGGGGCATCGCGCGGTAGCCGTCGGGCATCCAGCCGTGCAGCGGGAAGGCGGGCATCTTCACGAGGAAGGCGGCGGCGAAGCAGAGGAAGATCCACTCCTGGGAGCCCTTGCCCAGCGGCGTGGCCTGCAGCTGGGAGAGCACGAAGGTGATGTGGCCGCCCGTCTGCTGGGCGTCGAGCACGCCGGTGGCGATCGCCGCCGCGAGCATCAGCAGGGAGCCCACGAGCGTGTAGATGACGAGCTTGATCGTCGCTTTCACCCGCTCCTCGCGGCTGCCCCGGGAGGTCGGGCCGCCCATCAGGGTGAGGAAGTAGAAGGGGATCAGCATCAGGTCGAAGAAGGCCACGAACAGCGCCAGGTCCTGGGCCAGGAAGGCGCCGAGCACGGCGGACTCGGCGAGCATGAAGAAGAACCAGAACAGCCACGGGCGCTCCGGCGCCGGCTGGCCCTCGATGCCGTCGCCGCGTACCGCGCTCCTGATGTTGGCGGCCAGCGTGGCGGCCGCGAACAGCAGCGTGGTGAGGCCGATCAGGAACACGTTCAGGCCGCTCACGCCGAGCTTGTAGTGGATGCCCAGTTCGGCGATCCACACCACGTCGGTGACGTGGTAGAGGCCGCTGGCGCCCGGCGTGAAGTCGGCGATGTAGCCGATCGCGAGGCCGAGCGCCGCCAGTGAGCCGAGCAGCGCCAACATGCCCGGCAGGCGCGGGTTGCCCGTGAGGCGCCCGGCGAGGGCGCCGATCAGGCCGCAGGCGGCGGGAAGCCAGATCAGGATCGAGAGCGCCGGCATCAGCTCTGCAACAGGAAGTAGAGGCCCACGGCGCCCACGCCGAGCACGAGCATCGCCGCGTAGTAGCGCACGAAGCCGCTCTGCACCCTGCGCACCGCCGCCGATCCCGCCCGCACGACTCCGCTGGCGCCGCCCACGAGGGTGTCCTGCACGAACACCCGCTCGAAGGTGGAGCTCGCGAAGCGGCCCGCGGCGGCCGCCGGGCGCACGACGAGCGCGTCGATCAGCTCGTCGAAGTACCACTTGTGCCACAGCAGTTGATAGACGGCGCCGAAGCGGGCGC
>DATJMB010000233.1:0-2825 GCA_035508995.1 Solirubrobacteraceae bacterium | reverse complement strand
CGCAAAACGCCGCTCTCAGGCGCCGAAACATCAGCGTTGCCGGGCGGATCGCGCAGCTGCGCGAGCGGCTCATCGCCGCCACCGCCCAGTCCCTCGCCACCGCCCGTAGCCCCCGTCTGAGCGAGACGGGGACCACCGTTTTCGCCCTTTAGATCCGGGCCCCTCCAGGCCCCCTCCCCCACCCTTCCCACCGATCCCGCAGGGTGGCGCTTCGCTCGCCTCAGCAGGCCCCTTGGATGTATGGGCGGCGGTACCTCACCTCTCGCCGGCTGGCGGGGCCAAGGTGCTCGTGACCTGCAGCGGGTCGCTTTCTACCTTCATGCTAGATTTCTACCATGGCGTTGAGCATCAAGGACCCAGAGGCAGAGCGGCTCGCAGGTGAAGTGGCGAGCCTGACGGGCGAGAGCAAGACGCGGGCCGTGAAGGTCGCCTTGCAGGAGCGTCGCGAGCGCCTGGAGCTCGTCAGGCCCCAACACGATCGCCGTGGCGAGCTGCGCCTCTTTCTCGAGCAGGAGGTATGGAGCCAGGTGCCCGCCGAGGCTCTCGGGCGGCCGCTGTCGCGCGCCGAATGGGAGGACATCCTCGGCTACGGCCCGGAGGGCGCGTGATCCTCGACAGCTCCGCGATCGTCGCGATCCTGCTGCGCGAGCCCGATCACGAGACCCTGCTCGATTGCCTCGGGCAGACTGATACTGCCGCTGTCGGCGCCCCCACGCTGACCGAGTCCGGCATCGTTCTCACCGCCCGCTTGGGGGTCCAGGGAAAGACGCTGCTCGCGCGCTTCGTGCAGGAAGCCGCCCTCACCGTGATCCCCTTCGCACCCGAGCACCACTCGGCGGCACTCGACGCATACCTGCGCTACGGCAAGGGCCGCCACGCCGCCGCGCTCAACTTCGGCGACTGCATGACCTACGCCACCGCCCGCCTTGCCGGCAGGCCGCTGCTCTGCATCGGCGAGGACTTCGCCCAGACCGACATCGCGCTCGTGGTCTGACTCGGACGAGCGGCCGGCTCGCCGCCTCTTAGAGCGAGCCCACCGGCGCGAGCCACTCGCTTTCGAACGCGAGGCTGGTGTGCTGCGCGAGGAGGTCGTAGTCGCCGTCGTAGTGCAGCACCCCCGCTTCCGCCCGGTGGGCGCAGGCGGCGATCATCACGTCCATCGGTGAGAGGCGATGGTGGCCGACCTCGGCCAGCTCCCGCTGGGCCTCCAGCGCCAGCCGCTCCACCTCGCCGTCGATCGCCACACGAGGCAGCTTGTCGAATTGGGCCATCATCGAGCGATACTTGGCAGCCGATTGTGCGGAGTAGCCGGCCTCCAGCAGAAACGGCAGACAGACCGCCACCTCCTGCTGCTCCATCCAGTCGCCGATCGTTTTCGCGCGATCCGCGGGCACAATGCCTTGGAGCAGACGCGACCACGCCGAGTTGTCGAGCAGCAGCACGCTACTCGTCGTAGCTGGCGATCAGCCCGAGGTGCTTGACCTCATCGGCCGCCGCGACATCCACCATGCCGGGGTTGCCATTGCGGATCCATTCGGCGAGCTGTTTACGAGCCTGTCGTGCCTGCTCGGTGTCTCCTCCCTCGGGTAGCCGCCGCGCCTTCGCGCGGGCGCCGAGAATGACAAGCTCCGAGAAGTCGATTCGATCTCCGTTCAGCTTCCCGCGCAGCTCATCCAGCGCCTCCTGCACCGGAGGCGTCTCGGTGATCGTGTGACGGGGTCTCGTGGTCGGCATTTTCAGCGAGTGTAGCACCGTGCAGCACCTCAATTCGCTCTCCCGGGCCCGATCGATCCCCTGGGCGGTGGCGCGACCTCACGCGGTACGCTCGACGTATGCGGGTGTTGGTTGTGGATCCTCCCACGGCAGGGACGCGCCCTCTCCCGTCCTCGCCGTTCAGCGAATGGGCGCGACCCCCTCGAGGCCAGCTACGCCGCGGCGCGCAACGCGTCAGCGAGCTCGTGAGCGCTGACGTGGCCTGCCGGCCAGGTGATCGTCAGCTCGCCGTCGCGGTCGAGGAGCCAGCGGACGTTCACGAGAGTCATGCCAACCACATGACCGGACCCGTCGTTTTCGACGTTGTGGCCCTCCGGTGTGGAGTACGCGCTTGCGGGTGGACCTTCATAGGCCTCAGCGTTGAGATAGAGCACGTCCCCGCGCGGGTCGTAGTGATGATGCGAGAATGTGTTGCCGGCGATCGTCAGGCTCATCAGGCATTCCTCCGGGGATCATCGTTTTGGATCAAGACCGTGACGACCCACGCAGGCTCTTCACCAAAGTCTATGCGACTACGCCCGCGGCAGCACACCCGCGCCGTTGCCGGCGCTCGACACCGCCCGCATCCGCCGCGCCGCCTCGCGCACGCGGTCGGGCATCAGGTGGCCGTAGACGTCCACGGTGGTGGACGTCTTGGCGTGGCCGGCGAAGGCGGAGATCAGGAGGATGTCCTCGCCCTGGCCGATGGCGTTGGTGATGGCCGTGTGGCGCAGGTCGTGAAGACGCACGCTCGCGGGCAGGCCGGCGCGATCGGCGTAGCGGCGAAAGACCCGGGTGACCATCCGCGGGGAGAGCGGCCGGCCGGGCTCGATCATGGCGCCGTCATGACCGCGCTTTCGCTCCACCGAGCCGAACACCGGCGCCCCCTCGCTCGTGTCGGCGGCCTGCGTGTAGAGCTCCTCCAGGGCAGCCTGAGCGCCGTCGAGGATGGGCACCAACCGGCGACCGGCGTCCGTCTTGGTCGTCAACGAGCTCTCCCACGCCCCTCCCGCCTGCACCTCGAGCTCCTCCAGTGCGCCGTCGTAGGGGCCGATGGTGCGGCGCACGCAGAT
>DATJMB010000232.1:0-5867 GCA_035508995.1 Solirubrobacteraceae bacterium | reverse complement strand
CTTCCAGTGCGTGAGCACCGGCGAGGCGATGAAGATCGACGAGTACGCGCCTGAGGCGATGCCGATCATCAGGGCGAACGCGAAGTTCTTGAGCGTTTCGCCACCGAACAGCAGCAGTGAGACGACGGGCAGCAGCGTGCAGAAGCTGGTTGCCAGCGAGCGGGTCAGCACCTCGGACATCGAGCGGTTGACGATCTGCGAGAAGGCCGCTCTTGGCATGCGGGGCACGTTCTCACGCACCCTGTCGAACACGATGATGGTGTCATACAGCGAGTAGCCGAGGATCGTCAGCAGGGCGGCCACCGTCGCGGAGGTCACTTCCCGGCCGGTGAGGGCGTAGACGCCCGAGGTGATCAGGAGGTCGTGCATCAGCGCGATCAGCACCGGCACGGCGTACTTCCACTCGAAGCGCAGCGCGATGTAGGCGGAGATCACCAGCAGCGAGGCGATGATCGCGATCAGCGCCGCGTTGGCGATCGTCTTGCCGAAGGTGGGTCCGATGGAGGTGCTCGAGAAGTCCTTCGTGCCGGGGCTGTTGGGTCCGTTGCCGAACTTCTGGTCGAGCGCGTCCTTGATGTCGTGGACCTGTTCGGGCTGCAGTTTCTTGATCGAGATCTGGTAGCCGCTGCCGCCCACGCCCTTGCTCGCGTACTTCTGCACCTGCGCCGTGGGGTAGCCCTTTGCCGTCATCACCGAGCTCACTTCCGCGGCGCTCACGGGCTTGACGAAGGCCGTCTGAATGCGGGTGCCGGAGGTGAAGTCGATGCCGAAGTTGATCCCCTTGCCGCCGATCGCCAGCGCCCCGATCAGCAGGATGGTGCCGGAGAGAGAGAAGAACCACTTCGAGGAGCCCATGAAGTCGAAGGTCCACTCCCGCTTGGGCTTGGCGGCGCCGAGCGCCGCCGGATGGCTGACCAGGCGCGAGGAGCCCATCACGCCGAGCGCGGCCCGCGTGGCGAGCACGGCGGTGAACAGCGACACCAGCGTGCCGATGCCGAGCATCAGCGCGAAGCCCTTCACTTCCGCGGTGGCCAGCGCGAACAGGATGAAGGCGGTCATGAAGGTGACCACGTTGGCGTCCACGATCGCCGCGAAGCCACGGGTGTAACCGGTGGCGATGCCCGAGATCACCGATCTGCCGCCTCGGATCTCCTCCTTGACGCGCTCGAAGATGACGATGTTCGCGTCCGCCGCGACGCCGATCGTGAGGATCACGCCGGCGATGCTCGGCAGGGTCATGGTGACGGGGATCAGCTTGATCAGCGCGAACAGGTAGATGCCGTAGATGAGCAGGCCGCCGACCGCGATGCCGCCCAGCACGCGGTAGAAGGCGAGCAGGAACACGCACACCACCAGGAAGCCCGCGAGGCCCGCCACGAGGCCCTGTTTGAGCGCCGTTTTGCCGAGCGTGGCGGAGACCTGGGAGTTGGAGATCAGTTCGAGCTTGATCGGCAGCGCGCCGGACTGCAGCTCGTTGGCGAGATTCTGGGCGGAGGTGATCGTGAAGCCGCCGGAGATCTGGGAGCCGCTGCTGGCGTCGATGCCTTCGGGGTACTGGGTGTAGTCGATCGACGGCGCCGTGATCACCTGTTCGTCGAGCACCACCGCGAAGTGCTGCTGGGCCGCTTCCTTGCTCACGCCCGGCAGTTGCGCTTCCTGGCCGCGCTGCGCGATTTCCTTGGTGACCCGCTCGAAGACGTCCTTGCCGTGGGAGTTGAAGCCAAAGGTCACATCCGGCGCGCCCGTGCCGCCGCCGCCTTCGTCGAAGCCCTGCTGGGGATTGGTGATGTCAGAGCCCGTGAGCACCGGGTCGTCGTTGAGCACGTACCAGCTGTTGGGGCTGGGGTTGAGAACCTTGCCGCTGCGGTTTTCCGACGGCCGCGCCTGCACCAGCACGGTGCCGGGGTTGACGTGCACGACCTTGGTCTTGGCGCCGGCGGGCGGTTTGTAGCCGTCGGCGTAGAGGTTCTGTTCGGTTTCCTCGGGCCCGCGCAGCACCTTCTCGTTCTTGGTGTCCAGCAGGTACCAGCTGCCGTACACGCAGCCGTCTTCCTGCTTGGCCGTGCAGCCGGGGCTGAGAGTGGTGTCGTTCTTGCGCAGGATCGGCGGCCGCTTGGCGGCGCGCAGCACCGCCTGGTACTCGAGCAGGCCCGATTCCGCCGAGGCCGCATTGGCGCCGCCGGTGGCGGTCGGTTCGCTGGAGCCGGCCGGTTTTCCGCTCGGGCCGATCACGTTGGGCTCCCAGTCGTAGAAGTACAGCTGGGCGGTCTTGCCGACCTCGGCTTCGGCGCGCTGGGCGTTGCTGACGTCGGGCAGCGCCACGTTGATTTCGTTGGCCCCGGAGCGATCGATTTCCGGCTGCGCGACGCCGAGCTGATCGACGCGTTTGCGCATGATTTCGATCGACTGGTTCAGCGATTCGGTCGTGACTTTGGCCTGCGCGGTGGGCTTGGCCAGATAGACGAGCTGCACGCCTCCCTTGAGGTCGAGCCCGAGGCGGGTGGGCTGGGTGGCGATCACCACCAGCGAGGCCGCCACGAGGCCGAAGACGAGCGCCAGCACGAGGATGTTGCGGCGACGGTCGGTCATGAGCGTTCCCTGGACTGCATTGCACTTAGGAGACTACTTCTCCGGGGTCAGCACGAGCAACAGCCCGCCGTCGTCGTCGTAGGCGGGGAACATGTCCGCGGTGGCCTCCGCCGCCACGTCCCGTTCGCCGCTCACCCGCACCGGCACCTCCAGCGCCCGCACCCCCCACTCGAGCACCGTCTGCACCGGATGGTCGCCGTTGTGGAAGCTCAGGCCCAGCACCTCCTCCACGGGCTGGCCGATCACCTCCTCCTCCTCGAGGCCGGTGAAGGCGAAGGAGTTCTTGCCGCAGCCGATGATCCGCCCCTCGCCGTCGCACACGAAGAAGGCAGCGTCGGGCGCAGGGTAGTAGTCGTCGAGCAGTTCGAAGAGGAACGCGAAGCCGCACTTCACGCAGCCCTTGGGCTGGCGGGTGAAGCCGAGGTTGCGGTCGAGCTCGGACGTGCGGTGGCCGCAGTTGGGGCATATGAACGGGTGCGACATCGATCAACAGAGTAGGGGAGCGCCCGCGCGAAGGCGCCCGCTCCTGTCTCTAGAACAGGGCCTGCTCGCTGGCTCGACGCTCGGAGGCGCCGGAGGGTTGCGGGGGCGGCTCGAGTCCGAGGTGGGCGAACGCCGCCGCGGTGGCGGCCCGGCCACGGGGCGTGCGCTTGATCAGGCCCTGCATCAGCAGGTATGGCTCGTAGACGTCCTCGATCGTGTCCTGCTCCTCGCCCACCGCCACCGCCAGCGTGGAGAGGCCCACGGGGCCGCCCCCGAACTTCACGCAGATGGCGCTGAGGATCTCCCGGTCGAGGCGGTCGAGGCCGAGCTCGTCCACCTCCAGCAGCTCGAGCGCCGCGTGGGCGGCCCGCGCGGTGACCACGCCGGCCATGCGCACCTCGGCGTAGTCGCGCACCCGCTTGAGCAGCCGGTTGGCGACCCGCGGCGTGCCACGACTGCGGGAGGCGATCGCCAGCGCGCCCTCCTCCTGCAGCTCGATCTCGAGGATCCCCGCCGAGCGCCTGACGATCGCCGCGAGCTCCGGGGTGGCGTAGGGCTGCAGGCGGGCCTGGATGCCGAAGCGGTCGCGCAGGGGCGTGGTGAGCAGGCCCGTGCGGGTGGTGGCCCCCACGAGTGTGAACGGGGGCAGCTCGAGCGTCACCACCCGCGCACCGGCCCCCTGGCCGACGGTGATCGGCAGGCGGTGGTCCTCCATCGCCGGGTAGAAGGTCTCCTCGAGCGTGCGCGGCAGGCGGTGGATCTCGTCCACGAAGAACACGCTGCGCGGCTCCAGGGCGGTGAGAAACGCGGCGATGTCTCCCTTGCGCTCGAGCGCCGGGCCGGCGGTCTGCACGAACGGCACCTCCAGCTCCGCGGCGACGATCTGCGCCAGCGATGTCTTGCCGAGTCCGGGCGGGCCCGCGAGCAGCAGGTGGTCGAGCGCGTCGCCGCGGGCACCCGCGGCCTCGATCGCCACCGCGAGCTGCTCGCGCAGGGTCTCCTGGCCGACGAAGTCCGCCAGCCGGCGGGGACGCAGCGAGCGGTCGAGCTCGTCCTCGGGCACGAGATAGGGCGTCTGGATGCGCTCCGCGGAGCCGACGGCGGCTGTCTCGCTCATCGTCCGCTCACCCCGTCCTGGCCGCCTTGAGGGCATCGGCGATCAGCTCCTCGGCGCTCTCCCCGGCGGCGTCGCGCAGCAGCTCCTGCACCTCGCCGGGAGCGTAGCCCAGCTCGAGCAGGCCCTGGCGTGCGAGCCCCCGCGCCGAGAGCGCCCCGTCCTGCTCGCCCCGGCGAGCGAGGATCTCCCCGTCCGGAGCGTTGGCGTGCGCGCCGAGCACCTTCTCGCGCAGCTCCACGATGATTCGCTCCGCCGTGCGCTTGCCGATGCCCGGCACGGCTTGAAAGCGGGCGGCGTCGCCGCCGGCGATCGCGCCCAGCAGCTCCCGGGTGGGCCCGCCGGAGAGCACCGCGAGGGCCACCTTGGGTCCCACCGCCTGGACGGCGAGGAGCATCAGGAAGAGGTCGCGCTCCTGCTCTGAGTGAAAGCCGTACAGGGCAAGCGCGTCGTCGCGCACGATCAGGTGGGTGTGAAGCAGGGTCTCCTCGCCTGCCGCGGGCACCTGCTGGAGGGTCTGGGCGGAGACCGCCGCACGGTAGCCGACGCCGCCGCAGAGCAGCACCACGTGGTCGGCACGGCGCATGAGCACCTCGCCGCGCAGCACGCCGATCACGAGACCGCCCCCGCGAGGGCGTGCGCGAGGGGCGCCCGATTGGCGTGGCAGATGGCCACCGCGAGCGCGTCCGAGGCATGGTCGGAGGCCGGCGGCGCCGGCAGCGCGAGCAGCGCCTGCACCATGCGGGCCACCTGCTCCTTGGGCGCCCGCCCGCTGCCGCACACGGCGCCCTTGACCTGCTGGGGGGTGTAGCTCTCGCACGTCACCCCGCGGGCGCCCGCGGCGAGGATGGTGACGCCCTTGGCCTGCCCGACCGCGAAGGCGGTTTTGACGTTCTGGCCGAAGTAGAGCTCCTCGAGGGCCATGCAGTCGGGCTCGTGCTCGGCCAGCAGCCCGTCCACGGCGGCGTGGATGTGCGCCAGGCGCCGCTCGGTGGGCAGGCCGGCCGGCGTCTCGATCACGCCGCCGTCGAGCGCCACCAGCCGCTGGGCGCGGCGGGCGATCACGCCGTAGCCGGTGTTGGCGAGGCCGGGGTCTATACCGATGACGACCATCCTCTCTGATTCTGCGTGGCGCCTCGGACGCCTGCCCGTGGGCGCGTCCGGCACGGGCGAGGATGCCCGCGGCGCGACGCTGCCCCCGCGCGCGCACGCGCGCACGCGCGCGGGGCCCCGTTTTGGGATGCCTCTCCGCACACGTCTCGCGCCCGTCTCGTGCCCGTTCATCTCAAGGAACGGCCAGCCTGGCGGGGGCTGTCGCCCGCCAGGGTGCTGCGCCGGACTCCCACAGGTCGTTGAGGGCGACGGCGTCCTTGTAGGTGTCCATGCACTCCCAGAAGCCCTCGTGGCGGTGGGCTCGCAGCTGGCCGGCGGCGGCGAGACCCTGGAGCGGCTCGCGCTCGAGCACGCTCGCGGGCGTCAGACGCGAGAGGGCGCCACGCTCGAAGCAGAAGAAGCCGCCGTTGACCCACTCCTCGCAGCGTGGCTTCTCGCGAAAGCCACGCACGCGGCCCTCGTCGTCGAGCTCGGTGACGCCGAACTGCAGCTCGGGGCGCACCACGGTCATGGTGGCGAGGGCGCCGTGGCGGCGATGGAACTCGAGCAGCGCCTCGAGCTCCACGTC
>DATJMB010000231.1:0-2979 GCA_035508995.1 Solirubrobacteraceae bacterium | reverse complement strand
TGTCGCCGGCCCCGGTACGGTCCCGCAACCGCAGGGCCGCGGACACGCTGAAGCCGACGAGGAAGGAGCAGATGAAGTCCGCGATCGGGGCGCCCACCCGCACCGGGCCGCCGCCGATCTCTCCGGTGATGCCCATCATCCCGCTCAGGGCCTGGGCCAGGATGTCCATCCCTGGCTTGTCCGCGCGGGGGCCTTCCTCGCCGAACGCCGTGATCTCGACGTAGATGAGCCGCGGGTTGATGGCGCTGAGCGTGGCGTAGTCGAGTCGCAGGCGCTTCACCGCTCCTGGACGGAACGCGACGATGAAGACGTCCGCCCCGGCAACGAGCCTCGTCAGGACCTCGTAGCCCGCCTCCTTCTTGAGGTCGAGGGCGATGGAGCGCTTGCTCCGGTTGACGCCGAAGAAATAGGCGCTCTGCCCCGGCCCGAAGCCGTCGTCGATGTCCCGGAAACTGTCGCCCTCCAGCGGTTCCACCTTGACGACGTCGGCGCCCAGGTCTCCGAGCAGCGACGCTCCGTACGGGCCGGCCGCGACCTGGGACAGGTCCACCACCCGCACGTCCGCCAGTGGCGCCCCCGCTCCCTCGCGATGCCCCCCGCCCGGGCCATAGCCTGCGGAGTCGGTCACGCTGCCTGCGGCTTCTTCGCCCACTGATACCTCCGCCTGTGGCACTCGCTGGGAGTCTGCAAGTGGGGTCGTGGCGCTGCGCACCGGGACGCGTCACCTGCGGGCTGTTAGCTAGAGAATATACTGTAGCTAAATGGTCATCACAAGCCCTGAGCTGTGGTTATGCGTGCACGTATGGCGATGGAAGGAAGGCGAGTATAGTATCTACGAGATACTCCAGGAAAGACGGGGCCACCCCATGCCAACACCAGCAGCGGCAGGCGAGCGGCCCGAGAGCCTCCAGGCTTACGCCGAGCGCCGCATCAAGGCGGCCGTCGCCACGGGGGCGATCGAGCCGGGCAGCAGGCTGTCCCCTCACCTGCTCGCGCCCCAGTTCGGCCTCTCCCACATCCCGATCCGCGAGGCGCTCGCCTCTCTGGCCGCAGCCGGCTATGTCGACCACCAGCGCGGCCGCGGGTACATGGCGCGCTCGCTCACATCGAAAGACCTTGTCGAGATCTATCACTGGCGGCAGGTGCTCGAGCGCGAGGCTTGCGCGGCGGCCGTCCCGTGCCTCACGGATGGGGATATCGCCGAGATGCGGCGGCTGACAGAGCAGATGAGCACGCTCACCGCGAGCGCCGACCGCTTCGAGTACGTGCGGCTCAGTCGCGAGTTCCACTTCGTGGTGTTCCGGCGCGCTGGCGCGCCGCGCCTCTTGCGGTTCCTCGTCTACCTCTGGGATGCCGCCGCCCCGTACTCGATCCTCGAGATGACGGACAGCAGCGCGAGCCACACCGGGCACGTCCTGAGCCTCCTCCCTGCCTTCGAGGCACGCGACACCGAGGCGGTGATCGCCGCAATGGACTCTCATCGCAGCATCCGGGTTGCGCATGTGGCCAGGTGGGAGGCTGAACAGCGCTCGCCGACCGCCGCAAGGGCCGCAGGCGCGGCGCCGCCGCCAAGCTCCTCCCAGCCCAAGGCCTAAGCCACGACTGAGCAGAACGGCTCTCCCCCACGATCGTCAGGAGGCCTCGGAGCTGGCCGCACTGCCAGAGGGGCCTGCTTTCTCCTTTTCGAGGGTGGCGGCCCAGCTGGCCAGGAGGCGCAGCCGCTCTTCGGAGGGGCTGCCGGGGTCGGCGGTGAAGGTGTACAGGTGCCAGCCGGGATCGGCGGGCAGGTCGAGGCCCTCGTAGGCGAGCTCGAGATCGCCGACGACGGGATGGTGGATTCGCTTGACGCCGCCGCGGTGGAAGCGGACGTTGTGCGCGGCCCACCGGGTCCGGAACGCGTCGGAGCGGGTGACGAGCTCGCCGATCAGGTCCGTGAGCTGCTTGTCGCGGGGGCGCTCGCCCGCGTAGCCGCGCAGGGCGGCGACGATGTCATCGGCGCCTTTCTCCCAGTCCGGGTAGAACTGCCGGGAGGCCTCCTCGTTGAGGAACACGAAGCGGGCGTTGTTGACCGGGCGCCGGGGGTCGGCGTACAGCGGCGCGTTCAGCGCCCGGCCCAGCCGGTTGGCGGCGACGAAGTCCATGTGCTCGTCGCGCACCCACGCGGGCGCGTCGGTGATGGCGTCCAGGAATCGCTGCAAGCTCGGGCGGACCCTGCTCGCGGCGGCCGGGGAGCGCCTGCGGCGCCCCGGGCTGGGGCGGACGGCCTGAGCCAGGTTGAACAGGTGAGCGGTCTCGGCCTCGTCGAGCTGGAGGGCGCGGGCGAGCGCGTCGAGCACTTCGTCTGACACCCTGCCCAGGTCGCCGCGCTCGAGCTGCGCGTAGTAGTCCACGCTCACCCCGGCCAGCAGGGCCACCTCTTCCCGGCGCAGCCCGGGCACGCGCCGGTTGCTCCCGCCGATGAGGTTGGCCCTCTCGGGCGTGAGCCTGGCCCGGCGGGTGCGCAGGAACTCCTGCACTTCGCTCCTGTGATCCATAGCCTCAACGGTAAGCGCCCAGGCTGGCGCATGGGGTGGGCTGCCAGTACGTGGGCCAGCAGTAACTTCCGCGGCAGCGTCGGGGGGGCGATGCTGGAAGAGACCAGCCGGGAAGGGCAGCGGCCCGCGAGGGGCGCGATGGCCCCGGCCACGTGCTCGCCCGCGCCGTGAGCATTGACTAAATGCGCGCCGGGTACGAGGCCATGAGGGACCGCGTCATCCGCACGGCGCACGTGTGCCACTGGGTTCCGGCCAGCAGCTTCCGTGAAGGGAACCACCATTATGACCAGCACTGATCAGGCACTGGTGAGGCTGAACAACGGGGTGGAGATCCCCGCCCTGGGCTTCGGGGTCTTCCAGACCGCCCCGGAGGACACGATTGCCGCCGTCACCGCCGCGATCAGCGACGGCTACCGGCTGATCGACACGGCCGCCGCCTACGGCA
>DATJMB010000230.1:0-4298 GCA_035508995.1 Solirubrobacteraceae bacterium | reverse complement strand
GTGGAAACGCACGATAGCTCTCCTTCGCCAGGGCCCACATGGGCCTTTTGCGAGGCGGCCCTGTATGTCTCCATCCACAGGACTACCGTCACCCCACCTGAGCAGGGTAGATCAGGATCGTACAGGGATGCGCAGAGATGTCGAGTTTGCGGAGGTTTGTGCACGACGCCTTGCACAGGCAGGAGCGCCGCCGTGGAGCCTCGACGGAGGTTCAGAGGGCCAAAGGTCCACAAACGTGACGCTCGCTCGCCCATCGGACTCGAGAACCCGATGCAGAGGCGGCCATCGCACTGCAATCCGATCAGAGGCCATCCAACATGCGCACCACCCACCCCAACGCCGACCCCCAGCTCGTGTTCACGAGCTCTGAGGCGGCGGACTACATCGGCGTCTCGCTGGCGACCATCCGTCGCTGGTCCGATGCCGGGCACATCGCCTGCTACCGCACCCCCGGCGGCCAGCGGCGCTTCTCCAGCGACCAGCTCGACGAGTTCATCGCCTCGCTGGAAGGCGGCGAGGAGCACGCCCACAAGCAGGTCGCCTGAGCGTTGGTGGTTCGGGCGGGGCTACGCTCAGGAGGCCAGGCGGCCGAACTTCTCGCGCAGGCGCCGGTAGAAGGACGAGCCGGGCAGCTGAGCGATGGTGGCCACGGCGTCCACGAAGCGGGCATCGATGGATCCTCCCGGGGCGATCTCGCCGGCCGGCCGGCCGTCCACGGCCACGTCGAGGGGCTCGCGGGAGCGGTTGTGGATCGTCAGGCGGTCGCCGGGCGCGACCACCAGCGCGCGGGCGGTGAGGGAGTGAGGGGCGATGAAGGAGACCACGAAGCCCTCCACCCCCCACGCCATCACGGGGCCGCCGTTGGCGAGGTTGTAGCCGGTGGAGCCGGCGGGGGTTGAGATCACGAGGCCGTCGCAGCGCACGCTGCCGACGATCTCGCCCTCCAGGGCGTAGGCGATCTCGGCGACCCGCTCGCCCACCTTGCGGTGGATGGCGGCGTCGTTGAGGGCGGGGCATCCCCCGAGGGTGGCGCCCGCGGCGTTGCCGCCGGCCAGCTCGGGGCCGAGCAGGCGCGCGGCGCCCGCCTCGGAGGCGCCGGGATCGAGCACGATGGCGGGCAGGGGCAGCAGCTCGAAGTCGCCGGCGAAGGCGCGGGCGATGCCCTCGTCGAGATCCTCGGGCTCGACGGTGGCGAGAAAGCCGATCTCGCCGAAGTTCACGGCGAACACGGGCACATCGGTGCCGGCGTAGAGCTGCAGGGCTTTGAGGATCGTGCCGTCGCCACCGAGCACCAAGCACAGCTCCACCTCATCGCTGGGGGAGGCGTCGAGCTCCAGGCCGACGGTGGGCGCGAGGGCGTGCTTGCGGGTCTCCTCGGAGTCCAGTCGCAGCACGATCCCGGCCGCGGCGGCCGCCCGGGCGAGCCGCTGCAGCGCCACGGCGGTCTCGGCGGGGCTGCGGTGGGTGAGGACGGTCATCGTCCGGTGGCTCATGGCTCCACCGCCAAAGCCATCTCGAGCAGATCCTCACGTCCGCCGGCGCCGCCGTCGCGGGTGGGCTCGGCGAGATGCAGGAAGGTCTCGCGGTTGCCCTTCGGGCCGGGCAGCCCCGAGGAGTGGTAGCCGAGCACGGTGACGCCCAGCGCGAGGGCGGTCTCCCCCACGCTCAGCAGCGCCTCGCGCCTGTCGGCGGGCTCGCGCACCACGCCGCCCTTGCCGACGCGGGACCTGCCGACCTCGAACTGGGGCTTGACGAGCGCCAGCACGTCGTGGCGATCGGCCATGCACGCGAGCACGGCGCCGAGCACGAGGCTCAGGGAGATGAAGGACACGTCCACGCTCGCCAGGTCTGGTCGGTAGGGAAGCATCTCGGGAGTGAGAGAGCGGGCGTTCGTGCGCTCGAGGACGCTCACCCGGGAGTCGCCGCGCAGGCGCCAGTCAAGCAGGCCGTAGCCGACGTCCACGGCGATCACCGACGTGGCGCCGCGCTGGAGCAAACAGTCGGTGAAGCCACCCGTGGAGGCTCCCACGTCCAGCGCCCGCCTGCCGGCCACCGCCACAGCGCTCTCGGCGAGGGCGTTGGCGAGCTTGATGCCACCGCGGGAGACGAAGGCAGGCCCTCTGCGCACGTCGATCGGCTCGGACGGGTCCACCAGCTCGCTCGGCTTCTCCGCCCGTCTGGCGCCAGCTCCCACGAGCACCTCACCGGCCATCACCGCCACCGCAGCCTTGCTGCGCGAGGGAAACAGGCCCCGCTGCGCCAGCAGGCTGTCGAGACGCACGCCACGTTCGCCCATCTCACGAACGGTACCTAGCGGCCTGTCCCTGCGCCTCGCGCCGGGCCGCTTTCTACAGTGGCTGCCCAAGTGTGCGCAAGGTCACAGACGCGGCGGTGGCCAGGCCTCAACATAGTGCTCGACCCGAAGTACAGCAGCATCCCTCCTCCCCGAAGCGGCCCGTTTCCCCAGCGGGCCGCTTCCTTTTTCCCCTCGAAGTGCAGCGGCCCGCATGGATGCGGGCCGTTTGCATCTCTGGACCCTTGTGCCGGTGCGTGCCTGTGCATCCGGGCACGCCAGTGCCCGTGCTTTGCGTTGAGGCGAGCAGATCCCCGCACGCGACCGGTGCCGGTCCGGAGCCGGGCGAGCGGCGCTGTGTTCAGGCGCCGATGGCGCTGGAGTCGTGGGTGAGGATGGCGGCGCGGACGCGCTCCGCTATGCGCTCGCCGGTGAAGCCGACCTCCCTGTGCAGGAGAGCCGGCTTGCCGTGGGTGACATAGCTGTCGGGGAGGCCCACGCGGATGATGCGGATGCCGCCGGCGCCGGTGGCGGCGGTCTCGTTGAGGGTCTCCCACACCGCGCTGCCGAAGCCGCCGGCGAGGACGCCCTCCTCGACGGTCACGAGCAGGTCGTGCTCGGCCGCGAGCTGGGCCATCAGGCCGGCGTCGATCGGCTTGGCGAAGCGGGCGTCGGCGACGGTGACGGCGATCTCGCTGCCTTTGAGCAGCTCGGCTGCCTCCAGCGCCTTGGCCACGCCGGTGCCGTAGCCCACCAGCGCCACCCGCCGGCCGGGGGCGCCGCCGGCGCCGCCCTCGCGGACGATCTCGCCGGTGCCGATCTTCAGCTCGCGGGCGTGGGCTGGCAGCGGCACGCCGAGACCCTCGCCGCGGGGATAGCGCAGTGCGATCGGGCCCTCGTGGGCGATGGCGGTGTGGAGCATGTGCACGAGCATCGCCTCGTCACGGGGCGCCATCAGCACGATGTTGGGCAGGCAGCGCAGGTAGGCGATGTCGAACACACCGTGGTGGGTGGGCCCGTCGTCGCCCACGAGGCCGGCGCGGTCCATGGCGAAGACGACGTCGAGCTTCTGCAGGCAGACGTCGTGGACGATCTGATCGTAGGCGCGCTGCAGGAAGGTGGAGTAGATGGCTGCAACCGGCTTGACCCCCTGCAGGGAGAGGCCGGCGGCGAACAGGATCGCCTGCTGCTCGGCGATGCCCACGTCGAAGTATCGCTCGGGCAGGGCCTTCTGGAGGATGTTCAGGCCGGTGCCGGAGTTCATCGCGGCGGTGATGCCCACCACCCGCTCGTCGCTTTCGCACTCCCGCAGCAGCGCCTCGCCGAAGACCTGTGTGTATTGGGGGGCGGGCGGGGACGGCAAGCCCGCCCGCCCGGCTGTCTTCTGGACGATACGGGTGGGCCGGGCGGGGGAGCCGTTGACGATCGACTTGGGCTTGGCGGCATGCCACTTCTCCATGCCCTCCAGGCCACCCTCCTCAGCTGGGGCGAAGCCCTTGCCCTTGACCGTGGCGATGTGCACCACCACCGGCCGCTGAGCCGCCAGGGCCTCGCGCAGGGCCTCTCTGAGGGCACGCACGTCGTGGCCGTCGATGACGCCCATGTAGGCCCAGTCGAGCTCCTCCCACCACAGGCCGGGAGCCCAGAAGGCCTTGATGGACTCCTTCAGCTGCGGGCCCAGGCGCTCGAAGGCGGCGCCGATGCCTCCGGGAAGCTTGACGAGCCCGTCCTCCACGCCGGCGCGGGCGTGCCACAGCTTGGGGTTCAGGCGCACGCGGTTGAAGTAGCGCGAGAGGGCGCCCACGTTGGGGGCTATGGACATGCCGTTGTCGTTGAGGACGACCACGATCGGGGTGCCGAGGCCGCCGGCCTGGTGGATCGCCTCGAACGCGACGCCGCCGGTCATCGCGCCGTCGCCGATGACCGCCACGACCTTGCCGTCCTCGCCGGCGCTGCCCTGGCGCATCCCCTCCTTGATCCCGACGGCGTAGCCGATCGAGGTCGA
>DATJMB010000229.1:0-2413 GCA_035508995.1 Solirubrobacteraceae bacterium | reverse complement strand
TGAACGACGAGACCTTCGGGCCCACCCTGCCGATCATGAAGGTCGCCGACTCCCAGCAAGCCGTGAAGCTGGCCAACGACTCCCCCTACGGCCTCGGCAGCTCGGTCTTCACCCGGGACATCCCTCGCGGCGAAGACATCGCCCGCCAGCTGGAGACGGGGACGGCGAACGTGAACGACACCATCATCAGCTACACCGCCCTGGAGTTCCCGATGGGCGGCGCCAAGGCCTCCGGCCTCGGCACCCGCCACGGGGCGGGTGGCATTCGCAAGTACTGCTCCCAGCAGTCCATCGTGGTCACCGGCAAGCTGGCCCTCAAGCGGGAAATGCACATGTTCCCCTACAAGGCCCGCACCTCCAAGATGCTCGCCGGCCTGTTCAAGCTCATGTACGGTCGCGGCAGCCGCGACTGAGGCCGCCTCAGGGGCGTCGTGAGCGATCAGGGGGGGTCGGAGGCGTCCTCGCCCAGGGGGATGCCCAGCAACCGTTCGAGCTCGGGGATGGTGGTGGCGGGGTCGGTGTGATGGACGGTGGCCATGCCCATCTCCTGGGCGGGGGTGAGGTTGAAGGGGAGGTCGTCCACGTACACGCAGGCCGCTGCCGCGATGCCGGCCCGCTGGGCGCCGAGCTCGTACATGCGGGGCGCCGGCTTGCGGATGCCCTCCAGGCCGGAGATGACGACGCCGTCGAAGATCCCCAGCAGCTCCTCGGGATAGCGGTGGGTGCCCCAGGAGTTGGACACCAGCGCCGTCCTCACGCCGGCCTCCCGCGCGCGGCGGACCGCTTCGATCATCGCCCCGTCGGGCTCCACCCCGGCGAACAGCCCGTCGATGAGCCCCTCCGGTGCCACCCCCAGCAGCTGCGCGAAGCTGCCCTCGAACTCCGGCTCCGTGAGCCGGCCCTCCTCGAGGGCGATCAGCAGCTCCCGGAAGGCGGGGTCTCGGCGAAAGCGTCCGGCGAGCGCCTGGGGGTCGATCTGCTCGCGCAGGCAGTAGGCGTGGAAGGAGGCGAACAGGTTGGTGGTGAGCACCCCGCCCCAGTCGATCAGGAGGCCTGTGCGGGGGGTGGGATCGTCGGCGGGATCTTCTCTTTTCGGGGTGCCCGCGCGCGGGCGCGCGCGGGGGCGCGCACGCGCGCGCGGGGCCTCCGATTTGGAAGCCTCAGCCATCGCCGAGCGCCACCCCGAGCGCCTGGTTGGCCAGCTCGATCACCCCGTCCCCGAACTGGCGCAGGTAGGGATCGTCGGTGGAGCCGGACACGGCGCGCTTGTAGTTGCCCTCCATGAACACCGTGGACTTCCACAGCGCCAGCGTGGTGTACCAGCGCAGGTCCGCCATCGAGCGGCCGGTGCGCCGCTCGTAGAGCTCGATCAGCTCTCCCCGCGTGGGGAAGCCCTCGCGGCGGGTCACCCCGCCGAGGTACTCCCGCATGCCCCCCTTGGGGTCGCCGCCCTCGGTCCACATCATGCAGAGATAGCCGAGGTCCGCGAGGGGATCGCCGATGGTGGCCATCTCCCAGTCGAGCACCGCCAGCAGGCGCGCCGGCGGGGCGCTCGCGTAGATGGTGTTGCCGAGCCGATAGTCGCCGTGGACGATGGTGGCGGGGCCCGACCGGGGCAGGTTGGCCGCCAGCCACTCCCCGACCTCTTCCACCGCCGGGATCTCGCGGGTGCGGTTGATCTCCCACAGGCCGCCGAAGCGCCGCAGCTGGCGCTCGAGGTAGCCGGTGGGCTTGCCGAAGCCCTCCAGGCCCGCCGCGCGCCAGTCCACGGCGTGGATCTCGGCCAGCGCCTCGATCAGCTGCTCGCCGATGGCCCGCCGCAGGGCGGGGGTGTCGAGGCTCGCGGGCACGCTGGCCACGATCACCTCCCCCTCGATGCGCTCCATGATGTAGAAGGGGCAACCGATGACCGCCTCGTCATCGCACACCGCCAGCATCGCCGGCACCCGCGCGGAGGTTCCCTCCAGGGCTCGCAGCAGCCTGGCCTCGCGCAGCACGTCGTGAGCGCTGGGGGGCAGCGGCGGGCGGGGCGGCCGGCGCAGCACCACGGCGGCGCCGTCGCGCTCGATCAGGTAGGTGACGTTGGAGTGGCCCTCGCCGATGGGCTCCGCGCGGAGCTCTCCCCGGCCGATGCCCGCTTCGTCCAGGAAGGCCCGCAGGGGCTCCATCACCAGCAGCGGCGGCCGGGCATTGCGCTCGGCCTGCGCGTGGGTGGCCACGATATCGTCGGGCGCCATGGAGGTGGGCATGGCGCAACGCTATCCCACGCCGCCGCCCCGGGACCCCTGCGGCCTGGCAGGGGCAGGAGCTGGCCGCCGGCGGGCGAAATCCGGTCTCGACCGCAACCCATCCCCACGAACGGTGTCTTAAGCGACTATGCCCATGAACCACCTCACCCACCCCCGCCTCCACA
>DATJMB010000228.1:0-5359 GCA_035508995.1 Solirubrobacteraceae bacterium | reverse complement strand
TGTCCTAATAGACACCGTATCAACGGAAAAGTTGCGCGCCCGCGGGGATCGAGGGCGACGTGACGGATAGGATCGTGGAGCCCGGATGGACAAACTGGAAAAGTCAGCGGACTTAAAATCCGCCGCCCACAGCGGGCTTGCGGGTTCGAATCCCGCTCCGGGCATCGAGCGAGGGGCGCAGCGGCGGGGCAGCGGGTAGAGTCGCCGGAAAATGGCCGCGATCGAGGACACCGAAGAGGGCACCGAGACCTTCCACGGCGGCCGGCTGGTGGCGCGGCGGCTGAAGGCGCACGGGGTCAGCAAGCTGTTCACGCTCTCGGGCGGGCACCTGTTCTCGATCTACGACGGCTGCCGGGAGGAGGGGATCGAGATCGTGGACGTGCGGCACGAGTCCACGGCGGCGTTCGCGGCGGAGGGCTGGGCGAAGGTTACGCGTCAGCCGGGGGTGTGCGCGCTGACGGCGGGGCCGGGAGTGACGAACGGGATGAGCGCGTTGGCCAGCGCCCAGGCCAACCACTCGCCGATGGTGGTGCTCGGCGGGCGGGCGCCGGCGGGACGCTGGGGGATGGGCTCGCTGCAGGAGATCGACCACATACCCTTCGTGCGGCCGCTCACCAAGCTGGCCACCACGCCGGACGGCACGGCGGAGATCCCGGGGCTGCTCGACGAGGCCTTCACGGCGGCGCTGGCGCCCCACGGTGGGCCGACGTTCGTGGACTTCCCGCTGGACTACGTGTTCATGGAGGCGGCCGAGCCGCGGGACGCGCTGGCGGGACCGGCGGCGCGGCCGAGCCAGGGAGCGGCGGCGGCGGCGATCGAGCGGGCGGGAGAGCTGCTGGCGGGGGCGGAACGGCCGGTGATCATGGCGGGCACGGACCTCTATTGGGGTCACGGAGAGGCACGGCTGCTGGAGCTCGCGCAGACGCTGCGGATACCGGTGTTCCTCAACGGGCTCGCGCGGGGATGCGTGGCGGCGGATCACGAGCTGTTCTTCTCGCGCACCCGCTCGCAGGCGCTGAAGGAGGCGGACGTGGCGCTGGTGGTGGGGGTGCCGATGGACTTCCGGCTCGGCTTCGGGGGGTCCTTCGGGGAGCAGACGGAGATCGTGGCCATCGACGTGGCGGAGCCGGCGCGGCGGCATCCCCGGGCGGTGGCGGGGGAGCTCTACGGGGCGCTGGATCGCACGCTGGCGGACCTGCGGGTGGCGGCGGGCGGCAGGGGCTTGGCGAGCGAGAGCTGGATCGAGGGCCTGCGGGCGGCTGAGGGCGAGCGGCGGGCGGCGGAGCGGGCAGAGCTCGAGGACGGGCGGGCGCCGCTTCATCCGATGCGGGTGTACGCGGAGCTCGCGAAGGTGCTCGAGCGGGACGCGATCGTGATCGGGGACGGCGGCGACTACGTCTCCTACGCGGGCCGGGTGATCGACAGCTTCACGCCCGGCTGCTGGCTGGACCCGGGGCCGTTCGGGTGCCTGGGAGCGGGTCCGGGATATGCGCTGGCGGCCAAGCTGGCGCGACCGGAGCGCCAGGTGGTGCTGCTGCTGGGGGACGGGGCGTTCGGGTTCTCGGGCATGGAGTTCGACACGCTCGCCCGGCACGGGGTGGCGGTGGTGGGGGTGATGGGCAACAACGGCATCTGGGCGCTGGAGAAGCACCCGATGGAGTTCCTCTACGGCTACTCGGTGGCGGCGGAGCTGGCGCCGGAAACGCGCTATGACGAGGTGGTGGCGGCCCTGGGAGGCCATGGGGAGTTGGTCAGGCGCCCGGAGGACGTGGCGGGAGCGCTGGAGCGGGCGTTCGCGGCGGAGGGGCCGGCGCTCGTGAACATCCTCACGGATCCGGCCGTGGTCTACCCGCGCAAGTCAAACCTCGCCTGAGGGCTCCCGGCGTGAGGAAGCCGCCCGGGCAGGGCGGCTTCCTCGGGGATGGTCCCGGGAGGAACAGGCAGGGGTATTGCCTACGGGACCTAGGGTGACAGGGCGACCTGGACTGAGAGGGAGTGTCGAGCGTTGGCCCGACATTTTTCGATCCAGGTCTATGGATCTGCCCGGCAGGATGTTTGAGATTGCCGTTAGGCGATCGCACCCGCTCCTACCGTCCGCACAGAGTATCAGATAACAGAACTTTAGAAGCGACCTGAACTTATCTTTAGATTCGGGGCGGGCGAGGCTCAGGGGATGGCGGCGAGGGAGATGGCGGCACCGTGGAGGATGTCGTGCTCGGAGACCTCCACCTGATCGAGGTCGAAGAGGCGGATGGCCTGTGCGAGGACGATCATGCCGGCGACGATGGTGGGGGCGCGGGCGGGGTCGAGGCCGACGAGGGAGCGGCGCTGGGCTTCGGTCATCTCGGCGAGGCGGGCGAGGAGGAGCTCGACGGTTGCCAGCAGCAGGGGGTAGCCGTGGACGCGGGCGGGGTCGTAGGGATCGAGCTCCTGGTCGATGGCGGCGGCGGAGGTGGCGGTGCCGGCGACGGCGATGCCGCGCCTGACGCGGGTGCGCTCGGCGGCGGGGATGCCGGCGAGGAACACGGCATGGGTGTCGGCGGCGAGCTGCTGAAGCTCGCCGGGGGAGGGAGGGTCGGTGTGGATGTGGCGCTCGCTCATGCGGACCACGCCGGCGGGGAGGGAGACGTGGAAGCCGGGGGTGCGGTCGACGCCGACGATGAACTCGGTGGAGCCGCCGCCCACGTCGATCACCACGGTGGGCTGGCCACAGTCGGCGGGATCGTCGGCGGGGCGGCCGGACATGGCGCCGAGGAAGCTCAGGCGAGCCTCCTCCTCGCCCGAGAGGATACGGGCGTTCAGGCCGTGGTCGGCACGCACGGCGGCGGCGAAGCGGGCGCCGTTGGCGGCATCGCGGGCGGCGGAGGTGAGCACGGCGAGGTTTGCCTCGGGCGCCAGGCGGTCGAGATCGGGGCGAAAGGAGTCGAGGGCGGCGAACACACGGGCGATGGCCTGCTCGGAGAGAGCGCCGGTGGCGTCCACACCGTCACCGAGCCTGGTGACCACGGAGCGACGCACGAGCTCGGAGACGGCGCCCTCGGGGGAGACGTCGGCGATGAGCAGGCGGGTGGAGTTGGTGCCGATGTCGACGACTGCTGCACGCATGGCCGGGGATGGTAGATCGCCGGCGGCCGGGCGGCGGGGTGGGGCTCCGGAGGGGCGGCTTGGGGGCGCCCGCGGCGGGTCCCGCGGCGAGTCCTCGGGAGGTCGCCGGCAGGCTCAGCGGGGCGCAGAATGGCGCTCCGTTCGTCCGGCTCGGGCCCGGCGGCATCCGGCCCGCGGGCCTTTGCCTGAAGCGGCTTCTTTGCTAGAACATGAAGGAGCGACGCGGGGTGGAGCAGTCTGGTAGCTCGTCGGGCTCATAACCCGAAGGTCGCGGGTTCGAATCCCGCCCCCGCTACTTCTCGAAACCCGCTCTGTTGAGCGGGTTTCTTGGTTCTTGGGGTTGGGGGTTCGCTTGGGATGATCGGGGGTGCGAACGGAAGTGCAAACACGGACCACACCTGTCCCCAAGGCCCGACCGCACACGCGCGTATCCGCTGAGCGTTAGCCGCCCCCGTCGGGCTCGCGCAGGTACTTCTCAGGCATCGCCACGACTCTCACGTCACGCTGTGCGGCCCGGATCCTCATCCCGGCGTCGCCGGTCACGAGCGACACGCTGTTGGGCTTCCCCGCCAGCTGTCCGAGTTCGACGCAGACAGAGATGATCGAACGGTCCGCGTCCAGGTCGCGCGGGTCGTCCGAAAACGCCAGCTCGACCTCGATCGTCACGCCCTCTCTCACCCTGCCCGGCGAGCCCCCCGGCCTGACCGCTTGCTCGAGATGCGTGAGCGCGGCGCGCGCTTTGCCTCGCACCTTGTCCTTGCCCGTGTACTTGAGCTCGTCCAACTCGTCAACGACGGTGATCGGCAGGAGCACGCGCACGAACTCGACGCCGATGACCTCTTTCCAGTTCACCTGCTCGGGCGGCAGGAAGTGCAGCAGGAGATGGGTGTCCACGACCGCTATGTGCCCGGCCGCTCCCGTCGCTCGCTCGATGCGGCGCTTCAGGTCCTCTGCGACGTGCTCCAGGGTGGCTTTCTGGAGCCTGATCTCACTTTCAATCAGATGCGCTGGCCAAGGCGTCTGCGGATGCGCTTCTCGGATCGCCCAATGCCCCCGGGTATGCAGGAGCGAGTCGATTCGCAGCTCGTCAGTGAAGTTCCCGAGCTGGCTTTCGGCGATGTCGATCCAGGTCATGTAGTCCTGCTGTCTCCGCCTGAATGTCTCCCAGACGTTCGCCGAGGGGGCGGACTTTCCGGGCAGATTTCGCAGCTCGACCAGGAGCGCGTTCAGGATCTCCAGGGCTCGCTCGGGAGTTGCGCCGGGCTTGAGGGGGAGGCGGCTAGCCACTCCGCCCAGCGTACTGCGCCTGAGCCCGAAGATTGGTCGCGCAAGGTAGCCGAGGCGTGATGGACAATCGGCGGATGCCCTTCGCTCTGCCCGACTACGACCTCGCGTGCGCCCACGTCATATCGCGGGTGACGAAGGACATCGCGAGGGCAAGCGACCCGGTGCTCAGCCAGATCAAGGTTGTGCCGATGAAGGGCACCGTGTCCAGCGTCGTGGAGACGCGAGGCAAAATGGCCCTTGACCTTCCAGCGGAGCCCGTCGGATTTGAACTTGGCGTCAAAGCGGAGGACGTGCGCGACGGGAACTTCGAAGCACTACAGGTGAAAATCGCCGAGGCCGCCGACGGGTATGCGGAGCAGCTTGCAAAGATGTTCTTCGGCAGTATGAGCAAGATCACCACCGCTACCGGGAAAACCATCAACGCAAAAGGTGGTCCGCTCACCTTCGAGATGTTTTACGAGATGCTCGACAAAATGGAATGGAAACTCGACGAGAACGACGAGCTGTCAACACCGTCGCTTGTTATCCACCCGGACATGGTGCCGAGGCTACCCCAGCAGACACCTGATCAACTGAAAAAGATCGAGGAACTGAAAGCCCGCAAGCTGGAGGAGTTGCTTGCTAAGCGACGCCGTCGCCGCCTATCTTGAGTCCGTTTCGGAGCGGGCGTTTGACGAGCCGTTGATGGCTCTGTTGCGGGCGCGCGGATTTGCGTCCGTGCGGCTGGTCCACGGCGCGCGCGAGTTCGGGAAGGACGTGATCGCCCAGCGCGGCGGCGAGCAGTGGGGCTTCCAGTCGAAGGCAGGCAACATGGGGCAGTCCGAGTGGCGAGCCCTCACCGGCCAGCTTGACGAGCTGCGCGTCGTCAATCTCGGACATGGAGCGTTCAACACGGACTTGCCGCGCCGCCCGGTATTGGTCACGACCGGCCGCCTCGTCGGCAACGCGCCGGAGCTTTACGGCGACT
>DATJMB010000227.1:0-17000 GCA_035508995.1 Solirubrobacteraceae bacterium | reverse complement strand
GCTGATCGGCGTGGCGGAACGGCTCTCCCAGACGCTGCGCGACAGCGACACCGTCGCCCGGCTCGGCGGCGACGAGTTCGTGATCCTCGCCGAGGAACTCGACAGCGACGCGGAAGCCCTGAAGGTCGCCGAGCGCGTGCTGCACGCGCTGCAGGAGCCCTTCGAGCTGGGCACCATCGAGGTCGCCATGTTCGCCAGCGTCGGCGTCTCCGTCTCCCGCGACCCCCACGCCGACCCCGAGGACCTGCTGCGCCAGGCCGATGTGGCGATGTACCGCGCCAAGCGCGCCGGCGGCCATCGCCTGGAGCTGTTCGACGAGGAGCTCCGCCGCGAGCTCACCGCGCGCGGCGAGCCGGCGGGGTCGATACGCTCGCACGCGCCATGGCATCCCATCGCGCGCCTGAAGCGCTCCCGCCGCTGAGCGGGCAGGACGTCGAGCGTCTCAAGCGCGACGCCGCCCGCGCCTCCGCGGAGCTCGTCCACGACGGCATGCGCGTGGGCCTCGGCACCGGCTCCACCGTCGCCCACCTGCTCGCCGCCCTCGGCGAGCGCGCCGCCGAGCTGCGGTCCGCGCGCTTCGCCGCCACCTCCCCCGCCACCGCCGAGATCGCCCGCTCGCTGGGCCTGCACGTGGAGGACCTGGACGCGCTCGGCGAGCTCGAGCTGGCGATCGACGGCGCCGACCAGGTGGACCCCGACGGCTGGCTCGTGAAGGGCGGCGGCGGCGCCCACACCCGCGAGAAGATCGTCGCCGCCGCCGCACAGCGCTTCGTGGTGATCGTCTCCGCCAACAAGCTCGTGGCCGAGATCCGCCCGCCAGTGCCGCTAGAGCTGCTGCGCTTCGGCGTCGGCCGCACGCTGCAGGAGCTCGGCCACGCGCGCCTGCGCGAGGGAGACGCCGGCCCCCGCCAGAGCCCCGAGGGCAACCTGATCGGCGACTACACCGGCCCCGTGCGCGACCCGGCGACGCTCGCCGCCCGCCTCAGCGCCACACCGGGCGTGGTCGAGCACGGCCTGTTCGCGCCCACGATGGTCAGCGAGATCATCGCCGCCGGCCCCGCCGGGCTCACCCGCCGCCTCGGCGCCAAGCCGGCGACCTGATCCGCCCGTGACCTGAGCCGCCTCGGCTACCGCGAGGCCGGCGCGGCGAGATCCAGCGGACGGAGCTCCTCGCCCGAGGAGACCGCGTGACGCGCGAGCACTCCGTCCGCGTCGATCGCATACGCGCCCATCCGCGCGAGCGGTGGCGAGTAGACGTGCAGGGTGGCCGCGGGATCGGCGCCGGTGTGGCGCACCCGATGGATGTCCGCCGGAGAGAAGTGAAAGGCCTCACCGGCCACGAACGTGCGGTCGCGCGGCGGGCCCGCGATCGTCAGCCGCTCCTCGCGCACGCGCCCGCTCACCACCGCCACCGCACCCGCGGAGACGTCGTGATCGTGATAGCCCGTGTCGTGGTCGTATGACCAGCAGATCAGCCACGCCGTCAGGTGCTCGTCGCTGAAGAGCTCCTCGTACAGGCGCTGGTCGGCATCGTGGCGGACGAGATGAACCCACAGCTCCGAGCGCTCCGCGAGCTCGCCCACGAAGCTCGCCAGCTCGGGCCCGTCCAGATCGCGCCCCAGCGGGCGGGGTATTTCGGCGAAGGCGCGCCAGCTCACAGCAGCGCCTCCTGCGCCGGCGCCAGCCGCTCGGCCACCTCGAACCGCGGCGGCTGCACCACGGGCCTGTCCGAGCCGTAGAGCAGCTGCTCGCGACCGACCGCGCGCGCCATCGCGCGGATCGCGCCGGGACCGTAGGAGGAGGTCTCGTAGAAGAGCAGCGGGTCCCGCGCGCGCCACACCGATCCGCCGCGTGCCGCCAGGCGCTCCTCGTGTATCGGAGCCAGGCCGGCGAGCATCGCGAAGACCACGCGCAGGCGCGGATGGTCCCGGCGTCCCACCGCCAGGAACGCGAGCCAGGCAGCGTGCATGCCCGCGACGTAGTCCGTCATCGCCGGCCACCAGAGAGGATCGCGCAGCGTCGCTCCGCGCGTGCCTCCCAGACCCGCCGGGCCGGGGTGCACGAGCAGCGGCGCGTCGCGCGCCTCCAGGCGCTCGAGCAGCGCTCCCACACGCGTGAGCGAGGCCACGTCTGCCAGCGCGCTCGCCGGCAGCGACACGCCAACGCAACTGCGGTCGAGCACACGATCCACATCGAGGGGGTCCTGCCGATCGAGCGCCACCGCGCCCCACACGCCGAAGGGCGGCCCCAGCGAGAGAGCGCCCTCGTGGTATGCCTCGAGCAGGGGCTCCGCCTGCTCCCGCTCGAGCGACTCGATCCCCAGCGCACTCGAGAGGCAGATCAGCGCCCGATCGAGCCCGTCGCGCTCCACCAGGCGGGCGCGCTGCCGGGGCGATTCTCCGCCCAGCTCGAGCACGCACGGCCGCTCGCCGGCGAGGTGAAGCATCGTGAGCCCGTTCTCGTCGCGCACGCACGGCGGCTGGCGCCTGCGCGAGAGCGCGTCGAGCAGCGGCTCGCTCCAGAGATGTTGATGTACGTCGATGCGCATCGCTTTCGTCCCTCCACGGATAATAGCAGATTGTCGATCGACTTTATGAGATTTAGCGGTTCCCCGCGCTTTCACAGGGCAATTGCACGGCGAACAGCGCGCCCCCGCCGGGCGCGTCGCTCGCCCGCGCCTCGCCGCCGTGGGCGGCCACGATCTCGGCGACGATCGCAAGCCCCAGGCCCGCGCCGGCGCTGCCGCGCTCGCGGCCCCCCTCGGCGCGCCAGAAGCGCTCGAACAGCCGCGCGGGATCGGAGCCGGGCGGCAGGCCGGGGCCATGGTCGCGTACCGACACCGTCACGCTCTCCCCCTCGTGCCGCACAGCCACCTCGATCGGCGAGCCCGAGGGGGTGTGCACCAGGGCGTTGCCCATCAGGTTTACGAGCACCTGGCGCAGCTGGTCAGGATCGCCCGCCACAAGCGCCGCCCCGTCCTGAGCCGTCAGCGCGATCTTCCGCTGCGGCGCGGTGGCACGGGCGTCCGCCACGGCGTCGCCCGCCAGCGCCGCGAGATCCACGGGCTCGCGCATCGCCTCGCGCCCCTCGTCCAGCCGCGCCAGCGTCAGCAGGTCCTCCACAAGCACCCCCATACGCGCCGACTCCTCCTCGATGCGCCGCATCGCGAGCTCCACCTCCGCCGGCTCGCGCGCGGCGCCCATCCGAAACAGCTCGGCGTAGCCGCGAATCGCCGCCAGCGGCGTGCGCAGCTCATGGGAGGAGTCGGCGAGGAACTGGCGCAGTCGCTCTTCGCTCTCGCGCCGGCGCGCGAAGGCCCTCTCCAGGCGCGCGAGCATCCCGTTCAGCGCCAGGCCCAGCCGGCCCACCTCGCTGCGAGCGCTCGCCGGGCTCACCCGCCGGCCGAGATCGCCGGCGGCGATCGCGTCCGCCGCGGCGGCCATCCGCTCCAGCGGCTGCAGGCCGGCGCGCACGAGCAGGAAGGCGGCCACCCCCAGCGCGAGCAGCACACCCGCGAGCACGAGCCCCTCCACCACCAGCAGGCGGTGCAGCGTCGCTTCCACGTCCCCCAGCGGCACGGCAGCCACCGTCACGCCGCTGTCCTCGGGGTCGCGGCGGGCGTAGGCGCGGTAGTGAAGCCCCGAGGAGCCCACCGAGCCGACCGTGAACGGCACCCCGAGGCGCACCTTCGCGGGCAGCGCCGGCGCCGCCGGCGCGCTCTGGCCGTAGCCGATCACCACATGGCCGAGCACCCTGCCCGAGGCTTCCCGGCGCTGGCCGTAGGTGCCCGGAGGCAGATTGGGCAGCGCCCCTCCACCACCCCCCGGCCCCTGCGCCGCACCACCGGCGAAGCCCGCGATCCCGTGGCCTGGCCCGCCAGCTCCTTCGCCACCCGGGCCCTTGCCGATGGCCGCCGCGGCTCGCGCGCCGCGGCTCGCGCCGGCGGGCAGGAAGCCTTCCTCGTCCAGCGCCCGCGAGAGCGGCGGACCGGCGGCCCGCACCTGCTGGTCCACGCGGCCGAGCAGGAAGGAGCGCTGCTCGGCGTAGGTGACGGCCGCGAGCACGATCGTGCCGGCCGCCGCGAGCGCGAGCACGCTCACGATCAGGCGACTGCGCAGCGAGGCCATCAACCGCGGGGCGCCTGCAGGGCGTAGCCCACGCCGCGCACCGTCTTGATCAGGGGCGGCCCGTGGGCGTCGAGCTTGCGGCGCAGGTAGCTGATGTAGGTCTCCAGCACCCGCCCGTCGCCGCCGAAGTCATAGGACCACACGTGGTCGAGCAGCTGCGCCCGCGTGAGCACCCGGCGGGGGTTGAGCATCAGGTAGCGCAGCAGCCGGTACTCGGTGGCGGTGAGCTCGATCGGCTCCCCGCCTCGGGTCACTTCGTGGGCCTCGTCGTCGAGCTCGAGGTCGGCGAACACGAGCCGGCTGGACTCCGGCGCGGCCTGGCCGGTGCGGCGCAGGATCGCCTGGATGCGCGCCACCAGCTCCTCGAGGCTGAAGGGCTTGGTCATGTAGTCGTCGCCGCCGCCGCTGAGGCCCCGCACCTTGTCCTCGGTGGCGTCCCGGGCGGTGAGGAACACGATCGGCACGCTCGCCCGCTGGGCTCCCAGCCGCCGCGCCACCTCGAAGCCCTCCATGTCGGGCAGCATCACGTCGAGCACCATCAGGTGGGGCTTGAAGCTCGCCACCGCCGCGAGCGCCTCCTGCCCGGTGGCGGCGCTCTGCACGGTGAAGCCGCGAAAGCGAAGCGCCATGCTCACCACCTCGGCGAGCGCCGGCTCGTCGTCCACCACCAGCACCCGGTGCCCGGCGCCCTCGCTCTCGCTCTGGCCGCCGCTCGTCGTCGGGCCTTCGCTCATGGGCTCAGGATCGACCATCGAGCTGAAGTATCGCTGGGCGAATCCTGAGAGCTTGCTGAGAGTCGCCTGAGCGGAATTGGTTCCCGGCGCCCCCGCACGGGTAATTGGATGGCATGGAGGGGTGCGACCGCAAGGCGGCGGTGGCTTGCCGCGCAAGGCGCGCACGGGGCAGCGTGGCGCTGCTCACGCTCGCGGCCCTGGCATTGTGGGCGCTGCTCGCCGGCGCGCCGGCGGCGCGCGCGGCCTTCGGCGTGCAGGAAGCGAACTTCGAAGCGGGCACCTGCACGAACCCCTCCTGCACCTACGCGAGCGTAGAAGCGAACCATGGCGAAGCCTTCACCCAGGCGGCAGGACATCCCCCGTGGGGGCTCACGGCCTTCGAGCTGAACCGCCGCAAAGGCACGCTCGGATACGAACCGGAAGGCGCCATCAAGCGGCTGCGCGTTGACGTGCCGCCGGGCCTCGCCGCCGACCCGCAGGCGCTGCCCACGTGCGAACCGGCGCTCTTCGAAGCGGGCAAATGCCCCGCGGAAGCAAAAGTGGGCACCACCGAAATGACCGCCTTCGTGCTCACCTCCGATATCACGATCAGCGGCGACGTCTACAACCTGCCCCCCGCCCCCGGCCTGCCGCTGCGCTTCGGCGTCGAAGTCGCTCCCCTGGCACCACTGGTGGCGCCCGTGCGCCTGTACCTCGACGGCCACGACGACTGGAGCGGCGACTACCACGAGTACTTCGAAATCGACGACATCCCCACCGAAGCCGAAGTGCTGGGCGGCGCCAAAGCGCCGCTGGAGGTGCTCAAGTCAAAGCTCCTGTTCGACGGCCGGGCGGGCGCCGGAAACTTCCTCACGCTGCCGAGCGTGTGCTCCTCCTCCACCGAATCGCACCTGGAAGTCGAATCGTGGGAAGGCCAGGTGTCCCGCACCCAGACCCACACTCCCGTGGGCGTCGAAGGCTGCCAGAACGTGCCCTTCGCGCCGTCCGTGTCGCTGGCGCCCGAAACCGCCGCCCCCGACGCCCCCGACGGCGCCACGGTGCGGATCGACGTCCCCCAGCAGCCGGCCGCCGGCGCGATCGACGACGCGGACGTGCAGGACCTTCACGTGACGCTGCCCGCCGGCATGACGCTCAACCCCGCGGCCGCCCACGGCCTCGCGTCCTGCAGCGCCGGGCAGATCGCGATCGGCGGCACCGCCCCGGTCGCCTGTCCCGCCGGCTCGCGGATCGGCTCGGTGCGCATCGAAACCGATCTGCCGGCCGGCTCCCTGACGGGCAGCGTCTTCCTCGGCAGCGCCAATGGCGCGCCCATAACGGGACCGCCGTACACCGTCTATCTCGATGCGGAGAGCGTCTACGGCGTGTCCGTGCGGCTGGCGGGCACGGTCGTGCCCAACCCCCAGACGGGTCGCCTGGAAGCGAGCTTCCTCGCCAACCCGCCGCTGCCCTTCAGCGAAGTGGCGTTGCAGATGCAGGGCGGCGAACGAGCCCCGCTGGCCAACCCGCTGGCGTGCGAAGGCGAAGCGCTGAGCGCCCTGCTCACCCCCTACAGCGGCGGTGGCGCGGCCACCAGCGCGATGCCCTTCGCCGCCGCGGGCTGCCCCGGCGGGCCGCCCTTCTCGCTGGGCCAGGCCACGCAGGACTCCCCCGCCACCGCAGGCGCCTACGCCACCTACACCTTCACCCTCACCCGCGGCGACGGCCAGCAGTTCCTCGCCGGCGTGCGCACCGTGCTGCCCCCGGGCCTGCTCGGCGTGATTCCCTCAGTGAGCCTGTGCGGCGAACCGCAGGCAGCCGGCGGCGCCTGTCCCTCCTCGAGCCAGATCGGCACCGCGAGCGTCAGCGCCGGCGCGGGCGGGGAACCGTACGGCTTCTCCGGGCCGGTGTACCTCACGGGCCCCTACGACGGCGCCCCCTACGGCCTCTCGATCCCGATCGTCGCGGCCGCCGGCCCGTTCGACCTCGGCACGGTCCTCACGCGGGCGCGGATCGACGTCGATCCCCACTCCGGGCGCGTGATCGTCACCAGCGCCCTGCCCACGATCGTTGGCGGCGTGCCGCTGCGGCTGCGCTCGATCGCCGTCACGGTCAACCGGCCGAGCTTCATCTTCAACCCCACAAGCTGCGCGGGCCTCGCCCAGGAATCCACGCTCACCTCCACCCGCGGGGCCATCCAATCGCTGTCGAGCCCCTTCCAGGCGAGCAACTGCGGCGCGCTGAGGTTCACGCCCAGCTTCAAGGTCGCCAGCGACGCCCACACCTCCAAAGCGGGCGGCGCGGAGCTGACGGCAAGCCTCACTCAGCCGGCCCACCAGGGCAACATCCGCTCCGTGTTCGTGGAACTCCCCAAGCAGCTCCCCGCACGCCTGACCACGCTCCAGAAGGCGTGCCCGGAAGCCATCTATGCCGCCGATCCCCGCGCGTGTCCGTCGGGCTCGAAAGTGGGCAGCGCCACCGTAACCACGCCCGTGCTGCCCGGCAAGCTGAGTGGCCCCGCCTACCTCGTCTCCCACGGCGGCGAGGCGTTCCCCGACCTCGACCTGCTGCTCGAAGGCGACGGCGTGCACGTGATCCTCGTGGGCAACACGAAGATCACCAGGGCCGCCACCACCTCGGACTTCGCCTCCATCCCCGACGTGCCCGTGTCCTCCTTCACCCTCACCCTACCCGAGGGGCCCAACTCGGCCCTGGCCGCCAACGGCAGCCTGTGCGCGTCCACACTGTCGATGCCCACCGTCATCACCGCCCAGAGCGGCGCCCAGCTCAGGCGGCGGACTCCCGTGGCGGTCGCTGGCTGCCGCAGGGCCCGGGTGAGGATCATCTCCCGCCGCCGCGCGGGCCGCCATCTGCTGCTGCGTGTGAGAGCCTACGAGCCCGGGCGCCTCACCGTTGGCGGCCGGGGGCTGCGCACGAGCTCCCGCACGCTGCGCAGGGCCGCCACCGTCACCCTCGAGGTGGCCCTCACCCGCGCCTCCCTGCGCGCCCTGGGCCACCACCACCGCCTGACGGTTCGCCCTCAGGCTCGTCTCACGCCTGCCAGCGTCACCGAAACAGGCGCCACCTCCCGGACCACCCTCACGCTGCGGGGGTGAGGTCTCGAAAAACCATGCCCCGCGCGGGCGCGCGCACGCGCGCGCGGGCCCTCGATCGGAGAGCTCCCGATATAGCCAGAGAATCCTGGCCGCGGGTCCGGCCGCAGACGGCCCGTGACGAGCCCCTCAGCTGGACTGGACGATCAGGAAGCTGTTCTCGTCGGGATCGCGGAAGAAGAACATCGGCGGCACCGGGCCGCCCATGTGCATCACCTCCTCGTCCACGTCCACCCCCTTGGCCTTCAGGCTCGCGTGGTCGGCGTCGGCGTCGGAGGTGGAGAAGGCGGTGCGCATGGCGATGCCCGGCGATTCGCCCTCCCGGGGCGGCACCAGGGCGAGCGTGGTGGCGGCCCCCGGAGGCGCCACTTCCACCCAGCGATCGCCGTTGCCGAACGGCGTGTCCGAGCGCTTCTCGAAGCCGAGGTTCTCCTGGAAGAAGGCGATCGCCCGGTCCTGATCGCTCACGGGCACGATCACCGTGCCCACCTGACTGATGTTGGTGGCCTGGCTGTCGCTCATCTTCGCTCCTCCTCGCTGGTTGGGGGCCATTCGATCTGCTCCGTCAGCTCTTGCACGCCGAGCTCGATCAGCCCGCTGCGCTCGCGGGGCGCGTACTCCCGGCCCTCGAGCGCGAGCCAATGCACAGCGCGCTCGAGAGGGTCCACGATCGGCACCTCGTTCACTCCATCGGGGTGGGCGTCGAGCACAAGGGTGGCCATGGCACAAGGATAACCCGCGCCCGCGACGGGCACAGCGCGGTGGCCACCCCCTCGACCAGTGCCCGCGCCACGCCGCGAACCGACTTCCCGAGGCCGTGTCAGCTGGGCGGCTGGTCGACGCGGACCATGTTGCCCGACGGGTCGCGCACGGCGCAATCCCGCGTACCCCACGGCTGGTCGGTGGGCTCCTGCACGATCTCCGCGCCGGCCGAGCGGAGCTTCTCGAAGGCTGCGTCGAGGTCGTCGGTGTGGAAGTGAACGCCGTTGAGGGCTCCCTTGGCCAGCAGGCCGGCGAGCGCGTCACCGTCGGCGGGACTGCCGCCCAGGTAGTTCGTGAGGACGATCCCCACGCCGGGCTGGGAGGGAGCGCCGACGGTGATCCAGCGGAAGTCGCCGCGGGCCACGTCGTTGCGCAGCTCGAGGCCGAGCGTGTCGCGGTAGAAGGCGAGGGCGACGTCGGGGTCGTGGACCAGGACGAAGCAGGTTGAGAGAGTTAGTTCCATGCTCCCCAGGCTAGGGAACGGCGGTGGGGGGCGCTTCTTCGATCCTGCTCGAATTGCGGCTCGGACGGGTGAGGTCCCTGGCGACGCAGCCGGGCACGCTCTCCAGAGAGCTGTGATCGCGCGCCCGGTATGCCGTGGGCATCTCCCCCTCGAGCTCGGTGAAGCGGGCGCTGAAGGAGCCAAGCGAGGCGCAGCCCACCGCCAGGCACACCTCGGTGACCGACAGATCGCCGCCCCGCAGCAGCGCCTTCGCCCGCTCGATGCGGCGGGTCATCAGGTAGGCATAGGGCGTCTCCCCGTAGGCGGCGCGAAACCGCCGCGAGAAGTGGGCGCTGGACATCAACGCCGCGCGGGCCAGCGCGGCGACGTCCAGCGGGCGCGCGTACTCACGGTCCATCAGGTCCCGGGCACGGCGCAAATGCGCGAGGTCGGCGAGCTCCTCCGGCGTCACCACGGGAGCGTAGCGACATGATCGCCCACGGCGGCCTGCGCGCCGGGGCACACCGCTATTCTGAAATTGAGTCACAGCATGAGCACGAGCCAGATCGCAGAGCCCACTCAGATCCCCACGGCGGCGCTGCAGGACGCGCCGGAGGTGGTCGAGCTCGAGATCTCCGGGATGAGCTGCGGCTCCTGCGCCGCCCGCGTGCAGCGGGCACTCGACGGCGAGCCGGGGGTGTCGGAGGCGCTCGTCAACTACGCCACCGGGCGCGCCACCGTAGAGCTCCAGCCCGGTACCGAGGATGTGCAGCGGCTGATCGCCGCGGTGCGCGGCGCCGGCTACGACGCATCTCCCGCCACGCCGAGCGCCGGCGAGCAGGCGCGGGTGTTCGCCGAGCTCGAACGCCGCGAGGCTCACGAGCAGGCGAGCCTGCTGCGGCGCATCGCCCTGGCCGTGCCCCTGGCGGCGACTATCGCGATCCTCACCTACGCCGCCCCCCACGACCAGACCGCCCGCTGGATCACCGCCGCGCTGGCGGTCCCCGTGCAGTTCTGGTGCGGCCTGCCGTTCCTGCGCTCGGCGTGGCACCGGGCGCGATTGAGGGGCACCAACATGGACACCCTGATCGCCCTCAGCACGCTGGCGAGCTTCGTCTACTCGACGGTGATGCTCCTGACCGCCGACGCCGTGTACCGCAACGGGGTGCCGGTGGGCAAGTTCGACATGCCGCTCGATTACGACATGGGCGCCATCATCATCGCCGCGCTGCTGATCGCCCGCTGGTGCGAGGCCAAGGCCCGCGCCAGCTCCGGCCAGGCCGTGCGGGAGCTGGCGCAGCTCGGCGCCACCCAGGCGCGGCTGCTCGATCCGCACGACCCCACCGCGCCCGAGCGCCTCGTGGACGTCGAGCAGGTGCACCGCGGCGACGTCTTCCGGGTACGTCCCGGGGACCGCGTGCCCGTCGACGGCATCGTGATCGACGGCTCCTCCGCGGTCGACGAGTCGATGCTCACCGGCGAGTCACTGCCGGTTGAGAAGGCCCCCGGCGCGCTGTTGACGGGCGCCACCGTCAACGTCGACGGGGCGCTGCTCGCCCGCGCCACCGCCGTCGGCGCCGACACCGCGCTCTCGCACCTGGTGGCCCTCGTGGAGCGCGCCCAGGCCTCCAAGCCCAACATTCAGCGCCTCGCCGACCGCATCGCCGGCGTGTTCGTGCCGGTCGTGATCGGCCTCGCCGCGCTCACGGCGCTGGCATGGGTGCTCACCGGCCAGGGCCTCGAGGGGATGTTCGCCTCCATGCACCTGGAGCGCGGCATGGACGCCACGATCGCCGTGCTGATCGTCGCCTGCCCCTGCGCCCTGGGTCTCGCCACCCCGGTGGCGCTGCTCGTGGGCACCGGACGCGGAGCACGCCTCGGGCTGCTGATCCGAAGCGCCGAGATCCTCGAGCGAAGCCAGCACCTGGACACCGTCGTGCTGGACAAGACCGGCACCGTCACCACCGGCGAGCTCTCGATCGCCGACATGTGGACCGCCGCCGGCGCGAACGCCGATGGAGTGCTCGCGCTGGCGGCCGCCGCCGAGGCCGACTCCGAGCACCCGGTGGCGCTCGCGATCGTCGCCGGCGCCCGCTCGCGCGCGCTCACGCTCAGGCGGGCCCGGGAGTTTCGCTCCACCCCCGGCCAGGGCGTGCGAGCGCTGGTGGACGGCGCCGAGGTGTGGGTGGGCCGCCCGCGGACCACCCCGGCCGAGGACGATGGGGAGCTCGCCGCCACGCTCGAGCGCTGGCAGGCGAACGGCCGCACCGCCGTGGTCGTGCGCCGCGACCACCAGACGGTGGGCGCGATCGCACTGGCCGACACCGTCAAGCCCGAGGCCCGGGACGCGATCGCCGGGCTGCAGCGGATGGGCATCGAGACGCGGCTGCTCACCGGCGACAACGAGCGCGCCGCCCGCGCCGTCGCCGCGAGCGTCGGCATCGCACGGATCTCGGCCGAGGTCACGCCGAGCGGCAAGCTCGACGAGATCGCCCGCCTGCAGGCCGAAGGGCGCCGCGTGGGAATGGTGGGCGACGGCGTCAACGACGCCGCCGCGCTCGCCCAGGCCGACCTCGGCATCGCGATGGGAACGGGCGTGGGCGCGGCGATCGAGGCCGCCGACATCAGCGTGCTCTCCGGCGACCTGCGGGGCGTTGCCCGCGCGTTGCGACTCGCCCGGGAGACCTACACGGTCATCCTCCAGAACCTCGGCTGGGCGTTCGGCTACAACCTCATCGCCCTGCCGCTGGCGATGACCGGCCTGCTCAGCCCCGCCCTGGCAGCCGTGGCGATGGGCGTCTCGAGCATCACCGTCGTCGCAAACAGCCTGCGCCTGCGCCGCTTCGGGCGACCGGGCAGGCCCACTCCCGTGCGCAGCAGCCGGCAGCGACTGGCGAGCATCGCGGTCGCCGCCCTGATCCCCACCGTGCTGCTCGGCTCGCTCGTGCTCGCCGATCCCAACTCCTTCGCCGTGCCCCGCACCGCCTCGTTCACGCTGCTTCAGCCCGCCGGCGAGACGCTCGAGGTCTATGCCCTGCCGCTGCGGCCCGGAAACGTGAACCTGCACCTCTACCTGCAGAGCGCCGGCGGCGCGCGCCCGAGCTTCCGCACGATCTCGATGCGGGCCACGTCCGCGAGCGGCCAGCACGCAAAGGTGACCTTCTACGTCGCCGGCACCGGCCACGACATCGCCGAAGCCCACCTCACCCGCGGCGTGTGGAGCTTCCAGGTCAGCGGCAGCGACGGCGCCGGCCACCCGCTCGGCGGCTCCTTCGCGCTGCCCATCAACTGACGGCGACCCGGTCGTCTTAGGGATAGAAACCGCGAGATTCGAGCGGATCCCAGCGGGTGGACGCGGATTCGCGCCTTCCGAGGATGTCACCCGGTAATCACGCTCTGCGGAGCGGAAAACCAAAACCTGGAGCTCCGGGGGCTTTCGAAAGCGGGGGACCGAGGAATCGAACCTCGAGTTGCGGTTTTGGAGACCGCCGTGTTACCACTACACCAGTCCCCCCTGGGGGGGCTCCAGGATATCCTCGCCGCCCTCCCCGGGCGCGTCCGGAAGCCGCGGCCGGCGCTCCAGCCCGCCCAGCTCTGCCGTGTCGCGATCGAACAGCAGGGCGACAGTCCAGTCCACGAGCAGGCGCAGCTTGCGCTCGTGGCCGGGCATGTTGGCCAGATGGTAGGTGCGGGCGAGAAACCAGGCCGCGAAGCCCCGCCAGCGCACCAGCATCGTGCTCGCCACCGCCTGATGACGGCCGAGATCCACGAACACCCCCAGCGTCCGGTAGCCGAAGGGCCGCACCCTACCGCCGGCGCCGAGCTCGGCCGCCACGTTGCGCGCCACCCGCCGGCCCTGGCGGATCGCGTGCTGGGCGGTCGGCGGGCAGGCCTGCCCCCTGCGCGCCGGATCGGGCACCGCGGCGGCGTCGCCGATCGCCCACACGCTCGCGTGGCCGCTGACCCGCATCGTGCGATCCACCTCGATCCGCCCGCCGTCGCTGAGCGGCAGCCCGAGGCGAGCCACCACCGGATGGGGCCGCACACCCGCCGTCCACACCACCGTGCGGGCGCCGATCGACCGCCCGTCGCTGAGCCGCACAGCGCGGTCGGACACCTCCGCGATCGTCGTTCCCGTGAGCGTCTCGATGCCCCGCCCCCGCAGCTCCCGCTCGGCGAACGCCGCCAGGTGGGGCGCCACCTCGGGCATCACCCGCGCGCGCGCCTCCACCAGCACCCAGCGCATCCCCTGCACCTTGCAGCGCGGGTAGAGGTCGATCACGTCCGCCATGAAGTCCTGCAGCTCCGCGAGGCCCTCCACCCCCGCGTAGCCGGCGCCCACGAACACGAACGTCAGATGCTCCGCGCGGCTCTGGGAGTCGTGGCTCGCCTCCCCCGCCTCGAGCATCGAGATCACCCTGTTGCGCAGCGCGATCGCGTCGGCGAGGCTCTTGAAGCCGATCGCGTGCTCCATGAGGCCCGGCACGGGCGGCGTGCGCGAGACCGACCCGAGGGCCACGATCAGCTGGTCGTAGCGCAGCTCCCCGCGCTCGCCCCCGGGAAGGGCAACATCCAGGCGCCGCGCGGCGGGATCCCCGCCGACCACCGCCCCCAGGCGCAGCTCCGTGCGCCGCAGCTGCTCGCGCAGCGGCACCACCACGTGACGCGGCTCGAGCGTCCCCGCCGCCGCACCCGGCAGCAGGGGGGTGTAGAGCAGGAAGTTCACGTCGCTCACCAGCGTCAACCGCGCGCTCGCCGCCGGCAGCGCCCGCTCGAGGGTGCGCGCGGCGAAGAAGCCTCCGAAGCCTCCGCCGGCGATCACCACGTTCCACGCCACTCACTCGAAGGTAGAGGTCGTCCGCCGAAGAGACCAATGACACGAGGCCCAGGCGCCTCTCGACGCCGCACGTAGACCAGAGGCTCCCCCTCAAGGCGAACGCCGGGCATGCCGAAGCCCCTATTAGAGCTATGCCCGTGTGCTTGTGATGTTTGTTACTTTCTTCAGGAAAGCGCCCTCCCCTCGCTCCGAGGACGGCTTCATGCTGCTCGAAGTCGTGATCAGCGCATTGCTCGTCGGGTTGATCGCCGTGGGGACGTTGAGCGGCCTCGACGCCAGCAGCAGGGTCACCGCCGACCAGCGCGCCCACAACCAGGCCACCGTGATCGCCCAGCAGGACGAGGACCGCCTGCGCGGCCTGCCCTACAGCCAGCTAGCGCGGCTGGGGAGCTCCACGCAGACAGTGGCCGAAAACGGCTTCTGCATCGAACAGGTCGCTGGCGCCTGGCGCTACGACACCAAAACGGCGCTCGAAAAAGCGAGCTCCTGCGAAGCCAGCGCCACCGCCTACGAATACGCCGGCCTGTCCTACTCGGCCACCGTCTTCACCGTCAGCTCCTCCGCGAGCTTCTACTCGGCATCGGAAAAGGAATTCACCTGCAAGGCCAAAACCGCCACCGCCGACTACATCCAGACCACCTCCTCGGTTCGCTGGCCCGCGCTCGCCAAAGAACGCCCCGCCGTCAGCCAATCGAGCCTCGTGGCCGTCCCCACGAAGGCATCGCTGCTGGTGAGGGTCAAGAACGCCAACAACGAAGGCGACCTTGGCATGCCCGTCAAGATCTACAGCGAAAGCGGCTCCACACTCGACTTTCTTGGCGAACAGACAACGCCCGCGTCCGGGTGCGTGATCTTCGGCGATCTCGAAGAAGGCAACGTCAAGGTCGTCGCCACAAACGGCAGCTGGATCCAGCGCAACGGCGTCGTGGGAGGCGAAAAGACGGGCATCAAAGTAAGCGGCACTTCACTGGCGGAAACAGAATTCACGCTCGAAGCGCCCGGCGCGATCCTGGTCGAATTCAAGAACGGCAACCAGACTGTGAGCAGCTTCACCGCCACCGCCTACAACGCCGAAAGCACCGCCACGAGTCCCCCCGTCGGCGGAAACGCAAACGTCGCCGCGACGACCGCGGAAATCACCGGCCTGTTCCCGCTCGTCACCGCCGGCACTCCGCCCAAAGAAAATCCCTATGTCGTGTATGCCGGCGACTGCACCGCAAACAACCCTCACACCGTGACCAGCGAAGTCAGTGAAAAAGAAGTGCCCAAAGTACAGGTCGAACCAAACAAAGTCACCGCGCCCGTCACCGTCGAAGTTCCCGAAGCAAAAGTCACGATCTACGGAGAAGGCACGAGCGGCACCAAAGACCCGCTCACCTCGACTTCGGCCACCATCAAGAACGTCAGCTGCTCCGAAGCCTCTCACAAAGTCCAGTTCACCAGCGGAGCGCTTGAACAGAAGTATCTGCCTTACGCCAAAGAATTCAAACTCTGCGTGGTCGGCAAAGTCGGCACCAAATACTACAAGAACAACTCCCTTTCGTTTGCGAACGCCAAAAAGACGGGCACCACCACCACCCTCTATCTGCAGAGCGGCACCTACGAAAGCTCCTCCTCCCTCCTGTCCTGCTGATGGTTCCGTTCCCGCCGACACCCCCGGTCCGTGCCCAGGACGGCTTCACGCTGATGGAGCTGCTGATGGCGATGCTCACCGCGATCGTCGTCGTCGGCGCCCTGCTCTCGATCCTCGACATCTCCCTGCAGCAGGAGTCTCGCGTCGTCAACCGGGCCCAGGCCAACCAGATCGGCCGCACGGCAATGAGCAACATCATCGACCAGCTGCACTCCGCCTGCACCGGCACCACGCCGATCCAGCTGCCGAGCGGCACCCTCGAATCGCTGGAACCAACCGGCATCACGAGCCTCTGGTTCATCAGCTCCTACGGCGACTCGGACACCGCGGAAGCGGAACTGAAAGAAGTGACCATGCACGACATCGTCTGGTCCAAAACGAGCACCAGCAACACGGGCCTGGTGCTCGGCAAGCTCACCGACTACCAGTTCGCCGGCAGCGGCACACCGGGCTCGTGGACCTTCAAATCGCCGCTGAAGCCGGCCAACGCGAGCGCCACGAAGGTAATCGCCGAAAACGTGATCCGACCGACCGGCGGCGCGATCTTCCAGTACTTCAAGTACGAAACCAACTCCACGAGCGCCGACTACGACCAGCTCGTGCCGATTACCTCCAGCGAACTCGAAAAACTCACAACCACCGGCGCCGCGAGCATCGCCAAGGTCACGATCAGCTACACCCAGGCGCCCGTGGGCGAAAGCGGCGTGGCCGACACCCGCGCCGACCGCACCGTCAGCTTCAGCGACTCCGTCGTCTTCCGCCTCGACCCCACCACCAGCGGCTCGGAAGGACCCTGCGAATGAACCCTCACGCCCACCGACGCCGGCTCGTCCGCGAGGACGGCTTCACAATGATCGTGGCAGTGCTGGCCCTCTTCATCAGCTCGCTCGTCGTCGCAGCCGCCTTCGTGGCGGCCCAGGGCGACGCCAAACTGACCGGCCACGACACCAGCCACAAGAAGGCCTACTACGCCGCGATGGCCGGCATCTCCGCCTACAAATACAAGCTCAGCGCGGAACCGAACTACTGGAAAAAATGTCCAAGCATCACCGAAACCAAGGTCCCCGGCGCGGAAGAAGAGTCCTACAAGGTTGAGACGCTGCCGGCGGCAAAGACCACCACCAAGCAGGAATGCGAAAGCAATCAGACCAAGATTCTCGTCGCCTCGGGCTCAGCCAGCGGCACCTTCCGCATCATCTCCACGGGCATCGTGGGCTCAGGATCCTCGGAAGCCAAGGTCTCGCTGATCGCGACCTTCACGCATCCGGGCTTCCTCGACTACGTATACCTCACCAACTACGAGATCCTCGATCCGACCGCGGCTAATCTCGAAGCCACCACCCAGCACCCCAACCCCGCAGCCGAATGCGAACACT
>DATJMB010000226.1:0-3957 GCA_035508995.1 Solirubrobacteraceae bacterium | reverse complement strand
AGCCCCGTCCTGGAGGGCGCCGGCGCGGCCGCCCCCGAGCTCGCCCTCGGCCCCAGCCATCTCGAGCTGCTGCTCTCCAAAGGCCGCCTCAAGGCCACCCTCGCGATGCTCGGCCCCGCCTTCGTGGCCTCCATCGCCTACGTGGACCCCGGCAACTTCGCCACCAACATCCAGGGCGGCGCCCAGTTCGGCTACCTCCTGCTGTGGGTCGTCCTCGCCGCCAACCTCATGGCGATGCTCATCCAGTACCTGTCCGCCAAGCTCGGCATCGTCACCGACCACAACCTCCCCGAGCTCTGCCGCGCCCACTTTCCCCGCCTGCTCACCGTCGGCCTGTGGCTGCAGGCGGAGGTCGTGGCCATGTCCACCGACATCGCCGAGTTCCTCGGCGCCGCCCTCGGCCTGAACCTCCTCTTCGGCGTCCCCCTCCTGCCCGCCGGCATCATCACCGGCGTCATCGCCTTCGCCATCCTCGAGCTCCAGACCCACGGCTACCGCCGCTTCGAGCTCGCCATCGTGGCCCTCCTGGGCATCATCTTCCTCGGCTTCCTCTACGAGACCCTCCGCATCGGCCCCTCCACCCACGGCTCCCTGAACGGCCTCATCCCGGGCCTCGCCGGCAAGGGCTCCCTGTACCTCGCCGTGGCCATCATCGGTGCCACCGTAATGCCCCACGTGATCTATCTCCACTCCGCCCTCACCAACGGCCGCACCCCCTGTCGCAACGACCGCGAGCGCGCCCGCGTGCTGCGCTTCGAGCGCCTCGACGTCATCATCGCCCTCGGCCTCGCCGGCGTCATCAACATGGCCATGCTCGCCGTCGCCGCCAAGATCTTCCACACCGGCTCCTTCGCCAACATCACCTCCATCCAGCAGGCCCACGCCGCCTTCGGCCACCTCGTCGGCGGCACCGCCGCCGTCGCCTTCGCCGTCGCCCTCCTGGCCTCCGGCGCCTCCTCCTCGAGCGTCGGCACCTACTCCGGCCAGGTGGTGATGTCCGGCTTCGTCAACATCCGCGTCTCCCTCGTCCTCCGCCGCGCCGTCACCATGCTCCCCGCCCTCGTCGTCCTCGCCCTGGCCATCAGCCCCACCGATGCCCTCGTCTTCAGCCAGGTGGTCCTCTCCTTCGGCATCCCCTTCGCCCTCATCCCCCTCGTCCTCCTCACCAGCCGCCGCGACGTGATGGGCGCCCACGTCAACAGGCTCCACACCACCCTCCTCGCCTGGGGTCTCGCCGCCGTGATCGTCGCCCTCAACGTCTTCCTCCTCGTCCAGCAGCTCCTCTAGCCTGCTCCCCGCCCGCCGTCAGCCCGCCCGGTCAGCCCGCCCGCCCGGCTGCGGCCTCAGCCCTCCGCCAGCTCCCGCACCGAGCTCTCCACCCCTCCCGCCGGCGTCCGCCAGGCGGCGATCGCCCGGTCGCTGTCCGGGTCCACCCCGATCCCCGCTTCCCCGTTCGTGCCCTCCGGCCCCGCCCCCGCGATCTCCTCCACCGCCCCGAACCGCGTGCGATCCGGGTGCTCGTCCCCGCCCCGCGCCCCATACAGGCCGCCCTCCTTCAGATCCGCTCCCCCGGCCGTCTCCGCCGGCTCGTAGATCAGCGCGAACCCGTCGTCCGCCGGCCCCGCCGCCAGCCCCGCCAGCAGCCCGTCTCGGCCGGCCGGCGAGATCGTCTCGCTCGACCCCACCCCGTTGAGGTCCACCGCCGTGGCGTGCACCGCCCACCGGTCCCCGTCCGTGCCCCTTCCCACACCCGTCCACGCCAGCATCACGCTCTCCGACGCCAGCCTGATCAGCCGCGGCCCCGCGTACGCCGGCGGCGCCTGTCCGTGCGGGTCCCTGAACCGTTCCAGCAGCCGCCCCCCTCCGGCCCGGAACCGCACCTGTGGCCCCGTGAGCTCCCCGTAGACGCTCGTCACCCCCTGGGCCGTCACGCTCCACGCCACGATCCCCCGGTTGTCGTCGCTCAGCAGCGCCGCGATCGCCGTCTTGCCCGCCGTTCCCGCCACCCGCTGCAGCGGCTGTGAGCTCCTGTCCGACGCCGGCAGCGAACGTCCGTAGACGGCTCCCCCCTGCGCCCACACCGCCAGCCCGTCCGAGCGGTAGTCCAGCGCCACCGTGAGCCCTTCCACCGACCCTCTCGCCGCCCTCCCGATCCTCGTCCCCGTCTGGAAGCCCCCCTGGTAGTACCGGTGCACCCACATCTCCAGCGCCTCCTCGTCGGGGGTGGACTCCAGCGCCTCCTCGGTGGCGGGAGATGTATTCGAAATGGCCGCCCCGCGCGCGTGCGCGCGCGCCCGCGCGGGCCCCCCGTTTTGGAAGCTTTTCCCGGACCCCCTCGGGGAGGCCCCCGCGGCTGGCACCAGGGCGCCGATCGCCACGTCACCGAGATATCCGCTCGCCAGCCCCACCGGCCAGGCCGGCCCCCCGGTGGTTCGCTCATCCGAGAACCCTCCCCCCGCGTTCCCTTCGCTCACCACCAGCCGCTCCCCTGCCGCACCGCCGCCGCTCGCGCCTCCGCCGTCCCCGACCCCGCCCCCCGAGGCCCCGCCGCCGGCCGCTCCCGCCAGCAGGATCTTGCCGTGGGGCCCTTCCACCGCCGCCACCGGCGGCCCCAGCGCCAGTCGCCCGCCCGCCGCCGTGCGTGCCGGCTCCGCCATTCCCGGCACGTCGCCGGCCCCGATCGCCGCCACCCACGCCCCCGCCGCGACCCCCGCCTCCTTGCACCCTCCGCCGGAGCCCCACACGATCGCCCCCGCGCCCGTGCTCTGAGTGGGGGAGTCCTTGGGGAACACCACCCGCGGCGCCCCCGCCGCCGAACAGCCCGCCAGGGTGCTCGCCGGCGACCATTCCCCGACGCTCCCCACGCTCACCGGCGTGAGCGCCAGCGCCGCCGTGGACGCCGCCACCGTCAGCCCGCACACCATCCCCACCGCCATCCGCCCAGTCTCCTCGATCACGCCGACGAACACTCCCGCCCGCCGCGCCGCCCAGGCCCCGTCCACCCGCTCGCCTCCCATCCACCGTCCCGCCTATCGTGGACCGCTCGTGGCCCACCCCTTCTCCGCATCCCTCGAGCACGGTCACGCCGTCCTCCGCTTCCCCTACGACGACCGTCTCCGCCTTCTCCTTCGTGCCATCCCCGGGCGCCGCTGGGACCCCGGCGAGCGCGCTTGGCTGATCCCCCTCGACGAGGATCGCGCCGAGGCTCTTGCCCGCCTCTTCGCCAGCCTCCCCGGCGAGCCCGAGGTGAGCGGCGCCCTTGCCCGCGCCATCGACCGCGGCCGGCGCCGGCGCCGGCACCGTCGCGAGTGCCTGCTCGACCTCGCCCGCCCCGACGAGAGCTGGTGGCTCACCTTCCCCACCGACGCTCCCCCCGAGCTGGTGGGCGAGCTCGCCCACCATCCCCACGCCCGCTCCCTGCCCCTCATCGGCCGCGTGCTCGTACCCCTCGACGAGCACACCCGCAAGCTCCTCGACGGCCTCCTGCCCCGCTTCCCCGGCCGTTTGCGCCTCACCGAAGACGCCGACCACGCCCTCACCGAGCTCCGCCGCCTGCACCGCGAGCCCAGCACCCTCGCCGCCCTGCGCTCTCGCCCCGCCGATTCCCGGCGAGCCGATCACGAGCCCTCCCGCGCCCGCCAGCGTGAGGTTCTCCCCCGCCGCCTCCCCCCGTGGCGAGGCACGGTGGAGGTGGCATGCGAGGAGGCCGAGCCGGTCTTCCTGCTCCTCGGAGCGTCCAATCTGCTGCCCGAATCCGTCCGCTCCCACGCCACCAGCGCCCCCGGTGGCGCCACCCTGCCGCTCGACCTCCCCTCCTGGGAGCTCGTCGAGACCCACCTCCATGGCTGGGTCAGCGCCGCCGCCTCCCGCTGCGTGGCCGCCCTGCGCGACGGCCGTCCCGCCCCCACCGCCATCCTCGAGCTCTCACGCGTCCACGACGAGCCCACCTTCGTGCTC
>DATJMB010000225.1:0-6246 GCA_035508995.1 Solirubrobacteraceae bacterium | reverse complement strand
TCCGGGGCTGCTGGGGACGTTGGCGCGGGCGAAGTGAGAGGCGACGCGCTTGCGCACGGACTTGGCCTTGCCGACATAGATCACGCGTCCGGAGGAGTCGCGGAAGAGGTACACGCCCGGCTGGTCGGGCAGGGCTTTGCGCTGGGTCGTGAGACTTGGCTCACGACCCGGCTTCCGGCCCTCCTCCCCACTCTCAGCGCCGCTCGACGCGGCGGGGCCATTTCGCCCCTTCGCGACCGCGCCATCTCGCGCCTGTTGCCCCGCCGTGGTTGCCATCATGTTGAGGATAGGCGCGGCCGGTCGGCGGTCGCCCAGCGGCGAAGCCCTGTTCAGCCAGCGGGCGCCGGACGATGCAGGTGCAGCGTGAAGCCGCTCGGCGGCGAGATGTCGTAGCCATCGCTGCGATCGAGGACGAAGCCGGGCTTGGACGCGCGCCAGCGAAAGAAAGGCCACCAGAGCCGCCGCCTGAGACGAGGGATGAGCTCCATCCGCGGAGCAAGCGCAATCTCGGTTCGGTCCGGAAGCACGATCACGAACGTTCTCTCTTCCCTGATCGCGTCCAGTATCGAAAGCGGATCTGCACTCTCGACGTCGAGAAACATCGTCCCTTTCGGGTAGCGCGGATCCTCCGAGAGGACCTCGGCCATCAGAGCGTCGGTTGTCTCAGCCAAGCCCATTGGGGACTAGCTCCGTCGGTGCCATGCTTCGTAGATCGCGCGGTGATGCTCGATCATGTGGCGGATGGCGATTGGGAGTTGCTCGTTTATGGCCACACCAGCCCCCGGATCGAAAGTCTCGGGAGCCACCTTCGTTGCTCCATGATATCTGTGCATGTGGCAGGCGGCGATGCCGGATGCGACGGAGGAGCAGGCACAGGCGCCCCGCGCAGACGGTCCACGGCTGGGGATCGCGTGGTCCGTCGACGGAAGGCGGGCGGCCGCGGTGGCCTCCGAGCCAGTCGCGCACCCGCCGGCCTCGACGGCCTCGAACGACGTCAATAGGCGCGCCAGCGACGGATGACGGCAACGACCGAGTAGACGACGACGCCGAGCAGCACGAACCAGAGGAGCTCGCCGAGTCCCGTCTGCCACATGCGTTCGCGAGCCATGATCAGGAGGTAGGCGACAGCGACGGAGCCGTAGAGGAGGCCGCGATAGCGGTCGCCGAGGGAGTGGAGGGCGACGCGGTTTTCGCGGTACAGGCGCAGGCCGATGTAGCCGATGGCGACGCCGAAGCCGACGTAGATGACGGCGACCACGGTGTTGGCCGCGCGACCGCCGCCCGGGAGCAGGTAGACGGCAGCGGCGATGAGGGCGACGATGGCGACGTTGCGGGCGGCCTTGAGGCGGTCCATCGAGACTGATCTTAGGACCCGCGACAGGAAGGGTCCCGGGCGGGCACGGGGGGTGTGGACGCCGCGCGAAAAGCGCGGGCAAACGACGGAGCGGGCGTGGTTCGGACTGGACGGCATGGGAGACTGCGGCGGGACACGGGCGGACTCGGAGGGAAGAGCTTGTTCAAGGCAATCAGCAGGCTGGTGATCGCACACCCCTGGCGGGTGATCGCCACGTGGATTGTGGTGGGCGGGGTGGTGGTGGCGCTGGCGCCGGACCTGAGCGCGTACACGTCCAACAACAACTCCTCGTTCCTGCCGAGCTCCTACCAGTCGGTGAAGGCGCTGGAAGCGGCGGAACAGCACTTCCCGCCGCTGGCGCAGGGGAGCGGGCTGATCGTGGTTAGCGCGAACGACGGGGGCAAGCTCGACAGCGACGACCAGGCGAAGATCGGCGGGCTGGTGAAGTCGCTGAGCAGCGCCCACATCCCGGCGGTGAGCTCGGTGACGAGCTCACCGGCGTACCTGTCGGAAAACCAGAAGGTGCAGCTCGTGCAGGTGGTGTTCGAGGGGCAGGCGGGCACATCGGGACCCAACGAAGCGGTACCGAAGGTGAGGGAAGAGACGAACAGCTTCCTGGCGGGGTCGGGGCTGCGAGGGCAGCTGACGGGGAACGCGGCGATCAGCGTGGACTCGACGAACGCGTACGAAAACGCGGAGATCGTGATCGGGATCGCCACGGTGGCGCTGATCCTGGCGCTGCTGGGGGCGGTGTTCCGCAGCCCGCTGATCGCGGTGCTGCCGATCGTGATCATCGGGGCGGTGCACGAGCTGGCGCAGAGCGTGACGGCGCTGCTGGCGGACTGGTTTCACTTCCAGGTGGGACCGGAGCTGGCGCCGCTGCTGCTGGTGGTGATGTTCGGGGTGGGGACGGACTACATCGTGTTCCTGCTGTTCCGCTACCGGGAGCACGTGGCGAAGGGAGAGGCGGCGAGGGGGGCACTGGACACGTCGGTGAGGCGGGTGGGAGTGGTGATCGCCTCGGCGGCGGCGACGGTGATCGCGGCGTTCGCGGCTTTGCTGGTGGCGAGCCTGGAGTCGCTGCGGACGCTGGCACCGGGGCTGATCGTGGGGGTGGGGCTGATGCTGCTGGCGGCGCTGACGCTGGCGCCGGCGATCATGGAGCTGGTGGGGCTGAGGCTGTTCTGGCCCAACCAGCCCAAGGCGCCGGCGCACGACCGTCGCACGCGGGCGGAGCGAATCGGGGAGATGGTGGCGAGGCGGCCGGTGCTGGTGCTGTCGGTGTGCGGGACGGTGCTGGTGGGGCTGGCGCTGGGGACGCTGGGGTACAAGACGACGTACAACCAGCTCGCGGAGCTGCCCTCATCGACGCTCTCGCAGCAGGCGTACAACACGATGGCGAGCGCCTTCCCGCCGGGGTTCCTGGGGCCCACGCAGGTGTTCGTGGAGTCCTCGCAGAAGCTGAGCCACCAGCAGGTGAGCGAGCTCGCGGGGAAGCTCTCCAAGACGAAGGGGGTGGCGAGCGTGCTGGCGATCCAGTACGACGAAACTGGCAAGGCGGCGGTGTTCCAGGTGATCCTCACGGACGACCCGTACTCGATCACGGCGATCGACAACGTGAGGGGACCGGTGCGGGAAACGGCGAACGGGTCGATCCCGGGGGCGACGGTGCTGGTGGGAGGGACGACGTCCCAGCTGGTGGACGTGCAGACGGCGCTGAGGAAAGACATGAAGCACGTGTTCCCGCTGGCGCTGGCGATCGTGGCGGTGATCCTGGCGCTGCTGCTGCAGGCGGTGCTGGGGCCGGTCTACCTGCTGGTGGGGGTGGTGCTCACGTACGCGGCGACGCTGGGGACGATCGTGTTCGTGTTCCTGGACGGGGCGGGGTTCGCGGGGCTGGACTTCACGATCCCGATCATCGTGTACCTGTTCGTGATGGCGATCGGGACGGACTACAACATCCTGATCTCGTCGAGGCTGCGGGAGGAGTTCAAGGCGGGGCGGCCCTCGCGTGAGGCGGCGCGGCTGGCGATCGTGCACGGTGCGCCGGCGGTGTCGGCGGCGGGACTGATCCTCGCGGGGACGTTCGCGTCGCTGCTGCTCACGGGCATCCAGCTGCTGGAGGAGATCGGCTTGGCGGTGGCGCTGGGGGTGCTGCTGGCGGCGAACGTGCTGGCCACGAGGATCGTGCCCACGCTGGCGGCGATCCGGGGGTGGCACTTCTGGTGGCCCAACGAGGTGCACGGGAAGACTGCGGCGAGCAGGCACGAGCTGGTGGGGAAAGGCGTCCCGGCGGAGCGGGGGGAGGAGCGAGGGACGGAGCCCGGGCGGGAGCCGGGGAGCTAGTCGACGAGGGCCTCGAGCTCGGCGTAGGCCTGCTCGACAGCGCGCTTGGCTGCGGTGTGGCGGGCCTCGGACTTGGCGGCCTCATAGCGGGTGGCCCAGGCGTCGGGCTGGGAGAGCTCGTCCTCGAGGGCCTTGAGGGCGGCCTCGGCGTCCTCGACGGCGCGCTCGGCCTTGGCCTGGGCGGTGAGTCGGTTCTTGGAGGGCCCTTTGGCTTTGGGCTTGGGCTTCGACTTGGCCTTTGCCTCGGAGGAGGCGCCATTGGCGCTTGGCGAGCTGCCGGGGGGCGTGGCGGGTCGGTGGCCGTTCTCAGCTGCGGCCCCGCCAGCGGCCTGGCCTGACGCTCGCCCCTCCGACCCGGCACGGGGAGCGCCGGCGGCTGGGGTGCCAGAGAGGGCACGTTCTTCGCGGACACGGACGTACTCGGGCCAGCCGCCGGTGTAGCTGTGGAGAGTTCGATCCTCGATGGCGACGGTGCGGGTGCCGACGGCGTCCAGCAGGGCGCGATCGTGGGAGACGAGGAGGATGGCGCCGGGGAAGGCGCGGAGGGCGTCCTCGAGGGCCTCGCGGCTCTCGATGTCGAGGTGGTTGGTGGGCTCGTCGAGGATCAGGACGTTGGCAGCGGACTGCACGAGGATGGCCAGGGAGAGGCGACGGCGCTCGCCGCCGGAGAGGCCCTCGAGCGGTTTCTCGGCCTGCTCGCCGGAGAAGAGGAAGCGTCCGAGGAGGGCGCGGGCCTTGTTGGGGGTGAGGCCGGTGGCGCGCTGGGCGGCCTCGAGGACGCTCTGGCCGGGCATGCCGCCGGCGCCGAGCTCGTCGGCGTGCTGGGAGAGGTAGCCGAGGGTGACGTTGTGGCCGGTGCTGAGCTTGCCGGCGGGGAGGGGTCGTTGACCGGCGAGGGTCTCGATGAGGGTGGTCTTGCCGGTGCCGTTGGGGCCCACGAGGGAGACGTGCTCGCCGCGTTCGAGCCACAGCTCGGCGTGTTCGAGGAGGGTGACGTCGGCGCCGACCTGAATGGTGGCGTCGAGGAGCTCGAAGACGACACGACCGGAGCGGGCGGGGGCCTTGAAGTCGAACTCCAGGCCCTTGGCGTCGCGAGGATCGCGCTCGATGGTGTCGATCTTGGCGAGCTTCTTGACGCGTGACTGGGCCTGGCGGGCCTTGGTGGCCTTGTAGCGGAAGCGCTCGATGAAGCGCTCCATGCGAGCGATCTCGGCCTGCTGTCGGTCGATGGCGCGGCCGAGGGCGAGCTCGCGGGCGGCCTGCTCGCGGCGCCAGGCGTGCCAGGTGCCGGCGAAGTAGCGGGAGCGGCCGGCCTCGAGCTCGAGCACGGAGGTGCCGACGGCCTCCAGGAACCAGCGGTCGTGGGCGACGAGGGCGATGGCGGCGTCGAGGCCGACGAGGGTCTGCTCGAGCCACTCCAGGGACTCGATGTCGAGATGGTTGGTGGGCTCGTCGAGGAGCAGGACGTCGGCGCCGGTGGCCAGCGCGCGGGCGAGGGAGGCGCGGGTGAGCTGGCCGCCGGAGAAGGTGTCGAGGGGACGGTCGAGATCCTCCTCGGGGAAGCCGAGGCCGCGGGCCATGACGGTGGCGCGGTCGCGCCACAGATAGCCGCCGCGTGTCTCCAGACGGGCCTGAGCGCGGGAGTAGCGGACGAGGGTGTGCTCGTCGGTGTGGCCGTCGGCCATGTGACGCTCGAGCTCGGCGAGGTCGCGCTCGATGGCGAGCTCCTCCTCACAGCCGGAGAGGAGGTAGTCGCGCAGGGGGCCGGCGCGGGCGCGGGGAGGGCGCTGGTCGTGGAGGGCGACGCGGGTGGACTTGGCGAGGCTGAGGGCGCCGCGGTCGATGGAGGTCTCGCCGGCGAGCATGCGCAGGAGGGTGGTCTTGCCGGCGCCGTTGCGGCCGGCGATGGTCATGCGCTCGCGGGGCTCGAGCTTGAAGGAGACGCCGCGCAGGAGGGGTTTGCCCGCTATGTCCTTCTGCAGGTCGGAGGCGCTGAGGAGGGCCATGGAGGGCATGGTAGGCGGGGGGTTGCGGGGACACGGCGGGCGGGGGCTGATGTAGGATCGTGGGCGATGATCGAGCGAGGCGTTCGAGGCACGGGAAGAGCGGTCCGGCTGGGGCTCGCGCTGGGCAGCTCGCTGGTGCTGCTGCTTGCGCTGGCGCCGGCTGCGCTGGCGGTGGAAAACGACGGGCGGGGCCTCTACGGGGCCACGAACGACAAGGTGGTGACGGACGCGGGGTTCATCCTGATCATCTTCTTCCCCACGTTCGTGCTGGTGATGAGCCTGATCCAGTGGCGGCTGGACAAGCGCAAGGAGGCGCGGAAGGCGGCCAAGAAGCAGCTCGGCGACGTGGAGTGGCGGGGCGGCTGGTAGTGGCGGGCGCGCGCGGGGACGGGCGCGGGCTGTGAGCGAGGGGGAGCACGGCGAGGAGCCGGCAAAGGCAATGGAGGCCGTGGTGTACGAGCGGCGGGGAGCGGTGGCGATCGTGACGATCGACCGCCAGGAGCGGCGTAACGCGGTGGACGGAGACACGGCAGCGCGGCT
>DATJMB010000224.1:0-5915 GCA_035508995.1 Solirubrobacteraceae bacterium | reverse complement strand
GCGCCGGGGCGCAGATAGGCGAAGGGGCCCACCGTCACGCCGTCCTGCAGGACGGCGTCCACGAGATAGGAGTGGCGGATGAGGCAGCTCTCGCCGATGAGCGTGTGGCCCTTGACGGTGGTGAAGGGCTCGATGACGGTGTCGGGGCCGATCTGGACGTCGAGATCGATGACCGTGGCCCGGGGGTCCACCACGGTGACGCCGGCGGCCATGTGGCGGGCGTGGATGGCCGCCTGGGCGAGCTCCCGCACGCGGGCCAGGCCGGCGCGGTCGTTGACGCCCAGCAGCAGGCCGGGGTCGGAGAGCTCGTGCGCCGCCACCTGGGCGCCGGCGGCGCGGATCAGCTCGAGGGCCTGGGGCAGGTAGAGCTCCCGCTGGGCGTTCTCGGCGCTGAGCAACGGCAGGGCGGCGCGCAGGGGACCGGGTGCGAAGACGTACACCCCCGTGTTGACCTCCCGCAGGGCGAGCTCCGCGGGGGTGGCGTCTCCCGGCTCCTTGGTCTCCACCACTCGCTCCAGGGTGCCGTCGGGGGCGCGCACGATGCGGCCGTAGCCGGTGGGGTCCTCGAGCACCACGCTCGCCACGGTGGCGCCCGCGCGGCTCTCCACGTGTGCGGCCACGAGCGCGGAGATCGTCTGGGCGCTCACCAGCGGCACGTCGCCGCTGAGCACCACGATGGGCTCCTCCGGCAGGCCGCCACTGGCCTCGAGGGCCGCCACGGCGGCCCGCACCGCCCCGCCGGTGCCGTCTGGCTGGGGCTGCACCGCCAGCTCGAGGCCTTCCGGGAGCACCTCTCGCAGGGCCTCCTCGGGGGAGTCCACCACCACCACCCTCCCCGCCCCCGCGGCGCGGGCGGCGCGGACGGGCCACAGGAGCATGGGCAGGCCACAGAGCTCGTGCAGCACCTTGGGGGTCCGGGAGCGCATCCTCGTGCCCCTGCCCGCGGCGAGGATCAGAACCGTGGGCTCAGTCACCCCCCGGATGGTAGCCGGGGCTGACTGGGGGGCAGGGATTCGAACCCCGATTCCCAGGACCAAAACCTGGTGTCCTGCCGTTGGACGACCCCCCAAGGATCGAGCACATCCTCGCACAGCCACCGTGCGCCGCCAGCCGGCAGGCGCCACGGAAAGACGACCGGGCAACGACTTGGTGACACCCCGCGTCCCGCCCGTCTGGGAGGATGTCGGACTTTGCTGGGGGAGAGCAGACAGCAGAGGAGCGCGCGTGGCGCGCTGGCAGCGGCGATTGGGATCGTGCTCGCGGGCCTGCTCGGCCTTTCCGCGGGCGTGGCCACGGCGACGCCAAGCGGCGGATCGGCAGCGGGCGAAGGGTGCTGGGGCGCGAACCTGGTGCCCAGCGCTCAGGACACGGCGGCCGTGGACGCCGCCACGCTGTGCCTGGTGGACCAAGTGCGGCGAGCCCACAGGTTGAAGCCGCTGCGCTTCAACAGGGACCTGCAGGCGGTGGCGAACTCCCAGGTCGAGACGATGGTGAGCCTGGACTACTTCAGCGACGTGCGGCCTTCGGGAGCCACGCCGGCGCACCTGATAGCGGAGACCCCCTACGGACGCCACGCCGGCGCGCTGCTCACGGCCGAGAACATCGGCTGGGGCACGGGGGTGGACGCCACGCCGGCCCAGATGGTGGCCGCCTGGATGCGCTCGGCGCCCCACCGCCGGATTGTGCTCTCCCACGAATTCCGCGACGGTGGAGTGGGCGCCACGGCGGCGACGCCCGCGCGAGTGACGGGTGGAGAAGCGGGGGCCACCTACGCGCTCGAGCTCGCCACCCGCGGCTGACGGGGCCGCGGAGAGAGCTTTCCATTTTGGGGTGCCCGCGCGGGCGCGCGCACGCGCGCGCGGGGCGCCCGTTTTGAGTGATCTCCGCCACCCGGCGAGACGGGACCGCGAGACCCGCCAAGCGCTGCTCGGCTCAGGCCCGGCCGGGGCGGCCCGGCACCCTGCCCCCTTCGGCGCCAGCCTCCGAGGCGGGGCCGCCGGCGGCGGAGATGCCCAGCACGCGCATCGACTTCAGGCCGAGGCTCAGCTTCTCGCGGCCATCGGTGGAGCTGACGTCCAGGCCGGAGAGCTCGCGGATGCGCTCCAGGCGGTAGTAGATGGTGTGACGGTGGGTGAAGAGGCGCTGGGCGGTGCCGGCCACGTTGCCGTCGGCCTCCAGGAAGGTGGCGAGGGTGCGCACCAGCTCGGTCTCGTACTGATCGTCGTAGGCCACCAGAGGCTCCACGGTCTCGGCGTAGAAGCGCTGTAGCTCGGCGGGGTTCTCGCTCATGGCGCTCAGCAGCAGGCGGTAGGCGCCGGTCTCGTCGAAGGCGAGCGCCACGGCCTCGTCGCCCTGGGCGACGTTGGCGGCCAGCAGGGCCTCGCTTGCGGCGCGGGGCAGGTCGGCGGGGTCCTCGGCGATGCGACTGCGGCCGAGGGCGAGGGTGTAAGCGGGAAGGCCGGCCTCCATCTCCCGCACCACCGCCTCGGCGGCGCGCTCCGCGGTGGGGTCCTCGCCACCGGGCACCAGCACGAGCACGTCGGCGCTCGCCGCGCCGGCGTTCTCGCGTTCGGAGAGGGCGGCGATCGAGCGGCCCACCACGGCCCGGGCGCCGCGCTCGGCCACGGCCCGCACGCGGGCCCGCCAGCCCTCCTCGGTGGGCGCCTGGGGATGGACGCGGACGACGATCATGCTGGCACCCTCGCCGAGGTCCAGGGAGAGCTCCCGGGCGGCCGCCAGCAGCTCGTCGCGGTCGGTGAGCTCGCGGCGTAGGAGCGCGCGCAGGAAGTCGGCGGCGGCTGACTCCGAGGCGCGGTCGGGGGCCCGCACGCGCTCGACCTCTGAGGCGATGGTGGTGACCAGCAGGCGGGCCATCTGGACGCTCGGCTCGCTGCGGGCGCGCATGTGGAGGGTGCCCACCGCCGTGTCTGCCACCCGCAGGGGGATGCTGGTGACGCCATCGGCCTGGGAGAGCAGAGCCCGCTCCTCCGCGGGCGAGCGGGCGGCCACCGCGAGGGTGGCGCCCCAGGCGTCGGACACGGCCAGGCTGGCGTCCAGGGCCTTGGCGGCGGCGCGCACCACTTCGGGCAGGCCGGCGCCCGACTCCACCGCCTCGGTGACGGCTTCCAGCGCCGCGAGATCGGCCATCGCCGGATCAGCCCCAGTAGTAGACGACCGCGAGCGCTCCGGCGGCGCCGATGGCGACGAGCACCGCGAGCACGTACAACGAGAGGACGCCCGCCGCCACACGCTCCCACAGGCGGGTGTAGCTGGTCCAGGCCGGCACGAGGATCAGGCCGGCATAGAGCGCCACCCCGAACACGCCCGCGCATACGGCCACCAGATCGTTGACGGCTGTCCTGCTCATGAGCAGTGATTGTGACGCACGGGGATGTCGCGCGTCCAAGCGGCGGCCCCGAGAAAGCTCGCGCAGAGCGCCGCCGGGCGCCGCTTGGCGAGGCTCGCGGCGGCCACGCGCGCGCGGGCCACGCCGTCGGGCCCAGGGAAGAGGCCGGCCACGGTGGGACCGGAGCCACTGACGAAGGCCACATCGGCGCCCGCCTCTCGGGCCTGGTCGAGGGCCTGGTCGATGGCCCGCCGGAGGGCGATTGCCGGCCGCTGGAGGTCGTTGTGGAGCAGGGACGGGGCGGAGGGCGTGGCGGAGGGCGTGGCGGAGGAGGCGGCGAAGGCGTCCCGCAGCTCATTCTCGATCCGCGCCAGCTCCTCGGCCGAGCGTGCGATGCCGAGCTCGTCCCCGTGGGCGAACACCGCGCCGGTGGAGAGCCCGGCGGCGGCCGGCAGCAGCAGCACGCCGAGCTCGCTCGCGGGCGGAGGGGGCAGGCGCTCCAGGCGCTCGCCCGCGCCGGTGGCCAGCCAGCGTCCGGGCTCCAGCTGGGCGGGGACGTCGGCGCCGAGCTCGGTGGCGAGCTCCAGCAGCAGCGCTTTCGAGCCGAGCCCGGAGGCGGCGCGCGCCAGCCGCAGGGCGGCGGCCGCATCCGCGGAGCCGCCCGCCAGGCCGGCGGCCACGGGTATGCGCTTCTCGATCGTGAGCCGCACGGGCGGCGCCTCCCAGCCGGTGGCCCGCCGAAACAGGCGCAGGGAGAGCGCCGCCAGGTTCTCGGCCGTGTCGAGCTCCAGGCCGTGGCAGATGACCTCGTCCTCGGCGGCGGCCCACTCCAGGGTGAGCTCGTCGGCAAGGGATATCGCCTGGATCACGGTGACGAGCTCGTGGCGGGAGTCGTGCTCGCGACGTGGGCCCACGAACAGGCCGAGGTTGATCTTGGCGGGGGCGGTGGTCCGCAGGGGCAGCTCGCCGGCGGTGGACGGGGGATTGTCGGCGAGCGGATCGCTCACGGGCGCAGGGCCTCGGCGAGGGCCACGAGCTCTTGCGGCGCCAGGCGCTCGGCGCGGGCGTCGGCGGGGTGGCCGAGGGCGAGGAGGGCCTCGCGCACCGGCTCGCGCTCGGCAACCAGGCCGGACAGGAGCAGGGAGCCCGCGAGGGTCTTGCGGCGGTGGGCGAAGGCGCCGGCCACGAGGGCACGGACATCGGGCGAGGGGGCGAGGGCGGTGCGGCGGATGCGCAGGAGCACGGAGTCCACGTTGGGGACGGGCGCGAACACGGTGCGGGGGATGGCGCGCAGGACGGTGACCTCGCCGGCGAGCTGGGCGAGCACGGAGCTCGCGCCGTAGTCGCGGCCGCCGGGAGCGGCGGCGAGGCGCAGGCCGACCTCGCGCTGGACCATGGCCACCCAGGTGGTGACGGTCGGGAGCTCCTCGACGGTGCGCAGGATCAGGGTGGCGGCGATGCCATAGGGGAGGTTCGCCACGACCTTCTCGGGCGGGGGGCGCAGAGCGACGAGGTCGAGCTGCATGGCGTCGGCCCAGTGCAGGGTCACGTTCTCGTGCGCGGCGAGGCTCGCCCGCAGGGGTTGGCGCAGGCGCTCGTCCACCTCCACCACGTGCAGCCAGCGCACGCGGGGGGCGAGATGGGCGGAGAGCACCCCCTCTCCCCCACCGACCTCGAGCACCACGTCTCGCGCGGAGAGCTCGCTGGCGCGCTCGATCACACCGAGGATGTTGGGGTCGCGCAGGAAGTTCTGGCCGAGATCGCGTGTGCGCCTGGAGGCGGAGCGCGCCGTCGCGGGCGGGCGGGGCCGAGCGCCGGAGGGGCGGGGCCGGGCGCCGGAGGGGCGGCCCCGGGGGCGGCGGGAGGCCATCACCAGCGAAAGACGCGGGCGGCGTTCTGCTCGACGGTGGCGTCGAGCTGCGCCAGGCTCACGCCCCTGAGGTCGGCCACGACACGAGCGGTGTGGAGCACGAAGGCGGGCTGGTTGGGGTGCTTGCGCACGGCCTGGGGGGTGAGGTAGGGGGCGTCGGTCTCCACCAGCAGCCGCTCGGCGGGAGCCTCGCGGGCGGCGGCGGCGAGCGGCTGGGCGCTCTTGTAGGTGACGTTGCCGGCGAAGGAGAGCAGGTAGCCGCGGCGCACGCACTCGGCGAGGCGGTCGGGCATCGAGAAGCAGTGCATGATCACGGTGACGTCTTCGGCTTCGAGCTCGAGCTGCTCGAGTGTCTCCCGCTCGGCGGCGCGGGAGTGGATCACCAGCGGCTTGGCGGTCTCGCGGGCGAGGGAGATCTGGGCGGCGAAGGCCCGCCGCTGGTCCTCGCGGGATGCCCCCTCGCGGTAGAAGTCCAGGCCGGTCTCGCCGATCGCCAGGCAGCGCTCGTGCGCGGCCAGCGCTTGCAGCTCCGCCAGGTCGGCGTCGTCGAACCCGCTCGCCTCGTTGGGATGGCGCCCGACCGCGGCGTACACCTGGGGGAAGTCCTCGGCGGCCGCTAGCGCCGCCCGGCAGGAGGCGGGATCGGTGCCGACCGTCAGCATCCGCGTGACCCCGGCCGCCTCCGCGGCCGCGACGAGC
>DATJMB010000223.1:0-9581 GCA_035508995.1 Solirubrobacteraceae bacterium | reverse complement strand
AGCGTTCCCGTTCGCTGTCGTACGCCTGCCACAAGCGACTCCTGATCGGCCAACGCCGACCGACCAGCCTGGTATGTGATCTCCTCGAGTCTTGGCATCTTCGAGAAGGTAGGCCGCACTGTGGACGTCCGCCTCTGCCCGGTGCTGAGGTTGGGCGATCGCGGTGGTGGTCGATCGCCTCGGCCTGCTGGGGATCGCCAGGCAGCACATCGACGCGCCGCGCATCGTCGGGCTCGTGCTGCTGCTGCTGATCGGTGTGGTGCTGGTGGTGCGCCGCTGAGCAGGCCGGCGCCTAGCCGAGCCCCTGCGCGAAACCCTCGCGCCAGGAGGCGTAGCGCGGCTGCCAGCCGAGCTCTGCCTTGAAGCGGGCGCCGCTCGCGCCGCGCAGCTCCTGCATCATCGCCACCGCCATGGAACCGGCAACGATCCTCCCGACCCAGGCAGGCACGCGCCAGGGCCGCGGCGCGTGGATGGTGCGTGCGTACACCGGCGCCCACTCGCGCACGGGAGCGGGATCGTCGTCGACGACGTTGTAGGTGGCAGGGCCCTCGTGGGCGAGCGCCGCGACGGTGGCGCTGGCGGCGTCGTCCACGTGCAAAAACGAGAACACACCGCCGCCCGAGCCCACGATCGGCAGCTGGCGACGGCGCACGTTCTTCGCCCAGGCGCCGTCGCTTGCGAAGGCGGTGCCGGGGCCGTAGAGCTGGCCATAGCGCATGACGGTTCCGCCCACGTCGAGCACCTGACGCTCGAGCTCGGCGAGCGGCTCGGCGACGAACGGGAGCGTGGCGGTCGCAAGTGGCGCGTCCTCGTCCTTGATCCAGTCGCCCGTGGGCTCGTAGGCGAAGGCGATGCTCTCGGCCACGACGCGTCCGACGTCGGCGGCGCGGGCGGCGGCGAGCAGGTTGCGGGTGCCCTCGCGGCGCAGGCGTCCGGTGCTTGCGACGGCGCGCTCGAAGTGGCGCGTGTCGAGCTCGGCGGGCAGGTCGGTGAGCAGGTGCACGACGGCGTCAGGCCGTGCGGCAGTGAGCTCGCGGGCGAGGGCAGGGGCGTCGTAGGCGTCACAGATGGCCGTCTCGATGCCTTGCTCGCGCAACGCGGCGGCCTTCTCAGGCGAACGGGTCATGGCGATCGGCTCGTGTCCGGCGTCGACGAGAGCCGGCAGCAGCGGCCGCCCCATCACGCCGGTGGAGCCAGCCACGAATACCCTCATCGCGCGGTCTCCGTGGCGGTCGGTGCGGGTATCGGCGCTTGGGCTTCGATAGCAGCCGTGCGCCACAGCCACGCGAGCATCAACGCGGCGATGGCGAGGGAGAAGAAGTCAAAGTACCCCAGCCACGCGGGGTGGGCCTTGGAAATGTCGAGCAGGTGGTTGAGGCTGTGCAGGGCGTACTGCAGCGTGGCCACCGCGAGCACCGGCACGCGCCAGCTGACGTGGCGAATCGAGAGCAGCATGGCGATCGCGATCGCGGCGTAGAAGGTGGAGACGTCGCGGATGTAGTGGCCGTTGAAGGCGCCGAAGGGTCCCACCGCGACGTAGAAGCCATGGGGGCTGACGGCCATGAAGACGGCGAGCCCCAGGTTCACGAGCGCGAACGCCACGAGCCCCACGACCACGATCGAAGGCTCGGCGCCCGCGCGCTCTCGACCGTCATCAGAGGTGAGCTCGCCGGATCGCCGCGCGGTTCCCATCGTGGCCACGATATGGGCTGGCAGGCCGCTGCTGGAGGTCCAGTTGCGACTCGCTCGGCCGTGCCAATGGCGCTCAGCTGCCACTCACCTCGGCCAGCGCGGCCGCGATCAGCCTCACGCCCTGCTCGATGGCGGGCTCGGAGAGGTTGCCATAGCCGAGCACGAGGCCCGGCGGGCCACCATGGGCGAAGCGGTGCCAGGAGAGTCCCTCCATGCCCACGCCACGCGCGGCGGCGGCGTCGAGCAGGGCCCGCTCGCTCACGCCGGCGGGCAGCGTGACCAGCTCGAACAGGCCGGCACCGGCCTCGCCGGGGCTCGCCTGGGGCAGCCAGAGGGCCAGTGCCCGCAGCAGGGTCTCGCGGCGGTGCTCATAGCGCGCGCGCATGCGCCGCAGGTGGCGATCGAGCTCGCCGCGCCGGATGAAGTCGCACAGCGCGAGCTGGCCCACCACCTCCGAGCCGCCGTCCTCCACCGCCTTGCTCGAGATCAGATCCCAGGCAAGCCACGAGGGGATCAGGATCCAGCCCAGGCGCATGCCGGGCGCGAGGCGCTTGCTGGCGGAGCCGATGTAGAGGACGCGCTCGGGGGCGAGGCCCTGCAGGGCACCGACGGCCACCCGGTCGTAGCGGTACTCGGCGTCGAAGTCGTCCTCCACGATCAGCCGCTCGCCGGTCTCGGCCCATTCGATCAGGGCGGTGCGGCGCGCGCGGGAGAGGACGGCGCCGGTCGGAAACTGGTGGGCGGGCGTGACGAGCACCGCGCGGGCATCGGTCTGGGCGAGGGAGTCCACGCACAGGCCCTGCTCGTCGACGGGCACCGGGATCGTGTCCAGTCCCGCCTGCTCGGCGATCAGGCGGTGCACCTGCCAGCCGGGGTCCTCGACCGCGATCGCCTCCACGCCACGGCGGGCGAGCCAGCGGCAGAGCAGCGAGAAGCCCTGCATGAAGCCGGTGCACATCAGCATGTGCTCGGGGTCGGTGGCCGCGCCGCGCACCCGCGCGAGGTACTCGGCCAGCGCTTCGCGCAGCTGTGGCACGCCGCGTGGGTCGCCGTAGCCGACGGCGTCGAGCGGAGACTCGCGCCAGGCGGCGCGCAGCGAGCGCAGCCAGCGATCGCGGGGAAAGCCGGCGAGATCGGGCAGCCCGGGGTGGAAGTGGTAGGGAAAGGAGGGCATGAGCGATCGGGCGGGCGCGCGGGCTGCCGCTACGCCCACCGCTTTGGCGACGCGCACCGCGGCTCCCTGGCGGCTCTCGAGATAGCCCTCGGCGGCGAGCTGGCCGTAGGCCTCGGTGACGACGCCGCGCGAGACGGCGAGCTCACCGGCGAGGGCGCGGGTGGAGGGCAGCCTGGTGCCGGCGGGCAGGCGCCCGGCGCGGATGTCCTCCCGCAGGGAGCGCTCGAGTTGCTCGTGCAGCGGCAGCTCGCTGTCGCGCTCGAGCGCCACCAGCAGCTCGGGCCCACCAACTGGCCCTCTTGATCCAGTCATTACTGGAACTGTATACGGGACCAGTCTCGGCGTAGTGTGAACGTGGAGCGAACTCCCGACGCGCGAGCGACCCCAGGAGGCCCCATGAGCCAATCCCGCCAAGCACCAAACGGCAGTGTCAGTTCGAACGCTCCCATCACGATTGTGGGCGCCGGCCTCGCCGGCCTGACCGCGGCGATCGCCTGCGCGGAAGGCGGCGCCTCGGTGGCGCTGCTCGAGGCCCACCGGACGCTTGGCGGGCGAGCGCGCACCAGCGAGGGCCCCTACAGGGCGAACCTCGGGCCCCATGCCCTCTACAAGGACGGGCCCCTGTGGCGGTGGATGGCGGAGCGCAAGCTGCTGCCCAGGCACGTGAGCCCGCCGCTCACCGGCGTCAGGTTTCGCCTCCAGGGCCACGTCAGGCGCACGCCTCCGCTCGGCGCCTTGCCGGCGGTGCTGCGCCTGCGTGGACGCCAGGCGCCGGTGGAGCTCGACTTTCGCAGCTGGGCGACCGAGCACACCGACGCGCGCACCGCGGCGATGCTCTCGGCGGCGGCGGGCGTGTACACCTTCCATCACGACCCCGGATCGCTCTCGGCGGCGTTCGTCTGGCCGCGCACGATCAGGTCGTTGCTGACCGCGCCCTCGCCGGCGCGCTACCCGGTCGGCGGCTGGGCGGCCGTGATCGACTCGCTGGAGCGCCGCGCACGAGACCTGGGCGTGACGATCCAGGCCGGCAGGGCGGCCACGGAGCTGCCCGAGCCGCCCGTGATCGTGGCCACCGAGCTGGCGCAGGCGCGGGAGCTGCTCGGCGACGACTCGCTGAGCTGGACGGGCGGAAGCACGCTCTGCATCGACCTCGCCCTGCGGCGGCGGCGGGGCGATCCGTTCGTGGTGTCCGACCTCGACGAGGCCGGCTGGGTGGAGCGCTTCAGCGCCCAGGACCGCACGCTCGCGCCCGAGGGCGAGGAGCTCTTCCAGGCGCAGATGCCGCTGCGGCCGGACGAGGACGTCGAGCGCGCGGCCGCGCGGCTGGAGGCGCTGCTGGACGTCGCCATGCCGCGGTGGCGCGAGCGCGAGACCTGGCGGCGGCGCCAGACGATGGCCCTGCGCTCGGGCGCTGTGGACATGCCCGGCGCCAGCTGGCGCGACCGGCTGGCGATCGATCGCGGCGCGGGGGTGTTCCTCGCCGGCGACATGGTCGCCGCGCCGGGGCTGCTCGCGGAGGTGTCGTGGGCGAGCGGGGTGGAGGCGGCGCGGCTGGCCCTCGCCGCGCTTCAGGGGGCGGCAGCGAAGGCGAGCGAGGCGCCCGCGCCGGAGCTCGGCAACGGTCGCGTGCCCGCAAAGCTCGGCGGGGCCACGTTGAGGTAGTGATTGAAGGCCCAGGTGCTCACGCGGCGGGATTCCAGCGCGCGTGAGAGCCAGGTGGGAGCGCGGGTGGGGGTGAGCTGACCGACGGCGCGCTGGACGCGCAGCAGCCACGCGTACTTCCAGGCGTGGGCGTCCGAGAAGGCGCCATAGCGTGCCAGCGCCTGGGCGGCATCCGCGCGTCCCGCGCCCACCGCCCGCAGCTCGCGGGCGCAGGCGAGGCCGAAGTAGAGGGCGGTGCGGATGCCCTCTGCGGTGAGCGGCAGACAGTGGCCGGCGGAGTCGCCGACGAAGAAGACGCCGTCCTCCACCGCCGGGCGCAGCTGATGGGGGATCCAGTTGCCCTGGTAGCCGTCGGGCCGGTGGCCGAGCTCGCCGGCGAGGTGCACGGTGGGCTCCTTGACGTGGTGGCTGGGCCAGAAGGAGCCCACGCCGATGCGCACCTCGTCGCGGGCGGGAAAGCTCCAGGCGTAGCCGGCGCGGATGCAGCGGTGGTCGATCCACAGCTCGAGCTCGGAGCCCTCGCCGGCGGGGTGGACCTCCAGGCCACGGGAGAGGCGCGCGTTGGGGGGCTGGATCGGCGTCCCGTTGGAGAGCACCCGCCGCCAGCCCAGGGCGTCGATCACCAGCGGTGCGTGCAGGTCGCCCCGATCGGTGTGTACGGTGAGGCCCTCGCGGCCCGTGACGGTGGCGGTCTCGAGCTCCGTGTCGGCCTGGTCGGCCTGGCCGTGGAGCAGGGCGCAGAGCTCGCGGTAGTCGAAGGTGGAGAACGACCACGGCATCGGCCAGCGGGAGGTGCGATGGGGGGTGTGGACGAGCAGCGAGTCGAAGGTCTGGCGCAGCGACCCGAGCAGGTCGAGGGCCTCGAGCCACAGGGTGGGCACGGCGCAGGCCGAGGTCTGGCGCTCGCCGAGCTCGTAGCGGTCGACGATCAGCACCTTCATGCCCGAGCCGGCGAGCTCGCGGGCGACCGCCAGGCCCGCGAAGGAGGCGCCGCAGACGAGCACGTCGCAGTCGCGGGAGCTCGAAAACGGGGTGCGCTCCGTCCCCCGCTTGGTGGCACGCACGGGCATCGTCGCCAATCATAGGCTCGGACGCCGCCTCCCACCTCAGAGCCGGCTGCGCTAGGCTTCGATCGGTGCAAACCGTCACGGTGGATAACGCGCAGGCCCAGGTGGTGGAGGGGTCGAACGGGCTGCTGCTCGAGATCGACGGGCAGATAGTGCCCAACTACGACGCCACCTTCCGGGACATCGAGGAGGGCGAGGTCGTCACGGGCCACGTCGTGCGCATCGACAACGACGAGGTCCTCGTGGACATCGGCTACAAGTCCGAGGGGGTCATCCCCGCCAACGAGCTCTCGATCCGCAAGGCGGTGGATCCCGGTGAGGAGGTGCACCTGGGCGAGGAGGTCGACGCGATCGTCCTCACCAAGGAGGACCAGGACGGCCGTCTGATCATGTCCAAGAAGCGTGCCCGCTTCGAGAAAGCGTGGCGGCGGATCGAAGCGGCGGCGGAGTCCGGAGAGCCCGTCGAGGGAACCGTGATCGAGGTGGTCAAGGGAGGCCTGATCATCGATCTCGGCGTGCGCGGCTTCCTGCCGGCGTCGCTCGTGGACATCCGGCGGGTGCCGAACCTCGACGAGTACATGGGCACGAAGATAGAGACGAAGGTGATCGAGCTCAACCGCTCGCGCAACAACGTCGTGCTCTCCCGCCGGGCGGTGCTGGAGGAGGAGCGCAAGGAGGTGCGCCAGCAGATCCTCGACCGCCTGCAGCCCGGCCTCGTGGTGGAGGGCCAGATCTCGAACATCGTGGACTTCGGGGCCTTCGTGGACCTCGACGGCATCGACGGCCTGATCCACATCTCAGAGCTCTCCTGGTCGCACGTCAACCACCCCAGCGAGATCCTCAACATCGGCGACACCGTGCAGGTGAAGGTGCTCGACATCGACCGCGACCGCCAGCGCATCTCCCTGGGCCTCAAGCAGACCCAGGAGGATCCCTGGCAGCGGATCGTGGACACCTACAACGTGGGCGACGAGCTCGCCGGCAAAGTCACCAAGGTGGTCACCTTCGGGGCCTTCGTGGAGATCCTCGACGGCGTGGAGGGCCTCGTGCACATCTCTGAGCTGGCGGCCCACCACGTGGAGAGCCCCCGCGAGATCGTCCATCCCGGCGATGAGATCCGGGTGAAGATCCTCGAGATCGACTCCGAGCGCAGGCGACTGTCGCTGTCGGCCAAGCGCGTGGAGGACCAGATCCTGCCGGTCGCCCGCGAGGCCGCCCCGGCCGCGGAGGCCGCGCAGACGCCGGCCGCCGAGGAGGCTCCCGCCGCGGAGGGCGAGGTGAGCGCGAGCGAGACGCAGGTCGCCGAGGCGCCGTCCGAGGAGGCTCCGGCGGCGCAGGTGGAGACGCTCGAGGCGCCCCCCGCCGGGGAGGCCGTGGCGCCTGCCGCTGAGACCGCCGTTGCAAAGGAGCCTGCGACGGAGGAGTCTGCGGCTGAGGCACAGGCCCCGGAGGCGCCGGCGACTGAGGCGCCCGCCGAGGAGGCGCCGGCGCCGGAGGAGCCTCCCATGACGGAGCAGGCGCCCGTGACGGAGGCGCCGAACGGCCAGGAGCCGGTCGCGCAGGCTGGCGCCGAGGATGGCTCCGAGCTTCAGCCGGCGGGCGAGCCGGCGCAGGACTGACGCCAAGCGCGTCGTCGTGAGCTGAGCGACGTGGGCCGGTCGCCCGAGTCGGTGCCGTTCGTGGGGCTGACGGGCGGGATGGGCGCGGGGAAGTCCACCGCGCTGCGGGCTCTGGAGCAGCTGGGCGCCGCCACCATCTCCAGTGACGCGATCGTGCACGAGCTCTACGCGCGCGACGAGCGGCTGCGCAGGGCGGTGGTGGAGCGCTGGGGCGAGCGGGTTGCCCCCAATGGCGCCGTCGACCGGGCGGCGGTCGCCGAGCGGGCGTTCGCAAGCGAGGATGAGCGTCGCTGGCTGGAGGGCCAGCTGTGGCCGCTGGTGGGCGAGCGGGTGGCCGGCTGGCTCACGCAGGTGCGCGCCCGACGGCCGCCCCCGCGGGCGGCCGTGGTGGAGGTGCCGCTGCTGTTCGAGGCGGGCCTGCAGGACATCTACGACGCCACCATCGCGGTGGTGGCCGGCGAGGAGATCCGGGCGGAGAGAGCTGCCGGGCGGGGACATGCGCGGGAAGACGCCCGCACCGCCCGGCAGCTGGACCAGGAGCAGAAGGCCCGCAAAGCCACCTTCGCGGTGCGCAACGACGGCAGCGTGGAGGAGCTCACGGCGCAGCTGTCCAGGGTGCTCGAGCGGCTCGCGCCGGCATGAGGCTCGCGCTGGCGGCCGCGGTGGTGGCGGGGGCACTGGCGATTGTGGTGGGTCCAGAGCTCAGCCACAGCGTCCGCAAGCTGGGCCTGCCACTGAGCGACACTCAGATCATCCGCGAACAGGCGGCAGACAAGCACCTGGACCCGGCGTTGATCGCGGCGGTGATCTACGCGGAGACCAAGTTCGACCCTCGCACCTCCCGCGCGGGCGCGGAGGGATTGATGCAGCTGCTGCCGAGCACCGCTCTCTTCCTGGCCCATCTCTCCGGCGGCACCCGCTTCACCACCAGCGACCTCGCCACGCCGGCCGTGAACGTGGCCTACGGCAGCTACTACCTGCGCTACCTGCTCGACCACTACGAAGGCGACGAGATGCTCGCGGTGGCCGCCTACAACGCCGGCCTGGCCAACGTGGACGGCTGGGTGGAAAAGGCGCGCGGCGAAGGCCGCCAGCTGCAGGTGGCCGACATCCCCTTCCCCGAGACCCGCGAATACGTGCGCCGCGTGCTGGCCGCCCAGCGGGAATACCGCGCCCTGTACTCCCAGCAGCTCGGCATCGGCTGAGCTAACGTGAGAGGCCCGTCCGATGCCGCCGTTCAAGCTCGACAGCGCCTTCACGCCGACCGCCGACCAGCCGCGGGCGATCGCGCAGCTGGCGGAGGGGATCGAGGCGGGAGAGCGCTTTCAGACGCTGCTCGGGGCCACGGGCACGGGCAAGACGATGACGATGGCGGGCGTGATCGAGGCGGTGCAGCGGCCGACGCTGGTGATCGCCCACAACAAGACCCTGGCGGCGCAGCTGTGCAACGAGTTCCGCACGTTCTTCCCGGAGAACGCCGTGGAGTACTTCGTCTCGTACTACGACTACTACCAGCCCGAGGCCTACGTGCCCAGCCGGGACCTGTACATCGAGAAGGACTCCGCCATCAACGAGGAGGTGGACCGGCTGCGCCACGCGGCCACAGCGGCGGTGTTCGCTCGCCGGGACGTGGTGGTGGTCGCGTCGGTGTCCTGCATCTACGGCCTGGGCTCGCCGGAGGTGTACGAGATGAACATGCAGATCCTCAAGCGCGGCGAGCGCATCGACCGCGACGAGCTGCTGCGAAAGCTGGTCTCGATCCAGTACACCCGCAACGACACGGTCCTCTCGCGGGGCACCTTCCGGGTCAAAGGGGAGACCCTCGAGGTGTTCCCCGCCTACGCCGAGACGGCCTTCCGGGCGAGCATGTTCGGCGACGAGGTTGAGCGTTTGCAGCACTTCGACCCGCTCACCGGGGAGGTGCTCGAGGAGGACATCGAGCACGTGGCGATCTGGCCGGCCACCCACTACAACGTCAGGGAGGGCACCATCGAAGCGGCGGTGGCGGAGATCGGCCGGGAGCTCAACGAGCGCTGCACGGAGCTCGAGGCCGAAGGCAAGCTGCTGGAGTCCCACCGATTGCGCCAGCGCACCCAGTACGACATGGAGATGCTGCGCGAGATGGGCTTCTGCTCAGGGATAGAGAACTACTCCCGCATCCTCGACGGCCGCTCCCCCGGCGAGCGGCCCTACTGCCTGATCGACTACTTCCCCAAGGACTTCGTGTGCTTCATCGACGAGTCCCACCAGACGGTGCCCCAGATCGGGGGCATGTTCGAGGGCGACCGCTCGCGCAAGCAGACCCTCGTGGACTACGGCTTCCGGCTGCCCAGCGCCCTGGACAACCGGCCCCAGACCTTACAGGAG
>DATJMB010000222.1:0-5309 GCA_035508995.1 Solirubrobacteraceae bacterium | reverse complement strand
GACGCGCGCCTTCGAGCCCTGCGAGTTCTTGGCCATGCGGACCATGCCGCGGTAGCCCATCACGCCGCCGTCCTTGGAGATCGACTTGGCGAGGATGTTGGAGGTCGTGTTGGGCGCGAGGTGCATCACCTTCGCGCCGGTGTCCTTGTGCACGTTGCCGCCGGAGGCGACGCCGACGTTGAGGTGGTCGGCGCGCGCGCCCTCGCCGATCAAGAACGAGCCCGGGTAGAGCATCACGTACTTGGCGCCCATCGAGCCGCCGACCCACTCGACCGTGCCGTTGGCGTCGACGATCGCGCGCTTGGTGTTGAGGTTGTAGACGTCCTTGGACCAGTTCTGCACGGTCGTGTAGCGCGCCTTGGCGCCCTCGTGCACGAAGATCTCAACCACCGCCGAGTGCATCGAGTTCACGCTGTACGTCTGCGCCGTGCAGCCCTCGATGTAGTTCACCTCCGAGCCCTCGTCCGCCACGATCAGCGTGTGCTCGAAGGTGCCCTCCCCGGCGCCCTCCATGCGGAAGTACGCCTGCAGCGGCAGGTCCACCTTCACCCCCTTGGGCACGTACAGGAACGACCCTCCCGACCACACCGCCCCGTGCAGCGCCGAGAACTTGTTGTCCTGCGGCGGCACACATTTGTTCATGAAGTACTTCTCCACCAGCTCCGAGTATTCGCTGATGGCTGTGTCCATCGAGCAGAAGAGGATGCCTAGCTTCGCGTACTCTTCCTTCAGCCCCTCATACACCGGCTCCTGCCGCCACACCCCCACCACGCCCGCGAGGTGCTCCCGCTCCGCCTGGGGGATGCCGAGGTCCTCGTAGGTCTGCTTCATCTCCGCCGGCACCTCCTCCCAGGAGTTGTACCGGCCCGCCGTGGGCGGGGAGTAGAGCACGAGCTCGTCCAGCTTCAGCCCCGACAGGTCCACCCCCCAGTTGGGCGTCGGCTTGCGTTCGAAGATCTCCAGCGACTTGAGCCGTTTCTCCGCCATCCAGTCCGGCTCTCCCTTGACCTTCGAGAGCTCCGCCACCACCTCCCGCGAGATGCCCTGTCGCGCCCGCAACTGCCCCTGGTCGTCCTCGACGATCGGGCTGGGCTTGGCGATCCTGGTGGTGGTGTCCGTGGCTGCCATGGCGCTCCTTCCGGGGAAATCCGTGCTCTGAGGTAGGGATTCTATCGCGCCGCTCGGCACACCTCCTCCCAGGCGGCCGGCTTGCTCAGCCCGTAACGCTCACTGGTTCTGCGCCCAGACGTTCCCCCAGGCGGCTGCGAGCAGATCGCAGAGCAGCGCGTCCCGCTCCTCTTCGCCGCCTGCGTCGAGGTCGTCGATGACGCGCGCGACGAGCACGGCTGAGGACATTGGGTCCAGCGGCCAGTCTTTGGGTTTCATGTGACCTCCCCGGTCGTTAGCCGATGTGTATAACGAGGTTTCGGCTCAAAAACCCGCGTGGGAGGGCGCAGTTTCGGGTACAAGTGGCATAGCGCACGTACAAACTTTGGGCCATCGCTTGGCCGATTTGGCCTAGCCTCAGGCGGGCCAGCTGTTATCGCCGCTGACCGCCCCCCGCACCACCTTCAGGCCCAGCAGCGCGCACTTGCGCCGCGTGGCCGACACGGGGATGCCGAGCAGCTCCAGCGCCCAGTCCGCGTCGAGCGCCGCCACTTCGGAAAGCTCCATCCCCTTGAGCTCCTCCGAGGCGATCGACGCCGCCGCCTGCGAGATCGCGCAGCCGTGCCCGTGGAAGCGCAGATCCTCGATGCGCCCGTCCGCCACCCGGATGTGCACCCCGAGCTCGTCCCCGCAGAGGGGGTTGTGCTCGAGCCCCTCGAGGTCGTGCGGCTCCAGCTCGCCGAAGTTCCGCGGTCGCTTGTAGTGGTCGAGGATGTAGTCCCGGTAGAGGTCGTCCATCACAGGCCGAACACGTCTCGTCCCGCGAGCAGGGCGTCGATCAGCGCGTCCACGTCGTGGGGCTCGTTGTAGACCCCCACGCTCGCCCGCGCCGTGGCCCCGACGCCGAGGCGCCGCATCAAAGGCTGGGCGCAGTGGTGGCCCGCGCGGATGCACACCCCGCCCCGGTCCGCGAGCTCGGCGATGTCGTGGGGGTGCATGCCCTCGATCGTGAACGACGCCAACCCGCCCCGCCGCTCGGCCTCGGGCGGGCCCACCACGTGCAGGCCCGGCACCTCGCCGAGGCGCTCGAGCATGTAGGCCGTGAGCGCCTGCTCGTGCTCCCGCACCCGCTCCATGCCGAGCTCCGCGAGGTAGTCCACCGCCGCCCCGAGCCCCACCGCCTCGGCGATCGGCGGCGTGCCCGCCTCGAACTTGTAGGGCAGCTCGTTCCAGGTCGCCGACTGGAAGTCCACCGCCGCGATCATGTCCCCGCCCGTGAGGAACGGCTCCATCGCCTCCAGCAGCTCCCGCCGTCCGTGCAGCACGCCGATGCCCGTCGGCCCGAGCGCCTTGTGGCCCGTCCACGCGTAGAAGTCCGCCCCGATCGCCGCCACGTCGACCGGCATGTGGGGAACGGCCTGAGCGCCGTCGATCAGCGACACCCCGCCGGCGGCCCGCACCCGCTCCACCATCTCCCTCACCGGGTTGATCGACCCGAGCACGTTGGAGACGTGCGCGAACGCCGCCAGCCGCACGTCCCCCCGCGCGAGCTCCCCGTCCAGCTGCTCCAGCGAGAGCTCTCCCCGCTCGTCCACCTCCAGGTAGCGCAGCTCCGCGCCCCGCTCCCGGCAGAGCACCTGCCAGGGCACGATGTTCGCGTGGTGCTCCATCTGGGTGGTGAGCACCGCGTCCCCCGGGCCGACGTTGGCGCGCCCCCAGGCGTACGCCACGAGGTTGATCGCCTCCGTGACATTCTTGGTGAAGATCGTCGTGCCCGGCTCTCCGCCCACGAACGCCGCCACCCGCGCCCGCGCCCCTTCGTAGGCGCCGTCCGCCTCCTGGGCCAGCCCGTAGACCCCGCGGTGCACGTTCGCGTTGTGCTCCCCCAGGTGCTCCGCCAGCGCCTCGATCACGCACGCCGGCTTCTGCGCCGTGGCGCCCGTGTCGAGGTAGATCAGCTCCCGCCCGTGAAAGCGCCGCGCGAAGATCGGGAAGTCCGCCCGCACCCCGAGCGAGCTCGCGCTAGCGACTGGTGGCATAGGCCTCGATGTCCTCCCGCGCCGCCGCCAGCTTGGCGGCCAGCCTGCCCCGCACGAGCTCTTCCAGCGGCTCGTCCGCGAGCTGGGCGAGGACCGGCTCGAAGAAGCCTTCCACGAGCACCCGCACCGCCGCCGCCCGGTCCAGACCCCGCGTCTGCATGTAGAAGATCGCGTCCTCGTCCAGCTCTCCCACGGTGCCGCCGTGCGACGCCGACACGTCGTCCGCCGACACCAGCACCGAGGGGATCGCGTCCAGCCGCGCCCTGGGAGAGAGCATCATCGTGTGGATCTGCAGGTAGGTGTGCGTCTGCTGCGCTCCCGGGTCGATCTGGATCAGACCCTCGAAGGACGTGCGGCTCTCGCCCGTGGCCGCGCCCCGCCAGTGCACGTCACCGCCCGAGGGACCCGTCTCGTGCAGGTCCACCGCGAACGCGTCCAGGTGCTCCCGCCCCTCGCTGAAGAACAGACCCCGGAAGGCCATGTCCCCGCCCGGCTCCGACACCGCCAGCTCGAGGTGCTGGCGCACGAGGTGGCCGCCCAGCAGCGAGGGCAGCCAGTGGCAGTACGCGTCCCGGCCCACCCCCACGAAGCGCGTCGACACGTCGTAGACCTGGCCCGGCGCGGAGGTGCCCCAATCCTGCACCTGCGCGAGCCGGCAGCGCGCGCCGTCGTGCAGGTAGAGCTCGAAGGCCCCCGCGTGCAGCGCCTGGCCGCCCTCCGCGAAGGGCTCGCTGAGCTCGTACTCGTGCACCCGGAAGTCGCTCCCCCGATCCCCCACGATCAGCGTCCGCCCGTACTGCGCCACGCCCTCGGAGCCGATCGCGTACACGATCTCAAACGGCTCCTCCACCGCCACACCAGGCGGCACGTACAGGTAGGCGCCGCCGCTCCAGAAGGCCGCGTTCGCCGCCTCCAGCTTGTTGCGGTCGTAGGTCAGCCGCTTGGAGAAGTGCGCCAGCGCCCGCTCGTCCCCCGCCGCCAGCATTTCCTCCAGCGGACAGAGCACCACGCCGCGCTCGGCCAGCGCCGGGTCCAGCTGCACCTCCACCACCGAGCCGTCGAGCTGCACGATCCGCCCCGCCACCGCGCGCGCGGGCAGCGTGTTTCGCACCACCTCCGGCAGCTCCCCACCCGCCGCGTGCGTGCGCACCTCCAAGGCGTCGATGTCGAGGTCCTTGAGGCTCGTGCTCCAGAAGCCCGACCGCCGCCACACCGGCAGCTCGCTGGCCTGGAAGCGCCGCCGCGCCGCCTCCCGCAGGGCCTCGGGCGAGAGGCCCTCCCGGCCCGCCGGCCCCGCCCCGTCGCCGTGCAATGCGTGGTAGAGCGTCGCCTCGCGGTGGCGCCCGGCCTTGACCGCCGCCTGCTCAGACAAGGTCATCACCAACCGCGCTGCTGACTTCCTGGCGGATCTGGTCGTAGCCCTCGCGCTCGAGCCGTTCCACGAGCTCCACCCCGCCCTGCAGCACGATCCGCCCGTCCATCATCACGTGCACGAACTGGGGCTCTATGTAGTGCAGGATGCGCTGGTAGTGGGTGATGATCAGCGCCCCCAGGCCCTGCTCTTCGTGCAGCCGCCGCACCCCCTCCGCCACCGTGCGCAGCGCGTCGATGTCGAGGCCCGAGTCCGTCTCGTCGAGGATCGCCACGTCGGGCGCGAGCATCGCCATCTGCAGGATCTCCGCCCGCTTCTTCTCCCCGCCCGAGAAGCCGTCGTTGAGGTGTCGCGAGGTGAAGCTGCGATCCACGTCCAGCAGCCGCACCGCGTGATCGAGCAGGCCACCGAACTCCTTGACCCCGATCGGCTGCTCCCGTTTGGCGTTGATCGCCATCCGCAGGAAGTTCGCCACCGACACCCCCGGGATGGCGACCGGGTACTGGAAGGCGAGGAACAGCCCCGCCTTGGAGCGCTCGTGGGGGTCGGACTCGGTGATGTCCTCGCCCTTGAAGAGGATCGTCCCCTCCGTGATCTCATACGCCGGGTGGCCGAGCAGGGTGTTGGCCAGCGTCGACTTGCCCGAGCCGTTGGGGCCCATCAGGGCGTGGATCTCGCCGCGCGAGACGTCGAGGTCGACGCCGCGCAGGATCTCGCGGTCCTCGGTGCGTACGTGTAGGTCTCGGATCTCGAGGTCGGCCATGGCTATGCGGTCTTCGCTTTCGTCGTGA
>DATJMB010000221.1:0-15400 GCA_035508995.1 Solirubrobacteraceae bacterium | reverse complement strand
GGCGCCGAGCAGCTGGCGGAGTTCCCGTTGTTCCCGCTCGGGATGGTGGCGCTCCCGCGGGAAGGCGTGCCGCTGCACATCTTCGAGCAGCGCTACCGGGTGATGATCGAGCGGTGCCTGCAGGCGCAGGCCGCCTCCGAGGGCGGCGAGTTCGGGATCGTCTGGCTCGCCGAGGAGGAGCTCAAGGGGATCGGGTGCGCATGCGAGATCGAGCGGGTGCTCGCGCGGGAGGACGACGGGAGCATGGACATCCTCGTGCGCGGCACGCGGCCCTTCCAGCTGATCTCCCGCGAACACGAGCTCCCCTACCCCGCCGGCGTGATCGAGCAGCTGCACGACGCCGAGGAGGAGGACGACGCCGACATGGCCGAGCAGGCGCGCCAGCTCTATCGGGAGCTCGTGGAGCAGGCCACCGAACGGGAGCTCACCGACGAGGAGCTCGCCGAGCTCGACGCCTATGAGATGGCGGGCACCGTGGAGTTCGGCACCGACGCCAAGCAGGAGCTGCTGGAGCTGCGCTCGGAGAACGCCCGCATGCGCCTGCTGGCGATGCTCTTTCGCGCCGCCATCGACCGCCTCGCCCTGATCGACCGCGCGCAGGCGCGGGCGCTCTCCAACGGCAAGGTCCGCTTCGGCTGAGCCTCAGGCCCCCTGCTGGGGCAGCCGGCAGACGCTCTCGGCCACCTGGAGCACGAACAGGGCCATGTTGCGCAGCACCTTGGGCTGGCCCTTGGAGTCGTCCGCGTAGCTCACGGTGCCGTTTTCGTCGCGCACCCGGTAGCGCAGCACCGAGCCCGCCCCCGGCGCGAGCTCCAGGCGGGATTCGGCGGGGACCTTCAGTTCTTCCTGCAGCGCCCGCGCCTGCACGATCTGGGGATCGCTCAGTTTTCGCTCCGGCCCGCCGTCGCAGCGCACGCCCCCTTCTTCGTTGATCAGCAGCGTGAGCTTGGCTCCCGGTGTGGAGCCCGAGCGTTCCACCAGGAACAGGTCCGGGGAGACGATCCCGCCGCAGCCGCCCAGCACGACCGCCGCCAGGCTCGCGAGGCCCGCCACGCTCGAGAGCGCCGGCGCGGGGGCCCTCACGCGCTCACCGCCACGCCGCCCCGCCGCGGGTCCCCGGCGCCGCTCAGGCCGGTGGGGGCGCTCTGCACGGCCTGCACGCCGCCGAAGAAGAGGTTGAGGTCGTGGAAGCCCACCACCTCGAGGTCCTCCTCGCCGCCGGCGAGGGCGTGGACGTCGACGCCCGGCTCGTGAAAGACGACGCCGTCCTCGAAGTGCACCCGCGGCGCCCTCACCGCGGCCTGGACGTCGAGGTCGCGGTCCACGACGCCCACGATCGTCTGCAGGATGGCCGAGCGGATGCGGTTCGAGCCGGCGCTTCCCAGCACCAGCTCCACCTCTCCCCCACGCATCACGATCGAGGGGGCCATCATGCTCGGCATCCGCACGCCGGCGGGATGGCGGTGAAAGCCGTGCGGGTTGAGGTCCTCCTCGCCCATCACGTTGTTGACGTGGATGCCCGTCCCCGGCACCACCACGCCCGAGCCCTCGCCGTTGGTGGCGGTCACACTGCACGCCCGCCCGTCGCGGTCGAGCACGGAGATGTGGGTGGTGGAGCCGAGCCTGGCCGCCATGAAGCGCTCCAGGAAGCCCGCCTGGGCAAGGCCCCGCAGGAACTCGGGCGTGCGCTCCTGCTGTGCGGCGCGCATCGCCCGCACGATCGCCGCGAGCGCCGGCGGCCGGCCGCCCCGGTCCAGGAGAGCCAGCGAGTAGGCCAGCAGCGTGCCGCCGGCGGAGGGCGGCGGGTTGGTGAGCACGCGGCGGTCGCGGTAGGCGATCTCCAGCGGTCGGCGCTCGATCGCCTCATAGGCCGCCAGCTCAGGAGCACTCAGCGAGCCGCCTCGCTCGCCCAGCCACGAGCACACCGCGCGGGCGATCCCGCCGCGGTAGAAGGGCTCCGCGCCCTGCCCGGCGAGCAGCTCGAGGGCGTCGGCGAGCTCGGGGTTGCGCAGCCACTCGCCCTCTCCCAGCACCCGCCCCTCGGGCGCCCACAGGGCGGAGCACTCGGGTGTGGAGGTGAGCAGGTCGGCGAGGATCCGAGCCACGTAGGCCTGGCTGGCGTTCAGCATCACCCCCTCGCGCGCCAGCCGCACGGCGGGCGCCGCCAGCGTGGCCAGCGGCAGTGTGCCCCAGCGCTCGATCGCCGCGCACACGCCCGCGGGGGTGCCATACACGCCGCAGGAGGCGGGCCCGATATAGAAGACCTGCACGGCGTCCCCGAAGGACACGTCCACCGCCTGAAGCTCCGCCGCCGACCCGTCGCCGGCACGGGTGGGGGCCTGCACGAAGAAGTCCAGCAGCGCCGGCTCCTGTCCCCCACCCGCGACCAGCATGTGCCCGCCGGCCCCCAGGCCCGTGAGCAGCGGCTCGGCGGCGAAGGACACGAGCATCGCGCCCACCGCCGCGTCCACCGCGTTGCCCCCTTCGCGCAGCACCCGCGCGCCGGCCTGCGCCGTCAGCGGATGGCCCGCCGCGACAACCCCCCGCTCACCGGACTCGCTCATGGGCGAGCCATATCACGATCGCTCAGCTGCGGGGCACGACGAACTCCGGCACATCGAGATCGTCGACGGTGAGAGTCGCCCTGCGCTCGCGCCTGGGGGTGCCGGTGCGGCGCACGCGGGGCTCGCCGGCGGGCTCCCTCAGGCCGCCCGCGTCGCGGGCCACCTGGCGGCGGGCGTGGTCGTAGCCGGTGGCCACCACCGTCACCCACACCTGGTCGTCGAGCTTCTCGTCCACCATCGCGCCGAAGATGATGTTGGCGTCCGGGTGGGCCGCCTCGGAGACGGCCTTGGCCGCCTCGTTGACCTCCCACAGGGAGAGGTCGCGGCCGCCGGTGATCGAGAGCAGGATCGAGCGGGCGCCCTCCATCGAGGTTTCCAGCAGCGGCGAGGCCACGGCCTGCATCGCCGCCTCCACGGCCCGCTGATCGCCGCCGGCGCCCATGCCGATGCCCAGCAGGGCGTTGCCGGCGTCGCTCATGATCGTGCGCACGTCGGCGAAGTCGAGGTTGATGAGGCCCGGCAGGGTGACGAGGTCGGAGATCCCCTGAACGCCCTGGCGCAGCACGTCGTCGGCCACCCGGAAGGCCTCCACCATCGCGGTCTGCTTGTCGAGCACGCTCAGCAGGCGGTCGTTGGGCACCACGATCAGGGTGTCCACCTCCTCGGCCAGCGTCGCGATGCCCTGCTCGGCCTGGGCGCCGCGACGGGAGCCCTCGAAGCCGAACGGCTTGGTGACGATGGCCACCGTGAGGGCGCCCACTTCGCGGGCGATGCGCGCCACGATCGGCGCCGCGCCGGTGCCGGTGCCGCCGCCGGCGCCGGCCGTGATGAAGATCATGTCCGAGCCCTTCAGCAGCGCCTTGGCGCGGTCGTAGTCCTCCATCGCCGCCTGGCGGCCGACGTTCGCGTCCGAGCCCGAGCCCAGGCCGCGCGTGACATCCGCGCCGATGTGCAGGGCGATGTCGGCGGTGGACTGCTGCAGGGACTGCTGGTCGGTGTTCACCGCCATGAACTCCACGCCCGCCACCTCCGCCTCCACCATGCGGTTGACGGCGTTCACGCCGGCGCCGCCCACGCCCACCACCCTGATCACGGGCTGGCCGTTGTTCTCCTCGGCGACGGGATGCTCGCGCACGTACTCGTCCATCACCGGCCGCGGCGCCCGTGCGGCGTCCTGCTCGCGCGCGGCGATCGTGGAGCGGTCCATCACGTTGGCGGGGATCTCCGCCGAGAAGGCCTGCTTGAGACGGTCCTTCGGCGCCGGCGCCGCGCTGGCGGGCTCGCTCTGGCGCTCCGTCTCCGTGGAGGGCGCGTCGGGCGCGGCGTCGAGGGCCGGGTGAGGCGCCTGCGGGGCCGTCTCGTCGGCTTCCGTCTTGCGGAACAGCGCCGCCAGCGGGCCTTCGCGCATCGAGGCGCGTTTAGGGCTTGCCATGTGCGAGAACCTCCTGCGCGAGTTGCCTGTAGGACTGCGCGGCCACCCCGTCGGGCTCGTACTTGAGCACCGACATGCCCTTCACGGGCGCCTCCGCGAAACGGACGGTCTTGCGGATGCGGGAGGCGAACACGCGCTCGCCGAAGTTCTCCTCGAGGATCTCGATCGCCTCCTTGGCGTGGATCGTGCGGGAGTCGACGAGGGTGGGCAGGATGCCCTCGATGTCGACGTCCGGGTTGAGATTCTCGCGGATCATCGCGAGCGTGTTCTGGAGCTGGATGAGACCACGCATCGACAGATACTCGCACTGAACGGGGACGATCACCTTGTCGGCGGCGGTGAGGGCGTTGATCGTCAGCAGGCCGAGGCTCGGCGGGGTGTCGATGCAGATGAAGTCGTAGTCGTCGGCGATCGGTTCGAAGGCCTTCTGCAGCGAGCGCTCGCGGCCGATCATGGTCGACATCGCGATCTCGGCGCCGGCGAGATCGATCGAGGCGCACGCGACGTCGATCTCGCGCCTGCGGATGACCTCCCGGATGGAGAGCTTGTGCACGAGCACGTCGTACATCGACTGCTCGACGGTGTCGGGGTCGATGCCCTGGGACATGGTGAGGTTGCCCTGCGGGTCCATGTCCACGCACAGCACCCGATGGCCCTCCTCGGCGAACGCCGCGGCGAGGTTCAGGGTGGTGGTGGTCTTGGCCACGCCGCCCTTTTGGTTGGCGAACGCGATGACCTTGGCCTTGCCTTGCACGAGAAAGGCTCCGATGTTTCGTTTTCCGGGAACGCGGCTTTCCGCTCGGTATTCGCATGCCGATCGGGGATTCCTGCATGACCGTCGCGCGATTCGCGCTGGCCCCCTCTACGATCGAGCGGATGAGCGACGCGGCCCCGCGGGCGGGCGGTGACAGGCGCCCCGCGGGCGAGCGCGCCGGCGGCGGCCTGCGGGAGCGGCTGGCGGGCAAGCGTGTGGTGATCTGCGTCGGCTCGGGGGGTGTGGGCAAGACGACGGTCTCCGCGGCTCTGGCCCTGGGCCTGGCGATGGAGGGCGCCAAGGTGGCGGTGGTGACGATCGACCCCGCCAAGCGCCTGGCGGGAGCGCTCGGGCTCTCCGAGCTCGCGAGCGCGCCGCGACGCATCGAGCCCGAGCTGCTGGCGGCGCGGGGTATCGTGGCGGAGGGGGAGCTGTGGGCGATGATGCTCGACGCCAAGCGCACCTTCGACGAGCTGGTGGCGCGCCTGGAGCCAGACCCGGAGCGGCTGGCGGGGATCCTCGAGAACCCCGTCTACCGGGAGCTCTCGAGCGCGATCGCCGGCTCGCACGAGCTGAGCGCGATCGCCAAGCTCCACGAGCTGCACGAGCAACACGACTTCGACACGATCGTGCTCGACACGCCGCCGTCGCGCAACGCGCTGGACTTCCTCGACGCCCCCGGCCGCATGCTGGCGTTCATGGAAGGGCGGGCCCTGCAGGTGTTCCTCGCCCCGGGCGGCCTCACGGCGCGGCTGTTCGGACGCGGCACGGCGCTCGTGTTCGCGATCTTCGCGCGCGTCACCGGGGTGGACCTGCTGGGAGAGCTGTCGCGCTTCTTCGCCTCCCTCGGCGGCGTGATGGACGGGTTCGGCGCGCAGACCAAGGCGGTGGCGCGGCTGCTGCGGGAAGACACGAGCGCCTTCGCGATCGTCACCTCCCCCGAGCCCGAGCCCGCGCGGGAGGCCCTGTTCATGGCCGAGCACCTCGACGCCGCGGGCATGTCCCGGGATGCGGTGATCGTCAATCGCGTCAGCTCAGCCGGCCTGCACGGACGCACTCCCGATCAGGTGGCGAGCCTGCTGGAGGGCGATCTGGGCCCGCGGCTGGCGGGCCGGGTGGCGGCCAACCTCGCCGACTTCGACGTGCTCTCACGCCGCGACGCCGCGACGGTGTCGCGCCTGGCGAAGGCCCTCGGACCGCCGGCGCCGATCCAGGTGCCCCAGCTCGAGGAGGACGTGCGGGACCTCGCCGGGCTCGCCCGCGTCGCGGGCCACCTGCTGGGCTGAGGAGCTACGCCTCGACGAGCACCTGCCGCTCGCCGGCGCTTGGATCCTCGACGTCCTCGACGTCGTTGACCGCGGCGCTCAGCAGCTCGTCGGCCACGCGAGCGAGATCGGGGGCGAGATGGCCGCAGATCACGTCGCGCAGCAGGGCGCGCAGATGATCGGCGACGTCGCCGGCGAGGGCCCTGGTGGAGGCGCGTTCGGCGACGGTTCCGGCCACGATCTCGCGCTCCAGCTTCTGAGCCTTGACCATCCGTTCGGTGAGCCGCACGCGGTCCTTGGCGGTGGCGCACAGCGCCGCGACGCGGCCGGCGAGCTGGCCGCTGGCGGGCCCCTCGGGCTCCAGCAGGGCGCGCAGGGCGAGGAGGTGGTCGCTGAGCCCCTCGTGGGGGCTCGGGCGCTCGCAGCCCAGCTCGAAGCGACGCAGCGCCCAGGCCAGCTCGTTGGAATGGGGAGCTCGGCGGGAGACGAGGCTGCAGAAGGCGCGCAGCTCGTCCTCCTGGGCGGGTGAGACCACGAGCATGCCGTGGGGTCGTCCGCCGGCGCCCAGCAGCACGGTGCGCCAGCGGCGCTCTCCCCCACCGCGGGCGAAGGCCAGCGAGCCGAGGGTCACGCGGCCGTCGCCGTAGAGGCGCAGGGCGCGGAGCAGGTCCAGCAGCACGGCGCGGCCGCGCTCGATGGGGTCCTCGTCGGGGTCGGATAGCTCGACGGTGAGGGACACGAGCAGATGCTCGGCCTCGTCGTCGGGCGGCGTGCCGTCCTCGCCGGCGAGTGCCGCCTCGGGCGCCCCCTCCACGGCGGCGGGGATGAGGATGGAGAGGCCCTTGGCGAGCTTGATCTCCGGCGAGGCGATCGTCATGCCGCGCAGGGTGGCAAGCAGCACGGTGGCCTCGCCGCGTTCCACCGGCTCGGCTCGCTCGAGACGCCGCAGGGCGCCGCTGAGACGCTCGGCTTGCAGCTCGAAGCCGGTCTGGTCGGCGAACACCTCCTCGAGCAGTCCCCGCAGGGCTGCCCGCGCGCGGGTGCGCGCGTGCGCGCGCCCGCGCGCGGGGTCCGCAATCGAAGGGTCCAGCTCCGCGAGAGCAATCGAAGGTTCCAGCTCCGCGAGACGCCGCCCGCGACGGGCGAGCTCGAGCCCGGGCTCGCCTCCGCCGGGGACGGCGGCCAGGTAGCGGTCGAGACCGTCGAAGGCCGCCAGGGCGGCGAGGGCGGGCTCGTGCTCGGGCAGGGCGGCGAGCAGGGGTTCGCGGTCGCGGATGAAGGCGCCGGTGAGCGGGCGGCAGCTGTAGAAGGGCGTCCTGGCGCCGGCGCGAGAGCGGCGGGCGTCGAGCTCGAGCTCCACCTCGGCGCCGGCGGCGATCTGCGCCCGCAGCAGGGCGGCGGCGGCCTGGACGTATTGGGCGAGCAGGCTCTGGAGGCCGCTGGGGAGGTCGGCGGAGGGCATGGTGCCGGTGAGTTCGCGCTCGCGGACGGCGCTCCTGCCGGAGCAGGGAGCGTTGCACCGTGGCGGCCGGCCGCGAGGGGCTCAGGCGACGGCGCTGGCGAGAGCGGCGGCGAGGGTGTGGGCCTGGGCGGCGTCAGCGCACTCTCCGCCCAGCCAGCGTTCGCCGTAGGAGCGCATGTCGTCGATGATCGGCAGCAGGTCCCGGCCCTTCTCGGTGAGGGCGTACTCCACGCGGGGGGGCACCTCGGAGAAGGTGTGGCGCTCGACGACGCCCTCCTCCTCCAGGGCACGCAGGCGCAGGGAAAGGGTCCTGGGGCTGATGCCGGCGAGGGAGCGCTCGAGCTCGGAGAAGCGGGCACGGCCGTCGGCGAGGTCCCTGATCAGCAGCAGGGTCCACTTGCCGCACACGATCTCCGCCGTGCGGCACACCGGACAGGTCTCGTCGAACGCCGCCATGTTCCTCACTTTACCAAGTGAAGTAAAGGGGTCTCGCGCGGCGGGAACGACTCAGGCGACGGTGAGCTTGGGCTTGGAGGTGGCGGAGTCGCCACGACGCTGCTCGGCGGCCTGGACGTCCTCCATGGTGGTCCCACGGCGGCCCTCGGCCTGGACCAGGAGCTTGAAGTCGGCTGGGCTGGAGGCCACCTTCATGGCGTCGTCGAAGCTCACGCGATCCTCCTTGAGGTGGCCGTAGAGGGCCTGGTCGAAGGTCTGCATGCCGTAGTAGCCGCCGGTGGCGATGACCTCGGAGAGTTTGCCGGTCTGAGAGGGATCGACGATCATGTCGCGGACGCGGCCGGTCATGCGCAGGATCTCGCAGGCGGCCACGCGGCCGCCGGCGGCGCCGGGCACGAGACGCTGGGAGATGACGCCGCGGATGGTGCCGGCGATCATGGAGCGGGCCTGGCCGTGCTGGTGGGGGGGGAAGAAGTCGAGCATGCGGTTGATGGACTCGACGGCGTCGACGGTGTGGATGGTGGAGAGGACGAGGTGGCCGGTCTCGGCGGCGGAGAGGGCGGCGCGGACGGTCTCCTCGTCGCGCATCTCGCCGATGAGGATCACGTCGGGGTCCTGGCGCAGGACGCGGCGCAGGGCGCGCTGGAAGGAGCTCGTGTCCATGCCGACTTCGCGCTGGTTGATCACGGAGAGCTTGTCTTCGTGGACGAACTCGATGGGGTCTTCGATGGTGACGACGTGCTTGGCGACGGTGGTGTTCATGTGGTCGATCATGGCCGCCAGGGTGGTGGACTTGCCCGAGCCGGTGGTGCCGGTGAGGAGCACGATGCCGCGCTCTTCCTCGGCGAGCTCGCGCACGACGTCGGGCAGTGAGAGCTCCTGGATGGTGTTGATCTTGTGGGGGATGGCGCGGCAGGCCATCGAGATGACGCCGCGCTGGCGGAAGGCGTTGATGCGGTAGCGGGCGACATCGGGGATTTCGTAGGAGAAGTCCACCTCGTGCTCGCGGGCGAATTCCTCCAGCTTGGCCTCGTCGCCGAGCAGGGACTTCATCGCGCGTTCGGTGTCCTCGGCGGAGAGCACGGGACCCTCGCCGTCGGGCGCCAGCTCGCCGTCCACCCGGAACAGGGGCCGGGAGCCGACCTTGAGGTGCAGGTCGGAGCCGTTTCGCCTGACGAGCTCCTGCAGGGCCGCTTCGACGTCGAACATCACCCTCAACTGATCGGCACGGACGCCGGTCAGCTTGAGCGTTGCGCCGGCCCACGGACGGGGTCAGGCCTCCTGACGGCCGGATCGGGTTCCCTGACAAGGACGCACCGAGCGTGGCGTGCGAATAGCACGCGAGCGAGGGAGGACGCCGTCAGGGGACCCGAGGCGGCCGTCAGGCCACGTCTCGGAGCTTTTGGGCCTCTGCCAGCGATTGGAGCTTCTTCAGCGACTGGTTCTCGATCTGGCGGATGCGCTCGCGGGTGACGTTGAAGGTGCGACCGACCTCGTCGAGGGTGCGGGGGTGCTCGCCGCCGAGGCCGTAGCGGAGCTCCAGGACGCGGCGTTCGCGGTAGGAGAGGTTCTCGAGGGCCTCGCGGAGAGCCTCCTTGGTGAGGATCTCGGCGGCGCGCTCGTAGGGGGACTCGGCGCGCTCGTCGGCGATGAACTGGCCGAACTCGGACTCCTCCTCGTCGCCGACGGGCTTCTCCAGCGACACGGGGGCCTGGGCGGAGCGCTTGATGGAGTCGACCTCCTCGGGGTCGATGCCGGTGACATCGGCGATCTCGTCGGCGGTGGGCTCGCGGCCGAGCTCGGTGACGAGCTTTCTCTCGGCGCGGCCGATCTTGTTGAGCTTCTCCACCACGTGTACGGGGATGCGGATGGTGCGGGCCTTGTCGGCGAGGGCGCGGGCGATCGCCTGGCGGATCCACCAGGTGGCGTAGGTGGAGAACTTGAAGCCCTTGCGATAGTCGAACTTCTCGGCGGCGCGCACCAGCCCCAGGGTGCCCTCCTGGATGAGGTCCAGGAAGGGGAGGCCCTGGTTGCGGTAGTTCTTGGCGATGGAGACCACGAGGCGGAGGTTGGACTCGACCATCTTCTGCTTGGCGTCGAGGTCGCCGCGCTCGATGCGTTTGGCCAGATCGACCTCCTCCTGGGCGGTGAGCAGGCGGACCTTGCCGATGTCCTTGAGGAACAGCTGCAGGGAGTCGGTGGTCATGTCCGGCTTGAGGTCGAGCTGGGCTTTGGCTTTGGTGCGGCGGCCGCGCTTGTCGGGGGCGCGCTCCACCTCGAGGGCGGCGGCGGTGGCCGGATCGATGTCCTCGACGAGCTCGATCTCCGATTTCTCGAGGAAGCCGTGGAGCTCCTCGACGTCGGACTCGTCGAGATCGAGCTCGGAGGTGGCCAGCGATATCTCCGAGAAGGTCAGCACGCCGACCTGCTGGCCGCGGGCGAGCAGTCCCTTGACCTCGTCGAGCTCCTGCAGTTCCACTACCGACATCTCGTCCCTTCTGTCGCGCTGGATACGGCGGGGGTTCCCGGCGCCTATGCTAACGCGCATGGCCGAGACCCCCAAGCGCGATCTGTCGCGGAGCGACTCCGGCGGTGCTCGCGGGGGGGCGAGCAACGGCCGGGCGAGCATCCTCACGGAGCTGCCGCGCACGCGTCCCCAGCGGGCGAGCGGCCGGCGGGGGGGAGCGGCGCGAAAGAGCGAGAGCGAGGCCAGAGAGAACGTGCTCGCGGGCCTGCCCCGGGCGCGCCCCCAGCGAGCGAGCCCGCGGCGGGCGGCGGCCCGCGAGGCGCGGGCAAACGGGGGGCAGGCGAGATCACCGCGGCGGGCACCGCGGCGAGAGGCGATCCCGCGGCAGGGCTTCGAAGCCGAACCGGAGGAGCTCACTGGCTCTGTGCAGCCACCGGGTGGCGCCGATCTGATCGGCTCGGCGGGGGAGCTCGCGGGGGAGCTCGCCAAGGCGGGGCTCGCCACGGGCGGGCGGCTACTGCGGGACTTCCTCTCGCGGCTGCCCGGCTGAGCTCCGCCGCCGGGGTGCCCGCAGCCGGGGGACCTGCAGCCGGGGGACCTGCAGCCGGGGGACCTGCGGCCGGAGGACCTGCAGCCGGGGTGGGGGCCTGTATACTCGCGCGCACGCCGAGCCTCTTCGACTCCGGTCGAAGAGGGCGGGGGACCCAATGCGAAGCGCAGCACGCGGTTCGCCGGGGCGAATCGGCCTTGCACAGGCCGTAGCGCGGCTTCAAGGAGCGCGCGAGCCCGTCAGCTCACCCCGTAGGCGAAGAGAAGCAACGATGAGATCGTCACGGTTCAAGCCATCCATCTCGCTCGCGCTGTGCGCGGCGGTCGCCGTGCTGGCGGGGAGCCTGCTGTGGGCGGCGCAGGCGCTGGGTGCGACGAGCACGCAGGCGGCGGGCGGGGCGGCGGCGCCGTCGAGCGGCAAGGCCAAGAAGGTGGCGCCGAGCGGCATCGCGACGTGGTTCGGGCCGGGGCTCTACGGGCAGAAGACGGCCTGCGGGCAGATGCTGACGCCGGCGGTGGTGGGGGTGGCGAATCGCACGCTGCCGTGCGGAACGCTGGTGCGGGTGAGCTACCTGGGACACAGCCTGGTGGTGCCGGTGCTCGACCGCGGCCCGTACGCGCACAACGGCGCCAGCTGGGACCTCACGGCGGGGGCGGCGAACGCGCTGGCGGTCACCGAAACTGTGCGCATCGACACGCGGGTGGTGGGGCGGACGGCGAATACGCCCACGCTCGGCGCCCCGCCGGTGACGCCCGTGGAAGCGCTCGTGGGCGGCGCTCAGGCCGGCTGAGCCTTCAGGCCGGCTGAGCCTTGGAGCGTGGCTTGCCGCGGGAGGAGCTCTCACCGCGGGAGGAGGCCTTGCCGCGGGAGGAGCTCTCACCGCGGGAGGAGGCCTTGGCGCGGCCGTTGGAGCGGCTCGAGGAGGACTCGGGAAGGAGCTCCCGCGAGAGGCGCTCGGCGGCGGCCTGCAGCTCGGGGGCGAGCCGCTTGGAGAGCTCTCGGGGCGGGATCGCGTCGGCGGGTAGGGTGACGCCGATGGCGGCGAGCGGGGGGGCGTCGTCGGCGAGCAGGACGGGCACGGCGACAGCAACCTGGTCGGGGGTGTGCTCGCGATCCTCGACGGCCACGCGGGCGGCGCGGATGCGATCGAGCTCGCGGCGCAGGCGGTCGCGGTCGACGATGGTCGCGGGGGTGCAGGGGCTCAGGCGCAGCTCGCGCACGCGGGCGGCGCGATCCTCGTCGGGGAGATAGGCCAGCAGGAGCTTGCCGATGGCGGTCGCGTGGGCGGGGAGACGGGAGCCGGGCTGCATGCCCAGGGCGATCTCCAGGCCGCCGCGGGTGTAGGAGCGGACGCGCTCCACGTAGACGATCTCGCTGTCGTCGAGCACCGCCAGGCCGACGCCGTAGGAGAGCTTGCGGCGCAGCTCTTCCAGATGGGGGCGGGCGAGAGTCGCCAGGCCGGTGGCGCTGAGGGCGGACATGCCCACGTCGCTGACACGGCGGCCGAGCACGTACTTGCGGTTGGCGACCTGCTCGAGGTAGCCGAGGGCGGCGAGGGTGGAGACGTAGCGGTGGGCGGTGGAGCGGCTGAGGCCCAGCTCGTTGGCGATCTGGGCGATGCCGCGGACGGGGGACTCGGAGCGGTAGGAGGAGAGAATCGCGAGACCCCGCTCCAGCGACTGGGAGAAGCGGGGACCGAAGAGGGTGAACGAGGACTGCTCTACGCGGCGGCTGACGGGGCTCATCGGAGTGGCCTTGGCGGTGAGCTCTTGGATCTCGGGGTGGGTGTCACGGAGGAAGATGACGGGCCGGGTGTCATGGGGATATGTGGGGACACCCGGCCCGCTGCTGGCAGAAACGGGACAAAGCGGAACTCGCGATTTGGCGACCCGGTGACGCGATACGCCGCGCTCTGGCGGCACATGCCCTTCTTGCACGATTGCGAGACCGGGCCGTTCGACCGCTCTCTGTCGCCGCGAGGATCTTCCCCCATGTGACGCGGGCTGTGAAGACCGCAAGGGGGGTAGTCCTTTATTGGGTATCCGAAATCAGATAGTGGCCCTCGGAGCGCCCCTGCGGCGGCAGCGAGCGAGGGCGGCGGCGCGCGGCGCCGACCACCGGGCGGCGAGGGGACCGAGGGGGCAGTGGGCCAGGCGACGGGCACGCAGCAGCAGCATGGCGGGCCGGGCGAGGCCGCCGAGGGCGGCGAGCACCCGTTCGGTGGCGGGGCGCACATCCGGGAGCCAGGCCTCGGCGTCCGAGGCGTACAGGCAGGTGACGCCGGCGAGGATCAGACGGTGCTCCACGCCCAGGGCCTGTGCCTGGACGGCCGCCTCGCGGGCCAGGCGCTCCATGCGGTCCACCATCTCGGCGGTGGTGGCGTAGTGGTCGAGCAGGTTGTGCTGTCCGGTGGCGGCGTCCTCGGCGCGGTCCACGAGGCTGTCCAGGAGCGTGTGCAGGGCGCCCACACGGGGCCAGTAGAGAGCCTCGATGGCCCGCGCGCGGCGGACTGTGAGGGAGGGGTCGGCGGCGGCGGCGAGCAGCGCCAGGGTGGCCAGGGAGGAGCCGGCGGCGGCGGCCAGCTCCCACCAGCGCTGAGCGGCGCCGGGCGGAGCCTCGCGGGCGGCCCACTGCTCGAGCGCCCGCAGATGGCCGGCGGAGGCGAGGTTGATGTCGGCCTGGTAGAAGACGATCCGCTGGGCCTGGCCACGGAGCTGCTCGTGGACGACCGCATAGGAGGGCAGCCTGGCCACGAGCTCCCGGCAGAGCTCCACCAGGGAGGCCAGGTAGCCGCCGTCGCGGGCGGGGCCGTTGTGGGCGTAGTAGTCGGGCTGGGCGCCGCCCGGCTCCAGGGCGGCGAGCATCGCCGCGTGGAGGGCGCGGGCGTTGGCGGCGGGGTTGTCGTTGGGCTGCTCCATGAGGGTGTCGGCGTACTGGTAGATGCTCTGCAGGGCGATCAGCAGGCGCACCACGGTGACGCGCTGGGCGGGCGGGGTGAAGGCGGCGAAGGCGGCCACCCCCTCGAGGCTCGCCCAATCGGCGTCGTAGATCCCGAGGGCGTGACGGCGCAGCACCGGGTCGGGGATGGCGGCGGCGCGGTCGCGCAGGCAGCGGAGCTCGTGGCGGGCGATTGGCAGGACCACGAGCCAGTAGTCGAAGGACGCGCGCAGGAAGGCCCAGGCAAGCTCCGACTGTCGGGACGGATGGGACACTCCGACTACAATCTCGACCGCGAGGGCGGCTCGCAACCGCTGTTTGTATCTACCTCCCGGCCCCGTCGCCACTCGCTGCCGGACGGCGTGGACACCTACTCCTGAAAGCCCGCCTGGGGGGAGATGCCCGCGGCGGAGTAGCCGGGCAGGGCGATCACGGCCAGGGCGATGCCCAGCATCAACGCCAAGGTCGCCGCCACCTGCAGGCCCCCCACCGCGAAGGGGGCCGGGAAGCCGGCGTCGGCGCGCAGGTAGCGGTCGGCGAGGGCGTGGCCGTAGAGGCCCAGCAGAGCCCCGTCCAGGCAGCCCACGGCGAGCACCACGGCGCTCTCGAACAGCAGGCCTCGCCACAGCTGCAGGCGGTCGAAGCCCTGGGCTTTCAGAGAGGCCAGGCGGGCGCGGCGCTGGTAGATGGCGGTGGCGAGGGCGGTGGCGAGGGCGAGTGCGGCGGTGACGAGCAGCAGGGTGGAGATCTTGCTGAGGGTGCCGAGGCCCTGATGGACGGTGGCCTTCACCTCGGCGACGCGTTCCTCCGAGCTCTGCACCCGCAGGGTGGGCTGGCCGGCGAGGGCGGCGGCAAGAGCCGCCTTGGCGGCTGGCAGGCTGGCGTGGGGAGCGAGGGCGAAGGAGAGGGCGGTGGGTGCTGTGGTCTGCCAGTAGCGGCTGTAGTCGCGTGTGCCGAGGGTGATGGTGCCGGAGGGCCAGCCGATGTTGGTGGTCACGGCGGCCACCCGGAAGGGGACCTCACCGGAGGGGGTGGGCAGGGTGAAGGAGCCGCCCAGGGGCAGGCTGTGTTCGCGGGCGAAGCCGCTGGAGACCGCGGCCCAGCCGCCCGCGCGAATGCGTTCGTCGGCGCGGCGCAGTTCGCCGGCGAGCAGCTGGCTGGAGAGGATTGGGGCGCCGCCGGCGGAGGGCACGGCGCGGATCCACAGGCGATGGGAGCCGAGGTCCACGAAGCCGCCCTGGTGCACCTGGGTGGCGCTCACCAGGCCGTTCGTGCGGCGAGCCAGCTGCTGGGAGCTCACGAGGTGGAAGGAGTCGGCGTCGAAGATGTTGCCGTCGGGAGTCACCCACAGGGGGGCTCCGCCCCACTGCTGGGAGATGGCGGCATCGAGGCCGCTGAGCAGGTCGCGGCGGGCGCCGCCCACGGCCACGGAGCCGTACACGGCGAGGGCGGCCACGCCAGCAAGCACGATGGAGCGGGTGGCGGTGGCGTCCATTTCGATGGCGGCCACGGC
>DATJMB010000220.1:0-11720 GCA_035508995.1 Solirubrobacteraceae bacterium | reverse complement strand
GACTCGGGGTTGCCCAGGTTCATGATGTTGAGCACGTGCAGCGGGCCCTTCGATTCCCCCGAGGCGGCGTAGGTGCTGATGAACACGGCGGGCAGGATCGCGAAGTACTTGGCCACGTCGTTGGCGATCGAGAAGGTGGTGAGGGCGCCGCGGGTGATCAGCAGCTGCTTGCCGACCTCCACGATCTCGATGAGCTTCGTGGGGTTGGAGTCGAGGTCGACCATGTTGCCGGCCTCGCGGGCGGCCTGGGTGCCGGTGTTCATCGCCACGCCGACGTCCGCCTGAGCGAGCGCGGGAGCGTCGTTGGTGCCGTCGCCGGTCATCGCCACGAGGCGCCCGTCGGCCTGGTGCTCGCGAATCAGCGCGAGCTTGGTCTCGGGGGTGGCTTCGGCGAGGAAGTCGTCCACGCCGGACTCCTGCGCGATCTTCGCGGCGGTGAGGCGATTGTCGCCGGTGACCATCACCGTTTTGATGCCCATCGCGCGCAGTTGCTCGAAGCGGGCCGCCATGCCCTCCTTGATCGTGTCCTTGAGGTAGATCACGCCCAGCACCTGGCTGTTGCGTGACACCGCCAGCGGCGTGCCGCCCTCGCGGCCGATGCGGTCGAGCTCCTCCTGCAGCTGAGGCGGCGGCGAGCCGCCTTCGCTGCCGACCAGCTCGACGATCGCGTCGCCCGCCCCCTTGCGCAGCTGCTGGCCGTCGAAGTCCACGCCGCTCATGCGCGTCTGGGCGGTGAAGGGGACGAACTCGGCGCCGATCTCAGCCATGTCGTGCTCGCGGATGCCGTACTGCTTGGCGAGCACCACGATCGAGCGGCCCTCGGGCGTCTCGTCGGCGAGCGAGGAGAGCTGGGCGGCTTCGGCGAGCTCCGCCTCGGGGACGCCCGGCATCGGGATGAACTCGCAGGCCAGGCGGTTGCCGATCGTGATCGTGCCGGTCTTGTCGAGCAGCAACACGTCCACGTCGCCGGACGCCTCCACGGCGCGGCCGGAGAGGGCGAGCACGTTGCGGCGCACGAGCCGGTCCATGCCGGCGATGCCGATCGCCGAGAGCAGGGCGCCGATCGTGGTGGGGATCAGCGCCACGAGCAGCGCGATCAGGGTGGTCTCGGAGATCGAGGTGCCGGCGAACAGCCCGAAGGGGCGCAGCGTGGCGACGACGATCATGAAGATCAGCGTGAGCGCCGCGAGCAGGATGCCGAGCGCCACCTCGTTGGGCGTCTTGCGCCGCTCCGCCCCCTCCACGAGGGCGATCATGCGATCCAGAAAGGAGTGGCCGGGCTCCTGGGTGATCTCCACGACGATCTCATCGGATGTCACCCGTGTGCCGCCAGTGACCGCGCTGCGATCGCCGCCGGACTCGCGGATCACCGGCGCTGACTCGCCCGTGATCGCCGACTCGTCCACGGTGGCGATGCCCTCGATCACGGTGCCGTCGCCGGGGATCAGCTCGCCGGCGCCGACCACCACCACGTCGCCGCGGGTGAGCTCCGAGGCGGCCTTGGTGGCGCCGTCGCGCATGCGGGCGACGGTCTCCTTGCGCATCGACCGCAGCGTGTCCGCCTGGGCGCGCCCGCGTCCCTCGGCGAAGGCCTCGGCCATGTTGGCGAACACCACAGTGAGCCACAGCCAGACGGCGATCGTGAACGTGAACCACGCGGGGTCGCTGCCGCCGCCCAGGGGCTTGCCGCCGAAGACCTGGATCAGCCACGTGGCGGTGGTGATCGCCGAGCCGATCTCCACCACGAACATCACCGGGTTGTGGACCTGCACGCGCGGGTCGAGCTTCTTGAGGCTGTCGATCAGGGCGCGGCCGGCGATCTCCCGCTGGAACAGCGAGATCGCCCGGCGCTCGTGGGTGGCGGAAACCGAGGCCATCAGGAGGCTCCTCGCGTGAGCCGGTCCAGCGCCAGGTTCAGCTCGAGCACGTTCACGCCCGGTTCGCCGCTGAAGCCCAGCCCGCGGCCGTCGGTGTACCGTGCGATGAGGCCGTCCACGGTGGCCAGCGAGAGACGGCGCAGGGCGGCGATGCGGTGGGCCTGGATCCAGGCGTTGGCCCGTGAGATTTCCGGATCGAGGTTGGAGGCCGAGGTGTTGGCGGCGTCGACCGGGACCTTCGCGGCGACGAGGCCGCGGTCGTAGGGGCGGTTCTGTTCGAGATAGGCCTTGATGTTCTCTTCGTCCGCTTCCCTGGTCTTCACGGAGTTGGGGCCGCGGTTGGAGAAGGTGCTCGCGGCGGCGTTGTAGGCACCGCCTTCGGTGGCCGAGGGGCGCGACTGGAAGTAGCGCAGGACCGGTGCGGTGACGAGCTCTTCTGCTTCCTCCTCGGGCTTGCCGTTCTTGCCGATCACGGGCCGGGCGAAGCTCTGGCCGATGATCTTCGAGCCCACGAGCCTGCCGTTCACATAGACCTTCTGCCCGTTGGCGTCACCGGGAAAGGCGACCTGGCTGACGCCCGTGATCACCAGCGGATAGGCGAGGCCAAGCAGGATCGTGAAGCAGACCATCGCGATGATCGAGCTGAGAACGTCGCGTTTGATGCTCGGGAGGCCCATGTCAGTAGAGGTGTGTGGTCAGGCCCTGGACGATCGGTCCGAGCAGCAGGGCGGGGAAGAAGGTGAGGGCGCCGACGAGCACGATCACGCCCAGCAGCAGCACCGCGAAGGTGGGGTTGTCGGTGCACATCGTGCCGAGGCCCGCGGGTGTCACGCGCTTGCCCGCGAGCGCCCCGGCGACGGCGAGCGCGAACAGGATCGGGGCGAAGCGGGCGAACAGCATGTCGAAGCCGCCCAGCAGGTTGGCGAAGGTGATGCCGTGCGCGCCGGCGTTGCCCGCCGCGGGCTGCACGTAGCCGGTGTAGCCGGCGAACGCCGAGCCATTGTTGTTGGCCTGGGAGAGGTAGGCGTAGAAGCTCTCGGAGAAGCCCTGGGGTGTGTTGGCGCCGCTCCCCGAGAGGGCCCCTTCGGAGATCGACTTCTGTCCGGCCGCCGTGGCGGTGGCCATCGCGGTGCAGAAGAGGGCCGCCAGCGGCGTGATCAGGATGCCGAGCCCGGCGAGCTTGATCTCGCGCGCCTCGAGCTTCTTGCCGAGCCACTCCGGCGTGCGCCCGACCATCAGCCCGCCGATGAACACCGCCAGCAGGACGTAGAGAAGGATCGAGTACAGCCCCGTGCCGACGCCGCCGAAGATCACCTCGCTGGCGGACAGGTTGGCGAACGGCACGGCGCCGCCGATGCCGGTGAAGGACTCGATCGCGCTGTTCACCGCGCCACAGGAGGTGACGGTGGTGATCACGTCGAACAGCGCCGAGCCGGCGATCCCGAAGCGCTGCTCCTTGCCTTCCATGTTGCCGCCGCCCGAGCCTGAGATGACCCCCGTGTGCAGGCCGGCGGCGTGCTGGGCGGGCGAGCCGTGGGCCTCGGCGATGTAGGCGACGGCCACGGCGCCGAGGAACATGAACGTCATCACGCCGTAGATCGCGTAGCCCTGGCGGCGATTGCCGGCCATGCGCCCGTACATGAACACGAGCGCTGCGGGGATCACCAGCACGAGCAGCATCTCCAGCAGGTTGGTGAAGCCGGTGGGATTCTCGAACGGGTGGGCGGAGTTGACGTTGAAGAAGCCGCCGCCGTTGGTGCCGAGCTCCTTGATCGCCTCCTGCGAGGCGACGGGGCCCATCGCGATCTTCTGTTCAAGGCCCGTGATCGTGTGCGCCGTCAGGTAGGTCGAGAGGTTGGCGATCACCCCCTGCGAGGCCAGCACCAGCGCGGCCACGATCGAGATCGGCAGCAGGATGTAGAGCACCACGCGCACGATGTCGCGCCAGAAATTGCCGATGCCCTTGCCCGTGCGGCCGACGAGCCCGCGCACGAGCGCCGCCGCCACCACGATGCCCACGCCGGCGGAGAGGAAGTTCTGCACCGTCAGGCCGGCCATCTGGCTGAGATAGCTCAGCGTGGTCTCCCCCGCGTAGTACTGCCAGTTGGTGTTCGTCACGAACGAGGAGGTCGTGTTGAAGGTCAGGTTCCAGGTGCCCGATTTGTAGGCCAGCGGGTTGAGCACGTGGGGAACCCAGGGGGCGTTCTGGGTGCGCAGGATGACGTAGAGCAACAGCCACCCCACGAGCGAGAAGATGAGCAGGCTCTTGGCGTACTGCTTCCAGTCCTGCTCACGCTCATGGTCCACCCGCATGAGGCCGTAGAGAAACCGCTCGGGGCCGGCGAGCAGCGGCGAGAGGAGCACCCGCTCGCCGGTGAAGACCTTGGCCATGTAGCCGCCCAGCGGCAGCGCCAGCGCGGTGAGGACCGCCACGAACAGGACGATCAGCAACCAGCCGGCGAAGGTCATGCGTTCACCGGCGCCCTAGAGCCTCTCACCGCGAATCAGGGCGTAAAAGAGGTAGGCGATGATCAGCACCGTCACCACCAGCCCGAACACGTCGGCGGCGCTCATACCCGGTCGATCCCCTCGACGAGCCACAGCAGGATGGCGAAGGCGGCGATCCCGAGCACGATGGCGAGAGCGTCCATGAGGCCACTATGGGTGGCGGCCCGTCACGGAGTCGTAACGGTTTGGCGGCGGCGTATAACGATTGCGTTACGGTCCGCGCGGGGCCGCTCAGGCCGCTCAGACCACGAAGCGATAGCCCACGCCGGGGTCGGTGAGGATGAACCTCGGCCCGCCGGACCCGGTGGCGCCGGCGGCTGCCGCGGGCTCGATCTTGGCGCGCAGGCGGGCGATGTGGGTGCGCAGGGTGCGCACGTCCTCGGCGTAGGCGGGACCCCACACCTCGCCGAGCAGCGCGCGGTGGGTCATCAGCCGGCCACGGTTGCGCACGAGCACGCGCAGCAGGTCGAACTCGATCGGGGTGAGGTGCACGGGCTCGCCGTCGCGGGTGACGGCGCGGGCGGCGAAGTCGATCGCGAGGCCGTCGAGCTCGATGCGCGACTCCTCCCCCGCGCCCGGCCCGCCGGCGCGGCGCAGCACCGCCTGCAGGCGAGCGACGAGCTCGCGGGCGGCGAAGGGCTTGGTGACGTAGTCGTCGGCGCCGGCCTCCAGGGCGCGCACCTTCTGCTCCTCCTCGCCGATGGCGGAGAGCACGAGGATCGGCATCTCGCTCCATTCGCGCAGGCTGCGGGTGACCTCGATGCCGTCGCCGTCGGGGAGCACCAGATCGACGATCGCCGCCTGGGGCGGGCGCACGGCGGCGCGGTCGAGCGCCTCGACGGCGCTCTGAGCGGGCACCACCTCGAAGCCGGCGTCGCGCAGCACCACGCGCAGGGCGCGCAGGATCTGCAGCTCGTCGTCGACGACCAGCACCCGCGGCGCGTCAGGCATCGTCGGCGACGCTCGCGCCCGCCGGCTCGGCGACCGGCTGGCCCTCGCCGGCGGGGACGGCGGGGTCGAGGGGCAGCTCGAAGACGAAGGTGGCGCCCTGGCCGGGGAGGGACTCCACATAGAGCTTGCCGCCGTTGGCCTGCACGAAGCCGCGGGCGATCGCCAGGCCGAGGCCCGAGCCGCGGTGGCCGGTGCGGGCGCTGCCGGCGCGGTAGAAGGGCTCGAACACACGCTCGAGCTGCAGCGGTGGGATGCCGGGGCCGCGATCGACGATGCGCACGATCACGCGGTCGTTCTCGGCGGCATGGGTGCGCACGGCGCGTGCGCGCACGGACACAGGGTGGCCGCCGGAGTGGCGGCGGGCGTTCTCGAGCACGTTTACGAAGGCCCGCTCGAGCTGGGCGGAGTCGGCGCGCACGAGCGGCAGTTCGCGGTCGATCGAGAGGGCGTAGTCCTCGGACCCCGGCTGAAGCTCCCCGAGAGCCGCCGTGAGGACCTCCTCGACGGACATCCAGGCGCGGTGGGGCTCGGCGACGCCGGCCTCCAGGCGGGACTGGTCGAGCAGGTTCTCCACCAGCCGGGAGAGGCGGCGGGTCTCCTGCTCGATCACGGAGGCGAGCTCCTCGCGTTCGGCCTGGGAGATGTTCGGCAGGGCGACCGCCTCGCCGGCGGCGGAGATGGCGGTGAGGGGCGAGCGCAGGTCGTGGGAGACGGCGCGCAGCACGGCCGTCTTGACGACGTCGGCGCGGCGCAGGGAGGCCGTCTCGACCACCTCCCCCAGCAGCGCCTCGCGCTCCAGGGCGGCGCTGAGCACCGCCTCCAGGGCGGGCACCACCCGCTCCTGCAGCCGGCGCAGGCTCTCCTCGGGCGTGTCGGCGCCGACGAGCAGGGTGCCCAGGCGGCGGGTGCCTTCGCGCAGCGGGAAGGCGATGCGGCGCTCGTCGCCTTCGAGGGCCTCCATCTCGATGGCGGCGGAGTGCAGGCCGAGCACCTGGGAGAGGCGCGCCGCGGCGGTGGGCAGCGCCTGGGCGAGATCCTCGCCGCGCAGCAGGATGCGGGCCATCTCGGCGGCCAGGTCGGCCTCGCGCTGGCGCTCCTGCGCCTCGCGGGTGCGTGCGCGGGTCACTTCTGCGATCGAGCTCGCGAGCACGGCGGTGACGAGGAAGGCCACGAGGGCCACCCAGTTGTCGGGATCCTTGATCGTGAAGCGGCCGACGGGGGGTAGGTGAAAGAAGTTGAAGGCCGCCGCGCTGAGCAGCGCGGTGAGCACGCCCAGCCATGCGCCCCACACCACGGAGATGGCGAGCACGGCGAGCATGTAGACGACGCCGAGCGAGACCACCGGCGCGATCTGCTCGAGCGGATAGAGCAGCAGCGTGCAGATCGCCACGGCGCCGAATGCCGCCAGCACACCCAGCCGCCGGGGGGGCGGCTCGGTCGCCAGCAGGAACCCGAAGGGGCGCATGGTGGGTCTCAGCGTAGTCGTCCGAGTAGCGGTTTCGCCCTCAAGGCCGCTGAATGCCGCGCCGAGAGAACACTGTGAGTGCCAATATGAGTGGCATGAGGGCTTTGGCGCGGCGCGAGCTGGCGCCGATGAGGATGCTGGCCATGGCGATGCTGGCGCTGGGCGGATGGTGCCTTGCGGCGGCGCCGGCGCGGGGGGAGCTGTCGCCGGCGAGCTACCGGGTGAGCGCGCTGTGCGGGGCACCCGAAGCGGGGCACGCGGGCTGCATGGGACTGCGGCTGGTTGCCCGCGAGGCGCACGCTCAGCAGCCGGCGGGGGCGGGAGAGCCGAGCGCGATCGAAGAAGAAACGGAACCGCCGGAAGGCAGCCTTTCACCGCACGAACTGCTCAGCGCCTATGGCCTCGCGAGCGTGGCGGCGCCGGCCAACCGGCAGACGGTGGCGGTGATCGACGCCTACGACGACCCCACCGTGGAACATGACCTGCAGGTGTTCGACGAAGAGTTCGGCCTGGCGGCGTGCACGAGCGCGAACGAGTGCTTCACCAAGGTGAAGGTGGGCTCCCCCGCCAAGAACGCGGGCTGGGCTCAGGAGATCGCCACCGACGTGGAGGTGGTACACGGTGCGTGTCCCAGCTGCAAGGTCCTGCTGGTGGAGGCGTCCTCGAACAGCTACGCGACGCTGGAAGCGGCGGAGCAGGAAGCGGAGCAGCGGGGGGCGCAGGAGATCTCCAACTCCTGGGGAGGTTCCGAGGAAGGAACCGGAGCGAGCGCCCAGAGCGGCGCCTTCGACCATCCCGGGACGGTGATCACGGCCGCGGCGGGAGACGCCGGCTATCTGAGCTGGGACGCGCAGGAAAGCGGGGAAATCGGCGACGTGGACTTCCCCGCCTCCTCCCCGAGCGTGGTGGCGGTGGGGGGCACGAGGCTGAGCGTTGGCCCGGGCGGGACGTGGAACGGGGAGAGCGTGTGGAACGGCGATGGAGCCACCGGCGGGGGGTGCAGCAGCGTGTTCACGGCACCCGCCTGGCAGCAGACGGTGGCGGGCTTTGGGGCGCTGGGCTGTGGCTCCGCGAGATCCGTGGCGGATGTGGCCGCCGACGCGGACCCCTCTACGGGGGTGGCCGTCTACGACTCCACTCCGGTGAGGGAAAAAGGGGTGGAATACCGGGGCTGGACGACGATCGGGGGCACGAGCGTGGCGGCGCCTTTCATCGCGGCCACCTTCGCGCTCGCCGAAGGGGCGCGAGGGGTGGAATACCCGGCGCAGACGCTGTATGAGAACTTCGCCTCCGATCCCGGTGCGCTGCACGACGTGGCGGTGGGCTCCAACGGCGCCTGCGCCAATGGCTTCGACGAAGAAACGGGCCTCGCGGAATGCACCCTGAGCGAAGAGGCGGCGGCGTGCTCGGCTCGGGCCATCTGCGTGGCGGGACCCGGCTTCGACGGGCCCAGCGGCGTGGGCACGCCTGACGGCATCGCGGCATTCGAGCCCTCGGGAGCTTCGGAAGGCGACGGCCGTGACACCGCGATAACGGGATCTAAAGGCAATCAAACAGGCGAATTGGCCAACGCCGGGGATGAGGGCGACGGTCCTCCGAGCGCCAACGGAGCGGGAACATCGAGCGGGGGATCAGCCAGACCGAGAGCGGCGACGCTGCTGGCGGGCCCAAGCCTCACGCGGGCGGCGAGGATCGCGTTGCGTCGCGGCCATGGCCGCGTGACCCGGCTGGCGTTCACGTTCCTCACCGGCGGCGAGCTCCGTGTGAAGGTGACGCTCGCCCGGGAGACGCAGGTGGACGGGGCCAAGCGCTGGGTGACGCTGCCCGGGACGCTGGTGCTGAACGCGGCGCGGGGCCACGACAGCGCCACGCTGAAGCTGCGAGGGGGGCTCGCGAGCGGGCTCTACAGGCTGACGCTCACGCCGGGGCGCGGAACGGGCCGCTCGCTCGTGTTCCACGCGGGCTGAGGCGGAGCCTCGGGGCGGCGGGCGGCCTGTTCGCCGCGGCGGCGGGGACGCCAGACGCGCAAGTATTGGGCGGCTGCGTAGGAGCCGAGCACGAGGGTGATGGCGAGAACCTGGGCGGCGATGGTCTCGACGTTGGGGAAGATCGAGAACCAGGTGCCAGCCCAGCCCGGCACGGAGACGCCGGGGATCGGCGTGGTGCCGATCCAGCCGGCGAGCTGCATCTCGTTGACCTCCTCGCCGACCATCACCCACAGCACGAGCACGAGCATGACGCCGGTGATGATGAGCAGTTTGCGGTAGGGCAGGCGCTGGTGCAGGCCGAAGGTGAGCACGCCCACGGCGGCGGTGAAGAGCAGGCCGAGGACCACGCCCTCGAGCACCACGCTCGCGCCGAAGCGCTCGCGCAGGCCCTGGAGGAAGATCACGATCTCAAAGCCCTCGCGGTAGACGGAGGTGAAGCCGAGCAGCACGAGGCCCACGATGGTCATGCGCACGCCGACATCCTCGGTGGAGCCCAGCAGGCCGCGGCGGCGGCGATGGTGGTGGGCGATCCAGCCGGTCCAGTAGACCTTGTGGAAGAACCAGTTCATCACCAGCAGCAGCACGAGGATGGCGGGGATGCCGGTGGCGGCCTGTACGGAGAGGCCGCCGTCGCCGAACATGCCGATGAACCACACGGCCAGGAACCAGGTGGCCACGGAGGCCAGCAGCGCCACGCCGCCGCCGGCGGCGACGGGCTTGCGATAGGCGCGGTTGGCGCCGAGGAAGCTCGCCATGATGGCGGCCAGCACGAGGATCGTCTCGAGGCCCTCGCGGAAGACGAGCACGCCGCTGTCGATGACGGCGCTGGTGGAGCTCATGTGGTTGCCGGGATCGGTCGGGTCGGGGGTGCCGCCCTTGGCGTGCCAGCCGAGGACCACGGCGGCGACGGAGACGGCGAGGACCACGGCGGTCCAGACGTAGAAGCTGCGGCGCTCGGTGCGGCGCTTGACCGCAGACACGGCCTCAGCACCGGAGAGGGCGGCCTCGGCGGAGATCTGAGGCGCGTCTGGGGAAGCGGATGTGGCGGGCTCTTGCAAGGTGTCTCCTGTTGCGATCCGGGAACCGTAGCGGAATCCCGACTTCCTCACTTGGATATGAGCAAGCGGGAAGTTAGCACACGTAACGTTAGGGTGCCCTAAGACCCTGTGGAGGGCCGCTCAGTGTGGAGGGCCGCTCAGTGTGGAGGGCCGCTCAGGAGCCGCGGGGCAGGCGGCGGTAGCGGTCCTTGACTTCCACCGCGATGTGCTCGCCCAGGGGGGTGAGGCTCCAGGCGTTGGGGGCACCCCTGGAGGTGCCCTCACTTACGTTGGCGATCACGCCGGCGCGCTGCAGGCGGGTGAGGAGCTTTGAGATCTGGCCCTGGTCGACGATGTCGGCGCGCTCGGCCACCTCCCGGTTGCTGGCGCCGGGGTACTGGGCGATGGCGCCCAACACGCGGACGGTGCGGTAGGTCAGGCGCAGGCCGTGGTCCTCGAAGCTCGAGGGCAGGGGCGTTTCGGCGTCCTCTTCCCAGGGAGGGGCGGGGGCGGGGCGGAGGAGCTCCCGCTGGGCCGCGGTGGGGCCCAGGTAGGGGAGCACGATGAGGCTCATGAGGGAGCCGAACAGCTCGATCACGGGGCGCTCGTCTGGGGGTTCGGCGTCCTGGGCGAAGAGACGGGACTGGATCACGGCGAGGACCGCGCCGACGACGCCTTCGGCGGCGATGGGAGGCGGCTGTGAGCGCCGGGCGGCGCGTTCGAAGCGGCCGCGATCGACGACGTCACGCAGGGCGCCCTGGAGCTCCACGCGACGGGCGAGCAGCTCGGGCACGGCGCCGAGGGAGTGGACCACCAGCAGGCGGCCGAGGGCGGGCTGCTCGTCGAGGAAGCGCAACCCTTCGGCGAGGGCCGCCCGCACGCCGTCGCGCCAGCGGCGCTCGGCCTGGTAGGCGGGCAGCATGCGCGCCGAGCAGCGCTCCACGGCGAGCTCGAAGGCGGCCACCAGGCACTCGGTGCGATCGGCGAACAGCTCGTAGAAGACGCGGCGGGAGACGCCGGCGCCGGCGAGGGTGTCGGCGAGGGTGGCGCCGGCCACGCCGCGGTCGGCCACCAAAGCGGCCACGGCCTCCAGGATCTTGGTTCGCTGGACGTCCTCCAACGCGGCTCCTTCTTGCGGCCGCGCGAGAACGGTACCTCTCCGTCTATCCCCCAGCCACCGTTTATAAACGTTGAGCTATCCCTGTCACCTTGAGAGTAACATTAGTTGTCATCTTCTTGATGTCCAGTGGTGGGCGGCTGTGCAAGGCGGCCTGCAGGGGGTGCGAATCGCTTGTGCTGAGGCGGCCGTCGGGCTAGCTTCCGCGCTGCATGGCCAGAGCCCGCAAGTCCATCTGTCAATCGCCCCGTCAGACGCCTGTCCGGACGGCTGAAGGCATCCCGACTAAGCGCAAACGCGGGAGGCTGCCACGTGGGCGTTTGCTCCGGGCGAGCCTCGGTCAGCCGGCGGGGGCGGCCAGGCGCGGGGGAGCGCCGTAGGGGAGGAGGACTTCGGGGAGCTGGACGGAGCCGTCGGCCTGCTGTCCGTTCTCGAGCAGCGCCACGAGGGTGCGACCGACGGCGATGGCGGTGCCGTTGAGGGTGTGGAGGGTCTCGGTGGCACGGTCGCCGCGGGCGCGGATGGACAGACGGCGGGCCTGGTAGTCGGTGGTGTTGGAGCAGGAGGTGAGCTCCCGGTAACGGGACTGGCTGGGGAGGTAGGCCTCGCAGTCGTACTTCTTGGCGGCGGAGTTGCCGAGATCGGTGACGGCGATGTTCACCACCCGGTAGGGGAGCTCGAGCTGCTGGAGTATCTCCTCCTCGATGGCCAGGATGCGCTCGTGCTCCTCGCCGGAGCGCTCGGGCGCGACGAAGCTGAACATCTCCACCTTGTCGA
>DATJMB010000219.1:0-7022 GCA_035508995.1 Solirubrobacteraceae bacterium | reverse complement strand
ACCGACCACTACCGGCCCTCTCCCGAGCACGCCCAGGCCGCGGACGCCGCCATCGCCGCTCTGCGCGACCGCGGCTCCCCCAGCCACGACGGCGTCGCCGCCCGCCTTGTCGGCTACCGCCAAGAGCCCGACGACGGCCTCGCCATCGAGCTCCAGCCCCAGCGCTGGGCCCTGCGCCTGATCGACGGCGACGCCTCCCAGAGCGTCGCCGCCCTCTGCGTCACCCGCGCCGCCGACGGCCGCTGGCTCGCCGGCCGCCGCGCCCCCTGGGTCGCCTCCTGGGCCGGACGCTGGGCTCTCGGCGCCGGTGGCGCCGTCGACCTCGACGAGAACCCCGCCCACACCCTCCTGCGCGAGCTCCAGGAGGAGTGGTCCGTCGCCCCCGCCCGCGCCCGCGCCGAGGCCCTCCTGCGCCTCCCCCAGCGCCTCGTCATGTTCGTCGGCCAGGCCTGGCTCGCGGAGGGCGCCGACGCCGACGTCAAACCCGACCACGAGCACGACCAGTTCGCGTGGTGGCCCGCCGACGTCGACCGTTGGCCCCCCGAGGCCGCGCCTCCCCTCCGCGCCATGGCCCGCTGGCTCACCGCCGAGTGAACGTGTCTGGCGTGTCCGGCGAGTCCAAGCAGACGACCGGCTCGTCCGCGCGCGTGGGGGCTCGGACGGAGGACTCGAAATTGGAGGGCCCGCGCGCGCGCGCGCGTGCGCGCGCGGGGGCCGCGAATGGGAGCACATCCAGCGCCCACCCACGGGCGGGCGTCATCACCCTCCCCCGCCTGAAGTGGGTCTCCTTCACCCACTCCTGCATCTACGCCGCGCTGCTGCTGTGCGCCTTCGCCCTGCACAAACCCGAGCCCCTCACCTTCGTCCTCGGCATGACCCACGGCCTGCTGTGGATCGCCATGTCCCTGATCTGCATCCTCTGCGCCCGCCTGCGGGTCGTGCCCCTGCGCGTGGCCGTCTCCGTCGCCGTCCTCGGCGGCATCGGTCCCTTCTTCGGCAGCTACGAGTTCCTGCGCGCCGAACGCCAGGGCCTGCCCGCCGCCGTGTGATCGCGTGTGAAAAACGCTTCCCTCACGGTCTCCGCGCCTCGCTGCAACGGGACCTGCGGGGGCGGCGATGTCCGCCGGAGTGCCGCGCTAGAGTGAACGGAGAGATGGCCACGGGCACCACGACTCCGCAGACGATCGACGTCGTGACCCCCGCAGCAGGCGAGTCGGTCACGGAGGGCACCATCCTCGAATGGCACGTCAAGGTGGGCGACCCCATCAAGCTCGACGACACCATCGTGGAGATCTCCACCGACAAGGTCGATGTGGAGCTTCCCTCTCCCGCCACCGGCACCGTCAGCGAGCTCCTCGTCGCGGAGGGCGACACCGTCACCGTCGGCCAGGTGATCGCCCGCATCGTCGTCGCCGACGAGTCCCAGGCGCCCGCGTCGCCCCAGACCCTCGACGGCAACGGCGGCCCGCCCGCCGCCCAGAGCTCCACGCCGTCTGAGACCGCCGCCGCCCCTCCCGCCGCCACGGCCGCTCCGGACGCCACCCCCACCGCCAACGGCGCCAAGGCCTCCCCGGTGGCCGCCCGCGCGGCCGCCGCCAACGGCGTGGACCTCGCCGGCCTCTCCGGCAGCGGCCCCGCGGGTCGCATCGTCAAGGCCGACGTCCTCGATGCCGCCGCCGGCAACGGCGCCGCCGCTCACGCTCCGAGCGGAGACCTCGCCGACAGGGATGGCGCCAGCCCCGCCACCGCGGAGCAGCTGCGCGGTGGCAGCGCCGCCCTGGCGAAGTACATGGAGCAGTCCCTCTCCATTCCCACGGCCACCAGCTTCCGCACCCTCACCGTCACCGTCCTCGACGGCCGTCGCCGCGAGCTGAAGGCGGCCGGCCGCAAGGTGTCCTTCACCCATCTGATCGCCTACGCCATCGCCCGCGCCGGCGCCGCGATGCCCGTGATGGCCAGCCACTATGCCCAGGCGGACGGCCGCGGCCAGCGCATCTCCGACGGCCAGGTGAACCTCGGCCTGGCGGTCGACGTGGAGAAGAAGGACGGCACCCGCACCCTCATGGTGCCCGTCATCGCCGACGCCGCCTCCCTGCCCTTCGACCGCTTCCTCGCCGCCTACGACGGTCTCGTGGAGAAGGCCCGCACCAACACCCTCACCGCCGACGACCTCCAGGGCGCCAACATCACCCTCACCAACCCCGGCGGCATCGGCACCATCGCCTCCGTTCCCCGCCTGATGAACGGCCAGGGCACCATCGTCGCCACCGGCGCCATCGGCTATCCCCCCGGCCTCGCCGCCATCGGCGCCCAGATCGGCGCCGAGAAGGTGATGACCATGACCTCCACCTACGATCACCGCATCATCCAGGGGGCGGAGTCCGGCCGCTTCCTGGCGGAGGTCGAGCGCCGCCTGCAGGGCGAGGAGGGCTTCTACGATGAGGTCTTCGGGGCCCTCGCCGTGGAGCCCGGTCCGGCCCCCGCCGCTCCCACGCCGAGCGTGGCCGCCGGGGCCGCCGCGCCGACCCCCGCCGCGGGGGAGATCGACGAGGAGCTTCTCGCCGCCGTCCACGCCGCCAGCGTGCTCGTCACCCGCTTCAGGAGCCACGGCCACCTCGCCGCCCGGCTCGATCCGCTGGGCTCAGAACCAGAGGGCGAACCGGGCCTGGCCCCCGAATCGGTGGGCATCACCCCCGAGCTGATGGCCCGCATCCCCGCCGGCATCCTGCAGATGTACGTGCCCGCCCAGAGCCTCGCCGACGCCCTGCCGCTGCTGCGTGAGACCTACTGCGGCACGATGGCCTACGAGATCGAGCACATCGCCTCCCACCGCCAGCGCGTGTGGCTGCGCGAGCAGATCGAGTCGGGCGCCTTCCGCGGCCCTCTTCCCGCCGAGGAGCAGCTCACCCTGCTCAAGCGCCTCACCGAGGTGGACGCCCTCGAGCGCTTCATGCACAAGGCCTACCTCGGCCAGCACCAGTTCTCGATCGAGGGCCTCGACATGACCGTTCCCATGCTGGATGAGCTGATCCAGCTCTCCGCCGCCCAGGGCGGCAAGGAGGTGGTGGTGGGGATGGCCCACCGCGGCCGCCTGAACGTGCTCGCCCACAACCTCGGCCGCCCCTACGACACCATCTTCGCCGAGTTCGAGGGCGCCTCCACGCTCGAGGCCGTCACCACCATCCCCCAGGGTGGCACCGGCGACGTCAAGTACCACCACGGCACCCAGGGCACCTACGCGCTGCCCGCCGGCGGCACCATCATGGTCAACCTCGAGTCCAACCCCAGCCACCTCGAGTACGTCTCACCCGTCGTCGAGGGCGCCACCCGCGCCGCCCAGACCGCCCGCCAGGGTCCCCACGCGCTGCAGGACACCGACGCCGCGATGCCCATCGTGATCCACGGCGACGCCTCCTTCCCGGCCCAGGGCGTGGTCGCGGAGACGCTCAACCTCCAGGCGCTGGACGGCTACCAGGTGGGCGGCACCATCCACCTGATCATGAACAACCAGATCGGCTTCACCACCGATCCCGACGACGCCCGCTCCACCCAGTGGGCCTCCGACCTGGCCAAGGGCTTCGACGTGCCCATCATCCACGTCAACGCCGACGACGTGCCCGCCTGCATGAGCGCCGTGCGCCTCGCCTTCGCCTTCCGCCAGGAGTTCGGACACGACGTGCTCATCGACCTGATCGGCTATCGCCGCTTCGGCCACAACGAGTCCGACGAGCCCGCCTATACGCAGCCCGAGATGTACGCCAAGATCAAGACCAAGAAGCGCGTCTCCGAGCTGTGGGCGCAGCGGCTGATCGAGGAAGGCGTCACCACTCGCGAGGAGGTCGAGCATCTCGGCCAGGCAGTGTGGGACAACCTCACCCTGCTCCACCAGCGCCTGAAGTCCAAGATCAAGGAGGCCGCCGAGCAGGGCGCCGAGCAGGGTACGGGCGAGTACCAGCTCGACCGCTCCCCCAGCCCGGACGTCACCACGGCCGTGCCCGCCGAGCGCCTGCGGGGGCTGGGCGAGCAACTGCTCCACGTCCCCGACGGCTTCACCGTCCACCCCAAGCTCGTCAAACAGCTGGAGCGTCGCCGCGAGGCCCTCGAGGCGGGCGGCCTGGACTGGGCCCACGGCGAGGCCCTGGCATTCGCCTCACTGCTCACCGAGGGAACCCCCATCCGCCTCACCGGCCAGGACACCGAGCGTGGCACCTTCAGCCAGCGCCACCTCGTGCTGCACGACGCCAAGACCGGCCAGACCGTGTGCCCCATCCAGAGCCTGCCCGAGGCCCTGGCGCCGTTTCAGCTCCACAACAGCCCCCTCTCGGAGCTCGCCTGCCTGGGCTTCGAGTACGGCTACAGCCAGGAGTCGCCCGAGACCCTCGTCCTGTGGGAGGCCCAGTTCGGCGACTTCGTCAACGGCGCCGACGTGATCATCGACCAGTTCATCGTCTCCGGCCTGGCAAAGTGGGGCCAGACCGCCCGCCTCACCCTGCTGCTGCCCCATGGCTACGAGGGCTCCGGACCCGAGCACTCCTCCGCCCGCCTGGAGCGCTTCCTGGCCCTCGCCGCCGAGGGCAACATCCGCGTCGCCAGCCCCACCACCCCCGCCCAGTACTTCCACCTGCTCCGCCGCCAGGCACGCATCGCCAAGCAGCGGCCCCTGATCGTGATGACGCCCAAGTCTCTGCTGCGCCTGCCCCAGGCCACCAGCACCGTGGATGAGCTCTCCGGGGAGACTCGCTTCCAGCCCGTCCTCGCCGAGCCCGGCGTGGATGCCGAGAAGGTCACCCGCCTGGCCCTCTGCACCGGCAAGATCTACTACGACCTCGTCGGCCACCCCGATCGCCCCTCCCACGAGGGTCTCGCCGTCGGCCGGGTGGAGCTCCTCTACCCCTTCCCGGAGGGCCAGATCAGGGAGCTGATGGACTCCTACCCGAATCTCCACGAGGTGGTCTGGGTACAGGAGGAGCCCCGCAACATGGGCGCCCGCGCCCACATGTTCCCCCGCCTGATGCAGATCATGCCCGAGCACATCGGCTTCGGCTACATCGGCCGCCCCGAGCGCGCCAGCCCCGGCGAGGGCTACCCCGCCGCTCACATCGCCGAACAGAACCGCATCGTCACCACCGCCATCGACCTGCGCGTGCCCATCTCCCAGTACCCCCGCAAGCCCCCCGGCCAGCGCTGATGGCCGGCCTCTGGCGTCGCTTCAAGCTGATCCTCGCCCAGCGCCGCCGCAAGCGCAGGGCCCGCGGCTGAGCGCCGACAGCGGTCCTGGGCCCTAGCGGCCCTTCCAGGCTGGCTCGCGCTTCTCCTTGAACGCCGCCGCCCCCTCCTTGGCGTCCTCGGAGGCGAACACCGGGCCGGAGATGGCGCCCTGACGCTCCCACATCTCGGCCGTGGACCAGTCGTACTGCTCCTGCAGGATCCGCTTGGAGGCCGCCAGCGCCAGCGGCCCGTTGCGGGCGATCGCCCCCGCCAGCTCCAGGGCCACCTCCACGGCCGCGCCCGGCTCCGCCAGCCGGTTGACCACCCCGAGCTCGTGGAAGCGCTCCGCCGGGAGCGGATCGCCCGTCAGCGCCAGCTCCATCACTAGGTGGTAGGGCATCCGCCGCGGCAGCCTCAGCAGCGCGCCGCCGGCCGCCACCAGCGAGCGCTTGGCCTCCGGGATGCCTAGCTTGGCCCCTCGCGCCGCCACGATCAGGTCACACGCCAGCGCCACCTCCATGCCACCCGCCACCGCGAAGCCCTCGATCGCCGCGATCAGCGGCTTCACCGAGGCCCGCTGGGCGATCCCCGCGAAGCCCCGGTCGCCGTACCACGGCGACTCTCCTCGCACGAACGCCCCGAGATCCATGCCCGCGCAGAAGAACCCCCCCGCCCCCGTGAGCACCCCCGCCGAGAGGCTCTCCTCGCCGTCCAGCTGGTCGAGCGCGTACGCGATCCCCTCCGCCACCGCCCCGTTGACCGCGTTTCGCACCTCCGGCCGGTCGATCGTGATCAGCAGCACGTTCTCGCGCCGCTCCGTGAGCACCGCCTCGGATGCTGTCGTCTCGGTGGCCATAGCGGAGACTATGCCGCAAACAGGGTGAGGTCGGGCTCGCGCTCGCCGCGGAGCACCTCGAGATCGACCTCCACGCAGTCGATGCCCCGGGATGCCGCCAGCACCCGCGCCTGAGGCTTGATCCAGCGGGCGGCCAGCACCCCGCGGCAGCTGGCCATGGCGGGGTCCAGGCGGATGCGCTCGAGATAGCGGGTGAGCTGCTCCACGGCGTCGATGGTGCCCAACCGCTTGATCTCCACGGCGATCCACTCGTCGGCGCCGTCACGGCACATCAGGTCCACGGGCCCGATGTCTGTGGGCCACTCGCGGCGAACGAGCCGAAAGCCCTCCCCGCACCAGCCGGGAGCCTCGGCGAGCAGCTCCTGCAGTTCGCTCTCCACGCCCTCCTTCTCGAGGCTGGAGGCGATGTCGAGCTCGTGGTCGATGTCCGCGAGAACCTCGTGGATGTCGATCTCCAGGCGCTCCTCGTCGCGACGCTTGCGCACCACCAGCCGCCGCGACCCGCCGGCCTGCCCCGCCGCCTCCTCCGCCGCGCCCGGCTCCTCTTCGATGACGGTGGGCGGGGTCATCCAGTTCAGCGGCTTGACGTTCGGGCCGCCGCCGTCTGACCACACCATGAAGGTGCCGTCCGCCTTGACCATCAGCAGCCGCACCGCCTCCGGCAGGACAGTCGTGGTGCGGCCGATGTAGGAGACCTCGCAGCGGGCCACGATCAGGCGCATCGCGCGACCGTACCGGCCGCGCCGGATCGACGTCGGTATCTCTCTTTTTGGAGGCCCCGCGCGCGCACGCGCGCCCGCGTGTGCGCGCGCGGGCAGTCGATTTCGGAAGACAACACCGACGAGGATGCCGCCGAGGCGGTGCGTACGCTTGGCGGGTCGTGGCGATGGAGAGCTCCGCCCCAGGGCCCGCCGGGCAGGTGGGTCGTCCCTATCCGCCGCCGCCCGCGTCGGAGTCG
>DATJMB010000218.1:0-13475 GCA_035508995.1 Solirubrobacteraceae bacterium | reverse complement strand
AGCATGTTCCTCGTCGGCAGGAACGCTCGCTCAGCTGCGCTGCGGACCATCTCTGGACTGCCCCTCCTGTGTGGCTTGGGCGACTGCCCCAACTCTACGCGATGCGGGGGCCGTCCGCCTGCAGTGCGCCCGAGAGACTCGCCGTGCAACGGCCCGCTCAGGCGCGCCACGGGTGCGCATTCGGCGCCAGCGCCACTGGTATCGTGGCCGACCGTGAGGGGGCGCCAGAGGCAAACGGTCGTGGTGGTGCTCGCCGCCTGCGCGGCGCTGCTGGCGGGCTGCGGCGGCGGCACCCGTCAGAACGCCGACGAACCCAGCGCCACCTACCGCGTGCGCGTCGTCCACGCGAGCTTCCCCCGCCTGCAGGCGGTCTCCCGCAAGACCACCATGCTGATCGCCGTGCGCAACGTCGGCCTGCGCACCCTCCCCAACGTGGCCGTGAGCCTCAACTCCCTCTACTACATCTCCCGCTTCCCCGGCCTGGCCGACAGCAAACGGCCGATCTGGGCGATCGAACGAGGGCCCGGCACGATCGCCAAGCACACCGTGGAAAGCGAATCGGTGGCCCCCCCCGGCGGCGGCCAGACCGCCTACGTCGAGACCTGGGCCCTCGGCCCCCTCGCCCCCGGCGCCACACGCGTCTTTCGCTGGGTGCTCGCCCCGCTGGTGGCGGGCCTGCACTCCGTCAGCTACACCGTCGCCGCGGGCCTCGGCGGCAACGCCCACGCGCGCCTGCTCGCCGGCGCCATCCCCCGCGGCCACTTCCACACCCTGATCGCCGGCCGGCCGCCCTCCCGCTACGTGGATCCGAACACCGGCAAGGTCGTCTACGGCACCTATCCGCCGGGCGGCTGAGTAGCCTGGCCCGAGCGGCCTGACGACCGACGGCCCCGACGGGGAGCGGCGGTCAGATCCCACGGTCGCCATCGCGTGCTGTGGTTTGGCCCGGTGTCTAAACGGCATCCCGCCGATTTCGCCAGGCGGTGATGCCCCTGGCGCGATTGGGCATTACGATTGCAATCCGGCCTCGCCACCGGCCACGCGACGCGCGATGCCGAGCCCGCGACCCGCCCGCCGGGCCGCCCAAACACTTCACAGGAGGAATCGCCCCGCTCATGCCCAGGACCCGTCAGCAGAACGTAACCGCCGCCCAGTGGAGCGCCAATGGCAGCGCGCTCGGCGCCACCGACCTCACGCTGCCGGGCAACCAGGTGTTCGCCGCGAACGTCTTCAGTCCCGCCGTCCAGCGCCAGCGGCTGCCCAAGCACGTCTACCGCGCCCTGCAGCGCACCCTCGAGCAGGGCGAGGCGCTGGACACCTCCCTCGCCGACCAGGTGGCCCAGGCGATGAAGGACTGGGCGATGGAGCGCGGCGCCACCCACTACACACACTGGTTCCAGCCGCTCACCGGCTCCACGGCCGAGAAGCACGACTCCTTCTACGCCCCCACCGGCGAAGGCACGGCGATCGCGGAGTTCTCCGGCAAGGAGCTGATCCAGGGCGAGCCCGACGCCTCCTCCTTCCCCACCGGCGGCATCCGCGCCACCTTCGAGGCTCGCGGCTACACCGCCTGGGATCCCACCTCGCCGGCCTTCCTGCTCGAGAACCCCAACGGGGCCCTCCTGTGCATCCCCACCGCCTTCACCTCCTGGACGGGTGAGGCGCTCGACCACAAGATCCCCCTGCTGCGCTCCATGGACGCCCTCTCCGGGGCCGCCATGCGGGCCCTGGAGCTGCTCGGCTCGGCGCCCGACGCCAAGCGGGTCTTTACAACGGTGGGCCCCGAGCAGGAGTACTTCCTGATCGACGAGCAGTACTACTTCGAACGGCCCGACCTCGTCACCACCGGCCGCACGCTGTTCGGCGCCAAGCCTCCCAAGGGCCACGAGCTCGACGACCACTACTTCGGCTCCATCCCCGAGCGCATCCTCGCCTGCATGCTCGAGACCGAGCTCGAGCTCGCCAAGCTCGGCGTGCCGGTGAAGACCCGCCACAACGAGGTGGCTCCCAACCAGTACGAGCTCGCGCCGATCTTCGAGAACTCGAACGTCGGCTCCGACCACCAGCAGCTGACCATGCAGGTGATGCAGAACGTGGCCCGCCGCTACGGCCTCGTGTGCCTGCTGCACGAGAAGCCCTTCGCCGGCGTGAACGGCTCGGGCAAGCACAACAACTGGTCGATGGGCACCGACACCGGCGTGAACCTGCTCGAGCCCGGCGACACGCCCGCCGAGAACCTCCAGTTCCTGTTCTTCTGCACCGCCGTCATCCAGGCGGTCAACAACCATCAGGCGCTGCTGCGCGCGTCGATCGCCTCACCGGGCCAGGACCACCGCCTGGGCGCCAACGAGGCGCCCCCGGCGATCATCTCCATCTTCCTCGGCGACGAGCTCGAAAAAGTGTTCGCCGCGATCCTCGCCGGCAAAGCCAGCCAGTCAAAGCCCGGCTCCTTCCTGGGCCTCGGCACGCCCGTGCTGCCGGCGCTGCCGTTGCACGGCGGCGATCGCAACCGCACGAGCCCGTTCGCGTTCACCGGCAACAAGTTCGAGTTCCGCGCGCTCGGCTCCAGCATGTCGCTGGCGCTGCCCAACACGGTGCTCAACACGATCGTCGCGGAGGCCATCGACGACCTCGCCGGCAAGCTCAAGACGGCCCTGAAAAGCTCCTCCGGCAACCTCGAGAAGGCCCTCGCCAAGGTCGTCAAGGAAAGCTACGCCGCCAACAAGCAGATCGTCTTCGGCGGCGATAACTACTCCCCGGAGTGGCATGCCGAGGCAGCCAAGCGGGGCCTGTACAACCTGCGCTCCACCCCCGACGCCCTGCCGTGGCTCGTCGACAAAGGCACCATCGCGCTGTTCAAGAAGTACAAGGTGCTCTCCAAGCGCGAGCTGGAGGCCCGTCACGAGGTGTTCCTCGAGCAGTACGCCGTGAAGATCAACATCGAGTCCGAGACCGCCGCCGGCATCGCCCGCACCGGCATCCTGCCCGCGGCCGTGCGCCAGCTCAACGAGCTCAAGCTCACCGAGCTGCCCGAACTGGTGGGCGAGGTGGAGCCACTGGTGAAGGAGCTCCACTACGCCATCCTCAAGCTCGAGGACGCCAACCTCCAGGAGAACCAGGACGACAAGACCGCCACCAAGTGGGCCGCCTACATGCACGACAAGGTGATCCCCGCGATGGACGACGTGCGCGACGTGGCCGACCGGCTCGAGGCTCACGTGGCGGACGATCTTTGGCCTCTGCCGCGGTATTCGGAGATGCTGTTTATCAAGTAGCGCAGGCTCCTAACGCTCGTCCCCGATCGGGCGTCCACTTCGTGGACGGTCGATCGTGCCCGACCGTTGGGCCTGCTTGGCTTTCGCCGCCTCGCCGATCCTCTTTGGTGGTGGCGTTATCCGGGTCTGACTGAATCCCTCGCTACGCCAGCCAGCTCAAAAGCGGGCTTCGCTCGGCACGTTTACCACGAGCAGATATGGCGGTCGCAGGTGTGTCGCCCTCGCGAGCTGTGCATGCGTTACAGGCCGCCGGTCCAGCTCTCGAGCGGATTGCATGACCGGCGCAAAGCGCTCGCTGGCGCTTGAGCTCAAGACACCGACCCTTTGTCCGCCGAGATGGACCGCCACCCGCCCGTCTTTCCCCTCGTCCCTGCTCCAATCGAACCACACGTCCACAAGCGCGAGCATCTCACCGATACGCCTCGGCGAGCCCGCAAGCACTCGCTCCAGCCAGGGAACCGCGGCGGGGTCTATCTCGACCGGCGTCTTCTCGCTCTCCCGGGCCCACGCGCGGTAGTCAGCATCGTCGGGCGGTCGCATCCACACAGGCTCCTCTGATATCCCTCGTGAACGCGCAATCCGCGCGAGCGTCGCGCCCACCAGCCAGAGGTTCTCGGTGGTCTGCCGTGCTCGCTCGAGCGGCGACCACTCGAGCTCGTCCAGCTTTCGCTCCACCCAGACGGGGTCAGGTGGCATCGCCCGGCTCGCGAGCTCGTCCTCGAACAGTCGGCGCAACTGGCTGCGAGTCTTGTCATGGCCGGCAATCCGAACCGCTTCTACGACCTGGTCGTGCTTCTTGGCCGCCTCTCGTCCGAGCCTCCAGAATCCGCTGAGGGCCTCGTATGCGTTTCGCGGAGGCCTGTTACCCCACGGTGGCTCAGGCATGACCTCTGCCCGTGCCCCACGCATCGCTCCCGCCGCGGGAGAGGAGCGCGTCCGCGTGAATACTCACATCTATCATCCAGCCTTATTACAGGTTAAGCGGCAACACATAACAAGCGCTATGAGCATGCTAATGTATGCTCATGCTTGAGCATCGGCTTCAGATCCTCATCGACGACGAGCGTCACGAACGGATCGTGCGTGTCGCTCGCGAACGGGGCGTTTCGGTCGCCACCGTCGTGCGGGAGGCGATCGATCGGGGCGTCACCGGTCCTTCCGCCCGTCGCCTCGCGGCGGGACGGCGCGTGCTGGCCGCCGCCGACATGCCCGTGCCCGAGCCTGCAGCGCTCCGCACGGAGCTGGATGCGCTGCGCGGCCGCCACGCATGATCGTCCTCGACACCACCGTGCTGGTGTACGCCAAGGGCACCACACATCCCCTACGCGATCCCTGTCGCAGGCTCATCAATGCCGTCGCCCAGGACAAGCTTGACGCCACCACCACCGTCGAGGTGATCCAGGAGTTCGTCCACGTGCGCGCACATCGCCGCTCACGCCCTGACGCTGCCGGGCTTGGCGGCGACTACGCCGATCTGCTCTCCCCCCTGCTGGCAGTCGAAGACGACCAGCTACGTCGGGGACTGGCGCTGTTCGAACGCCACGAGCGCCTGGGTGCCTTCGACGCCGTGCTCGCCGCCACCGCCATGGACGCCGATGCCAGCGCCTTCGTCTCGGCTGATGGCGCTTTCGCCAGTGTGCCCGGCCTTCCCCATGTCGTCCCCGACGACGCCGGCGTGCGGAAATTGCTCAACTGGCTGTAGATCTCCCCGCTTGAGACGAACGGTACGAGCCGAGCCGGGCTCCGCTTGCGAGATCTGTGACGTAGCACCCATATGTCGCCATCGTGTTGTCCGCCGATACGGTCCCGCCAGCCCCGCTACGGCCACCGTCTCCCCTGCGCGATCCACAGCTCGAAGATGGGATCCACCAGGGCTCCACGGAACGGCCGGCCGTGCTCTCGCCTGAGTACGGCTTCGCGCTCGAGGATCCTCACCGCCACCTGCACCGCGTCCTTGGTCTCGCCGTAGGCGCCCAGCACCGCCACCGAGAAGGGCGACCCCTCCCGCCGGGCCACCACCTCCGCCACCTTCTGCTGGATCGCCGTCAGCGCGTCCCAGCGGGCTCTCATCTCCTCCTCTGTGACGTAGTCGGGCAATCGCGCGAGCGCTCTTTCCCATGCCACCGCGTCCCCGATCTGGGACTCGGGCAGCTCCTCCCAGAGGGCATGCGCGAGGATCATCGCTGCTCGCGGATGACCCCGCGCGAGGTCCAGCAACGACCCCAACGCCTCGCCCACGTCCCGGCCGGTGCCGGCGAATCTCGTCTCTATGTAGTCGCCCAGCTCTCCACGGGGCAACGGCTCCAGTGTCAGCGGGTCGGCCTGCCGATAGAAGGGGCTTTCGGGATGCTCGAACAGCTCACCGAGCAGCGTGGGCTGGGAGCCGCAGAAGAGATAGGACACCCTCGCCCCATGCCGCTGCGTAACGATACGGAACAGTGCATCGAGGCCTCCCGGCCGCGGCCGCCCCCGACGATCGCGCTCGGCGCCGCCAGCCCTCACCACCTCCTGGAACTCGTCGTAGCAGACCACCACCGGCCCCGCTGCCGCGAGCTGCCCAGGAAGGTCGAGCACGTCGAGCAACCGCCGCTCAGCGTCCTCCGGCCCCACCTGCCCGCCCCCGAGCCCCGCCGGAAGCTGCATGCCACCACCGCGACGCGCGAGCTTGGCCCTCGCCTTGCGCCATGTCCCACCGGCGCCGCCGAGCTCCCGTTCGAATGCCTCCTCGATCCGTGCGCACAGCATCAGCCGGGTCGTCACCCCATACAGATCGACCCGCACAGCCAGCGCCCCCTCTGCTCGCGCCCGCTCGAGCGCCGCCTCCGCGATAGTCGTCTTGCCGAACCCCCGCGGCGCCGCCAGCCGGATTCGGCCCCCTTCGCTCATGCGCCTCACGAGCAGCCTCAGCTCCTCGTTTCGATCGATCACCTCCGACCCCGACACGTGAAACCGGTGCATGAACGGATTGGTCATTAGTAGATTCTAAGTATACTAATTAGTATGTTTCAATCCTACCTACGATCGTTTGGCCCGGCCGTTCGAGCCTCGGCGTCAAGAGTCCTTCCGTCGGTCCCATCAAAGTGGGACAGAGGACCACCCGCGAGGATGCGACAGGGCGGCCTTGGAGCCCCGGAGGGTAGGCCCCCTCACTAGCATGAGCCCCATGGACCGTGACTACCGACAGGCCCTGAACGAGCGCGTCGTCGTCTACGACGGCGGCATGGGCGCCACCCTCGAGCAGTTCGAGCTCACCTCCGAGGACTATGGCGGCCTTCAGGGCAAGTGCCACGAGGCGCTCGTGCTCAACCGGCCCGATGTCATCGAGGGCGTCCACTCCTCGATGCTCGACGCCGGCGCCGAGGTGGTGGAGACCGACACCTTCCAGGCCTCTCGCCTGAAGCTCGACGAGTGGGGTCTCGCCGACTACACCGTCGAGATCAACGTCAAGGCCGCCGAGATCGCCCGCAAGGCCGCCGGCGAGCGCCGCTTCGTGGCCGGCTCCATCGGCCCCACCGGCTTCCTGCCCGCCTCCGAGGACCCCTCCCTCGGCCAGATCCGCTTCGGCGAACTCGTGGAGGTCTTCGCCGAGCAGGCCGCCGGCCTGGTCGAAGGCGGCGCCGACCTCATCATCGTCGAGACCGCCCAGGACATCCTCGAGGTCAAGGCCGCCGTCTTCGGCGCCCGCGAGGCCTTCCAGTCCACCGGCCGCACCTTGCCGATCCACACCTCCGTCTCCCTGCTTCCCAACGGCGGCAAGATGCTCCTCGGCACCGACATCTCCGCCGTCCTCACCACCCTCGAAGCCCTCAAGGTGGACGTCATCGGCCTGAACTGCTCCACCGGCCCCGAGGACATGCGCGACGCCATCCGCTTCCTGGGCGAGCACTGCCCCGTCCCCGTCGCCTGCATCCCCAACGCCGGCCTCCCCCTCCAGGGCCCCGACGGCGAGACCATCTTCCCCGAGCAGCCCGACCCCCTGGCCGATGCCCTGAAGGAGTTCGTCGAGCGCTACTCCGTTGGCGTCGTCGGCGGCTGCTGCGGCACCACCCCCGCCCACATCGCCGCCATCGTCGACCGCGTTGGTGCCAGGAAGCTCCGCACCGACGGCCCCCGGCCCGGTGGACGCCCCGCGCCTCGCGCCGCCCATCTCTCCTCCATGATCGCCGCCACCCCCCTCGTTCAGGAGCCCGCCCCCACGATGGTCGGCGAGCGCGTCAACTCCCAGGGCTCCCGCAGGGCCAAGGAGCTCCTCCTCGCCGACGACTACGACGGCCTCGTCCAGATCGCCGAGGACCAGGTCAGCGGCGGCGCCCACGTGCTCGACGTCTGCGTCGCCCTCACCGAGCGCTCCGACGAGGACGAGCAGATGCGCCTGCTCGTCAAGAAGATCTCCCTCACCCAGCCCTCACCAATCCAGATCGACTCCACCGAGCCCGAGGTGATCGAGCGGGCGCTGGAGCAGATCCCCGGCCGCGCCATCGTCAACTCCGTCAACCTCGAGGCCGGTCGCGACAAGCTCGACCGCGTCCTTCCCCTCGTCCTCGCCCACGGCGCCGCTCTCATCGCCCTCACCATCGACGAGGTCGGCATGGCCAAGACGGCCGATCGCAAGGTCGAGGTCGCCAAGCGCATCCGCGACCTCTGCTGTCACGAGCACGGCCTGCACCCCGAGCTCCTCATCTTCGACTGCCTCACCTTCACCCTCACCACCGGCGACGAGGAGTGGCGCCCCTCCGCCGTGGAGACCATCGCCGGCATCCGCGCCATCAAGGACCAGATCCCCCACGTCAAGACCTCCCTGGGCGTCTCCAACGTCTCCTTCGGCGTCGGCTCCACCGCCCGCGCCGTCCTGAACTCCGTCTTCCTGCACCACTGCGTGGACGCCGGCCTGGACCTCGCGATGGTCAACCCCAACCACATCACCCCCTACTCCGAGATCCCCGAGAACGAGCGCCAACTCGCCGACGACCTCGTCTTCAACCGCCGCGACGACGCCCTCGAGCGCTTCATCGCCCACTTCGAGTCAAAGACCGAGGACGATGCGAGCCAGGGCGCCGCCGATCCCACCGAGGGGATGGAGCCCGAGCAGGCCCTTCACTTCCACATCCTCCGCCGCCGCAAGGACGGCGTCGAGGCTTGGATCGACCGAAGCGTGGAGAAGATCGGCCCCGTCCCCACCCTCAACCACGTCCTCCTCCCCGCCATGAAAGAGGTCGGCGACAAATTCGGCGCCGGCGAGCTGATCCTCCCCTTCGTCCTCCAGTCCGCCGAAGTGATGAAGCGCGCCGTCGCCCAGCTCGAGAAATACCTCGACAAGATCGAGGGCTATACCAAGGGCACCGTCGTCCTCGCCACCGTCTTCGGCGACGTCCACGACATCGGCAAGTCCCTCGTCAACACCATCCTCACCAACAACGGCTACACCGTCGTCGACCTCGGCAAGCAGGTCCCCATCCAGACCATCCTCGACGCCGCCCAGGAGCACCACGCCACGGCGATCGGCCTCTCCGCCCTGCTCGTCTCCACCTCCAAGCAGATGCCCGCCTGCATCGCCGAGCTCCACGCCAAGGATCTCCCCTATCCCGTGTTGATCGGCGGCGCCGCCATCAACCGCGCCTTCTCCTACCGCGCCCTCTACCCCGGCGGCAAGGAATCCGAGGAGATCTACGAGCCCGGCGTCTTCTACTGCAAGGACGCCTTCGAGGGCCTCGCCGTGATGGACCAGCTGATCGACGAGCACGCCCGCGAGGCTCTCGCCGAGAAGCTTCGCGCCGGAGCGCAGGCCTTTCGCGAAAAGGGCGAGGAGCCCCAGGAGGACCTCAACCTCGCCGACGACTCCGTCCGCTCCACCGCCCGCACCGATGCCCCCGTCCCCACCCCTCCCTTCTGGGGCGTTCGCGAGATCCCAGTCGATCTGGACGAGCTCTACTCACACCTCGACACCCACGTCCTCTTCAAGCTCCACTGGGGCGGCCGCGGCGTCAAAGGCGAGGCCTGGCAGACCCTCTTGCGCGACGATTTCCAGCCCCGTTTGGCCCGCATGTGGGAGGAGGCCACCCTGGGGGGTTCGCGGACGGAGGACTCCAAAACGGAGGACCCGCGCGCGCGCGCGCGTACGCGCGCGGGCACCCACCAATCGGGGCAACCCGCCGACGGCGCCGGGTCCCGGGGACCGTATCTGCACCCCCGCGCCCTGCTGGGCTTCTTCCCCTGCTACTCCCTCGGCAACGACATCGTCGTGCTGGACCCCGACGATCGCCAAACGGAGCTCACCCGCTTCGTCTGCCCCCGCCAGCCCAAGGGCGATCGCCTGTGCCTCGCCGACTTCTTCCGCCCTGCCGTCGATGGCAAGCCGCCGCAGGAGCTCGACGTGATCGCCGTCCAGGCCGTCACCGTGGGCTCCGAGGTGACAGAGCTGATGGCCAAGCTCGAGGCCGAAGGCGAGTTCGCCGAGCAGCTCTTCGTCCACGGCCTCGGCGTCCAGACCGCCGAGGGTCTCGCCGAGTGGCTCCATGCCTCGGCGCGGGAGATGCTCGCCATCGACCCCGCCCAGGGCCGCCGCTACTCCTGGGGCTACCCCGCCGTGCCCGAGCAGTCCGAGCACCTCAAGGTGGAGAAGCTGCTGGGCCTGGAGCAGATCGGCATGACCATCACCGACGGCTACGCCCCCGATCCCGAGCAGTCAACCCTGGCCCTCGTCGCCCACCACCCCCAGGCGATCTACTTCGGCACCCGCCAGGGCCGCCTGCTCCCGGACGGCTCCCCCGACGACCTCATCAAGGGCTCTCCCCGCGATCCCTCCCTGTTCGGCGAGAGCTCCCCGGGGCCGGATCTGGGGGACGAGGACCCTCCCGACGGCGCCGTGCAGGAAGAGGACGAGCCGGCCATCGCCTGACCGGCGGCTCGGCTCATCCGGTCGGATCGATGACCGGCAGTCCAGTGAAGCGGCTCCGGTAGAACCCCCGATCGCGGGTGAGCAGCCGGTCCGCCTGCTCGGTGGCGTGGGCTCCGATCAGGAAGTCCGCCATCACGCGCTCGCGTGTCCCGCCAGCCCTTCGGTACGCCTGCCAGGCGCTGCCAGCCGCGAGCGCGGTGGCTACGTCGAGCGGGGAGTACCCGACTCGGAGTCGTGAAAGCGCGTCCTCGGCGGCCTGGCCATCGGGAAACCATGCGCCGACCTCGGCCCACACCACGTCACAGGCGATGAGGCTCCCCTCGGCCATGCAACGTCTGAGCGCGTCCGCCGACCGCCCGCCGAACTCGGCATCGTCGGTGAAGACGTCGAGCAGGACGTTGGTGTCGACGGCGGTGATCACACGGCGTCCGGCTCGCCACGCAGCGTCCGGATCGCCTCGTCGGTGCTCACGTCGAGGCTCAGGATGCCGTACACCGCGTCCACTGGATCGCCGTCGCCCGGGACCGTCTTCGTGACCACGAGCCGCCCCTCGTCCTCCACGAGCTCGAGCCGGTCTCCCGGATGGATGCCGAGCCGCTCGCGCAATCGCTTGGGGACGGTGATCTGCCCCTTCTCGGAAACCGTGCTCAACATGGTTGGAATATGTCGGTAGGAATCACTACCAGGTGATCATACCACGGGCGCGAAGTTCGTGCTCAGGCGGCGATGTCGGCCACGTCCGCCACCGAGCGGATCCGCCGTGCGGCCGCCCGCACGCGGTCGGGCATCAGGTGGCCGTAGACGTCCACGGTGGTGGACGTTTTGGCGTGGCCCGCGAAGGCCGAGATCAGCAGGATGTCCTCGCCCTGGCCGATCGCGTTGGTGATCGCCGTGTGACGCAGGTCGTGCAGTCGCACGCTCGCCGGCAGCTCCGCCCGCTGGGCGTAGCGTCTGAAGACGCGGGAGACCATCCGCGGGCAGATCGGCCTGCCGGTGGGACGCATCACCCCGTCCCGGCCCCGCTTTTGCTCGATCGTGGCGAACACCGGCGCATCCTCACGCGTGTCGTGGGCCTGGGCGTAGAGCTCTTCGAGCGCCCGCTGGGCGCCGTCGAGGATCGGCACCAGCCGCCGCCCCGCCTCCGTCTTCGGGGACTCCCCAGACGACGGCTCTTCCCGCTCGGGTCCGTCGTAGGGGCCGATGGAGCGGCGCACGTGGATGATCCGCTCGAGCAGGTCCACGTCCCCCCAGCGCAAGCCGATCAGCTCCCCCCGCCGCAGCCCCGTGTCGAGAGCCACGGTGAAGAACAGCCGCCAGCGGGCCGTGCACTCGTCGAGGAACCGCTTCACCTCCACCGGGCTGAGCTCCGTGCCCCGCGCACGGTGCACTCCGCCCCGCCTGCCCCGCGCCCGCGCGACGTCCGCGGGGTTCACGCTCACGAGGCCCGCGTCCTGGGCGAAGGCGAACATCGCGTGGATGTGACGCCGCAGCTTCGCCACCCCCTCCTCGCTCATGCCCTCACGACGCTTGTTCGCCAGGAAGGCGCGGATGGCGTGGCCGTCGCAGTCGTCCACCCGCAGGTGCCCCAGGCCCGGGGCCACGTGCTTGTAGAAGACCCCGCGATAGCTGGCCGCGGCGCCGGGCTTGAGGTTCGGCTGCACGTGCTCTGAAAGCCAGCGATTGCCGAGCTCCAGCACGGTGGCGCCGCAGGGGACATAGCGGCGGGCCTGCACCTGTTCCTGGAGCGTGCGCAGCATGCGCTCCGCCCCTCGCCGGCTCGAGCCGGCGGCCCGCTCCACCTGCTTCCAGTGGGATTTCCCCGTGTCAGGATCGACCGCGAGCACGCGCGTGCGGATGTAGAAGCGTCCGTTGCGTTCACGGATGTAGCCGGTTGGCATCAGCACTTACCAGCCAGCTTCCGCCCTGTGTGCGGCCGGGTGCGTGGCCCCCGATGAGGTTGTGTCGGAGGCCACGCCCCGGTTGCTGCGGGTGTCCTCGGCATACGCGGAGAGGGAATCCGTGCCGAGGCGTCCCGGGCGCCGTCCTGGGACGACGGCGCTCCGAGCTTTTCGGCAAGCCGCCGGCACACAGGAGCGTTGAACCGGGCGACGGAGACCGACGCTCATCTCAGCCGCCCGCCTTCGGGAGCTGACTGATGTCAATGGCGTGGGCCGGCGGATCGACGTGGACGGGGTCGTTCCATTCGGTGAATGTCGTCCGGCCGCTTTCGCGACCGCGATTGATCAGCTTCAACGGATAAGGCTCACCGGTGGTCGATACGTACAGGGTGGCTTTCGAAAGCTCGTGGGCCTGGATGACTTCGATCGCGGAGTGGCCGGCGACCTTGGTCACGGCACCCTTGGTGGCCTTGCCGCTGCCGCCCAGCGCCACCGGTAGCTCGCGGTTGAACTCGACGAACGAGGCCGCCTGTTCCAGAGCACCGCTCGTTGGACCCTTCAGCCAACGCCCTGCGGGCACCCTCACGCCCAGTGTGTGTTCCAGATTGCGGCTGAAAGCCCGGTTCCCTCGCACGTAGAGAGTCCCACCGCTCCGGATGGCTTCAACCGTTATCCCCAGCAGCGACGCATGTGCCTCACCGGTCGCCTTGGCGAGCCGCGCATCTAGTATCAGCGACGTATTCGCGAAGGTGGATCTGCTCGCGACGTGCACCGAGCTTGCTTCCTCGGCGGCAGCGCGGGTGGCAGACAGAATCTCCTGCGCGGTCTTCGTCGCGACGCCATTGTCCGACGTGCCACAGCCAACGAGCAGGGCAACGAGGGCCAACAACGCGAGATTGACTCGGCGGGACATCGCCTCGGTTCAACCCGCGGTGTGATGGTTGCCGGTGGGATGTTTGGCAGAGCGCTTCGCCTTCTTGTGAGCTGCATAGCGTATGCGCGCCCGCCGTTCGCAGAGAAGACGCTTGCGCCTGCTGTGCCCGTAGCGTTTGCGGCACTGCCTGAGGGCGAGAGCCAGCTCCTGAGCGCGGCCGAGCCTCTTGGCCCTGGAGCTCTTCACGGCGCCGCAACCCTGCACCGCGATCGTCGTCTGCTGTTCGGCGAGGGCTCCGTTCTGGCCGACGAGCGTGGTGGGCATCGTAAGCCGGTGGCCACAGAGGCTGAAGTTCGCCTTCGCTGGAAGATTGGTGGTCAGCGCCGAATGGGGACCCTGGGACAGATTGGTTTCGAAGCTGTCGACGGGGGCGTCCGGGACGGTTTCGAAGCTCGAAGACGTGATGCCCTTATGGATCGCGGTTTGACCATCCAAGATGAGCTTGATGCCTTCGCCCTGGAGCACGAACTCCA
>DATJMB010000217.1:0-15084 GCA_035508995.1 Solirubrobacteraceae bacterium | reverse complement strand
CAGCGCGGTGAGGATCCACAGCACCGAGTACTCCTCCTTCAGCCGCCGCCGTCGCACGAGCTCCACGATGAACATGAGCAGCCCGAGGCTGCCCACGATGGCCACGATGCGCAGGTTGGTGCTGATCATGGCGTCAACTTCGCCTGGGGGACCACCTTCACTCCGCGTCGCAGCAGCGTCACGAAGATCGACAGCAGCATCTTGTACATGTAATACGGGCTGCTGTGAGCTGTGTGCATGGACTTCCCCGGCGAGGGCCGCATCCGCACCGGGATCTCACGCACCCGGTAGCCGGTTCGGTGCAGCAGGATCAGAACGTCGGCATCCGGGTAGTCCGTGGGGTAGACCTCCGAGCAGAATAATCGCGCCACCCGGCTGCGCATCAGCTGAAAGCCGGAGGTCGGATCGGAGAACCGCTCCCGGGTGATCAGCGAAGTGAGGCGCGCGAACAGGCCGATTCCCAAGCTCCTGGCGAGCGAGGCCTTGTAGTGGCCGTCGTCCTCGAGGAAGCGCGAACCCACGATCAGGTCCGCGTCGTTCGCTTCCAGCGCCGCGAGCATCTCCGTCAGGTACTCCGCCCGGTGCTGGCCGTCGGCGTCGATCTGGCCGATCGTCCCATAGCCCGCCCGCACGCCGAACTTGTAACCCGTCTGCAGCGCCACTCCGTAGCCCGAGTTCACCGGCAATGAGAGCACCGCGGCCCCCGCCTTCACCGCATCCGCCGCCGTGCCGTCGGTGGAGCCGTCGTTGACCACCAGCGTGTCCGCCCCCGGCAGCGCCAGCTTGACGTCCTCCACCACCCGCCCCACACGTCCCTGCTCGTTGTAGGCGGGGATGATGATCAGCACGTCCGCGCCACGCGCCTGGGGCGCCGCGCCGCCGTTGCTGCTCGGCCGCTCGTCCATGCGAGCAAGGGTAAGCGTCCACGGCTCCCGCCGGGCGGGCCCGATCGCTTCCCGGCGGCCCTGTGCGGTCAACCCCTACCCAACATTGACCAAACGCCTCGAAAGCCGCCCGCCTGCGCCGAAAGACGCGGCTGGCGCTGTCTCCTACTCGGTCACCCGCCGGCCCTCATTCCACCTCCGCCACCGTACGCGGCCCGTGGCCGACGTACTTGGCGGTGGGCCTGATCAGCTTGGCCTCCCGCTTCTGCTCGAGGACGTGCGCCGACCACCCCGCAACCCGCGCGCAGGTGAACATCGGCGTGAACAGCTCCGGCGGCACTTCCGCGAGGTCGAGGATCACCGCCGACCAGAACTCCACGTTCGTCGCCAGCACCCGGTCCGGACGGCGGGCGTGCAGCTCCGCCAGCGCCGCCCGCTCGAGCGCTTCGGCGACCTCGAACCGCGGCGAGCCGAGCTCCCGGCAGGTCCTGCGCAGGACCCGTGCCCGCGGGTCTTCCGCACGGTAGATCCGGTGGCCAAAGCCCATCAGCCGCTCGCCCCGATCTAGAGCATCGTTGACCCACCGCTCTGCGTCTCCAGTCTGTTCCACTTCGTCGAGCATCTTCAGCACCCGCGAGGGAGCCCCCCCGTGCAGCGGCCCAGAGAGCGCGCCCACCGCCGCCGAGAGCGCCGCCGCCACATCCGCGCCCGTGGAGGCCACCACCCGTGCGGTGAACGTGGAGGCGTTCATGCCGTGCTCCGCCGCGGAGATCCAGTACGCGTCGATCGCCTTCGCGTGCGCAGGGTTCGCCTCCCCCCGCCAGCGGATCAGGAATCGCTCGGGGATCGTCTGCCCCTGGTCGATCTCCTCCTGAGGCACCGGCGGCTGGCCCGCGCCACGAGCCGACTGGGCCACGAACGACAGCGCCATCACCGACGCCCTGGCGAGGTTGTCCCTGGCCTCCTCGTCGGAGATGTCGATCAGCTGCCCAAACCCCCACTCCGGCGCCAGCATCGCCAGCGCCGACTGCACGTCCACCCGATGGTCTCCCGAGCGCACCGTCAGCGCGTGCGGTTCCGCGGGCGGCAGGCCGGGCCGGAAGCGGCCGTCCACGAGCAACCCCCACACGTGCTCGTAGGGGACCGCCCCCACCAGGTTCTCGATGTCGACGCCTCGGTAGCGCAGCGCGCCACCCTCTCTGTCTGGCTCTGCGATCTCGGTGGCGAAGGCGACGACGCCCTCGAGGCCCGACCGGACCTCAGGTGGAGATGAAACCGCGCTCATGGCACTCGCTTTCTGGCTCGAGGATTCGGGTGGCAAGGTTTGGGTGGCCCGCCCGCCCAGGCTGCCTTGTGGGCAGGCCCATATCGTTTCACGATCTGCCCGCCCCCAGCACCGCGCCCATACGCGCAGGCTCCACACCCAGGGCCCTCGTGTCGGCGGCGCCCCGCGGGGAGATCATCGGGGTCTCCATCAGCTCCGCTTCGTCCCACGTGGCGAAGGCGCTCTGCCCGCCCAGGCGCTCGCACCCACGCAATGCTCGCGAGACGATCGCCGTGGGCACGTGCACCAACCGCCGGCGCCGTCCTACGGCGCCGAGCAGCGTGCGGACGATCTCGTCGTGCGTGAGCGTCTGCGGGCCCGCGAGCTCGTAGCGTGGGCCCTCCTCGCGCAGCGCCGACATCGTGGCGTCCGCCACGTCCCGCGCCCAGATCGGCTGGAAGGCCGCCCGCCCCCGGCCCGACACCGGCATCACCGGCAGCAGCGCCATCCGCTCCAGCAGCGTCAGCCAGCGATCCCCCGGCGCGTACACGATCGAGGGGGCGATCACCGTTGAGCGCATACCCGACTCCCGCACCGCCTGCTCCGCCACCGCCTTGGCCCGCAACAGCCGCGCTCGGTGGTGGGTGGAGGCGCCGAGCGCCGAGAAGAACACGAACCGCTCCACCCCGTGGCGCTCCGCCGCCTCCACCATCCGCCAGGTGGCCAGCCCGTCCAGCTCCTCGATCGACGTTCCCGGCTGGTCCCGGATGGCCGCCGCGAGGTGCACCACCGTGTGCACCCCCCGCAGGGCGTTGCGAAAGGAGGGTGGGTCCGCGAGGTCCGCCAGGGCGATCTGCACCCGCACCCGCCGCGCTCCCAGCCGCTTGGGGTTGCGCACCAGGCAGCGCACCTGCGCCCCGTCGGCGAGCAGCCGGTCCAGCAGCGCAGAGCCCACCAGGCCGGTTGCGCCGGTCAGCAGCAGCATTGCTTCGTACAATAGGCTCTCGCATCGCCAGACCCCAGTACACGACCCAGAAAGAAGCGAATGGCCTACGTGATCGCCGAGCCGTGCATCGGCACCAAGGACAACTCATGCGTTGAGGTTTGCCCCGTCGACTGCATCCACCCCACGCCCGACGAGCCCGGATATGACGCCGCCGAGATGCTCTACATCGATCCCGAGGAGTGCATCGACTGCGACGCCTGCGTGGAGGCCTGCCCCGTGGATGCCTGCTTCGCCGAGGACCAGCTCCCGGAGGAGTGGCAGAAGTACTCCCAGATCAACGCCGACTACTTCGCCAACGCCAAGTAAAGGGCGCCTTCACCCGTAGTAGCGGCCGATCGCCTGGAACTGGCTGAAGAGGTCGTGGCCGAGGAACAGGATCACGATCGCGGCACCCACCACCGGCATCCAGCGACGCCCCGCGCCTCGCACGGCGAGCACCACGACGGCTCCCAGCAGCGGTAGCAGCGGCAGCAGGTAGCGGGGCTCGCCGAACGCGCCGCTGTGTTCGATCGCGTCGCTCTTGAACGAGGCCGCCGCGATGATAAGCAGCACCCCGAGCGCAATGGCCCCGTAGCTGGCGAGCTCCGGCAGCCGTCGCAGCAGAGACCCGCGTCTCAGCACCAGCTCTCGACAGCAGAGCGCCAGCACCGCCGCCGCCGCCACCAGCGCCACGCTGTCCACCCAGCTCGGGAACGTCACGTCCATCCAGCCGTACAGCCCAACCGAGCGGTCGAACCAGATGCTCGGCGTGGAGAGGCCGGGGAAGTAATGCGTCATGCCGGGCAGCCGCGGCAGGTACAGCTGCCAGGCGTAGCTGACCTTTTCGAGGATCGAGCCGCCGCCACCGCCCTGGCCCGACACGAAGCCGAACAGGGGATGCCCAACCACCAGGTTGCGCAATCCGTACAGCACCGCGGGCGCCACCGCGATGCCGGCGCCCATTCCGAGCGACGCCAACGCAGCCCGGTTGCCGGCTTTGAGCTCTCGCGCGGCCAGCACCACAAGTGCCGCGAGCGCGCCCACGGCCACCCCGATGAAACTGAAGTACGTCACCAGTCCGGCCGCCACCAGCGCTCCCAGCGCGATCATCGTAGGCCGGCTCACGCCACGCCGGAAGGATCGCGCGAGGCACAGGAACACGCCCGCGGAGAGCGCGTAGAGCATCACGTCCGGGTTCACGCTGCCTGCCATGAAGGCGAACTGCGGCTGCAACGCCACGCACAGCGCCCCAAGCGTCGCCGCCCAGGGTACCGCCGGCAGGATCTCCCGCAGGAAGAAGAACACCAGCAGAGCCGTGATGGCACCCAGAAGGGCGCTGAAGAGGCGCATGAGCTGCAACTGCACGAGCACGTTGCCTGCCCCCATCGCATACGGGATCGTTTGCAGCGCGTAGTACAGCGGTGGCGCCGACCACGCGCCGCCGGCTTCTCCGCTGAGCTGCTGGGGCTGGCTGGTGTCGACGTCCGCCATCAGCGCCCGCTGCTCCGCCACCGAGGAGATCGCAGGCACGTAGGAGCTGAACCTGCTCTGCCAGTAGTGCAGCCCCTCGAGCACCAGCCCCTCGTGTGTGGAGTATCCCGGAGGCGTCTGCGGCGCGTGAGGCAGCGAGCCCTTTTCGGCGAGCTGCTGGGTGTAGGCGAAGTGGTCGATCTCGTCGCGGCCCTGGAAGGGTGGCAGGATCAGCGACCAGGCGGCTGCATTGATGAAGGCGATCGCCACACACAGCCAGGCGGCTCGCGGCACCCGCCTGAGCGCCGCCCGCAGGATCGGCTCCCGGCTGTGTGCACGACTGGGTCGGCGGCGTTGCACCCGTCGCTGCACAGATTGTCGCCGGCGCGTGAACGAGCGCGATCCCGCGCTGCTTCTCGCCGGCTCAGACTGCTTGGGTCGTCGCGGCGACTGCCTCTTGGCGGGCTTTTGACTCACGGCGCATCTCGCAGTATCAGTCCCACCGTGAGCCCCGCGATCGCGACCATCAGCAGCAAGATCAACAGCGCGATCCACGTGCCGCTCAACGCTCGTCCGAGACCCGCGTGCCGAGCGACCGCCACCACTCGCGACCACCAGCTGCCATGGCCCGCAGCGAGGTATTCGGCCACCATCCGTCCGTTGAGCGTTCGTGTTTCGCCGGGAGCGCTCGGTTCGGTGAACGTGGCCGCCTGGGCCTGCGGCGTGTTGGCGCCGAGGAGCACCATCGGCTCCTCATTCGGGCTCAGGGCCACGCAGAGTCGTACGCCCCCGGCGGCTCGTGTCACAGGTTTGACCGGCACGGTCACCGAGTCGCCGACCCACCCTCCGCTGCGTGTGCCCTCCGTCAGCAGCCGCGAGCCCTGGTATGCCGTCAGACGAACCCTTGGTCCGAAAAACCCCCAGACGGATACCCGAACCGCCGATATGCCGCTCGGCAGCACTTCGCGTCCCTGGCAGATCGTGGGAGCCCCCGTCGTGAATCCGATCGACACGACCCCCGTCCGGTTGACGGCTTTCACTCCCGGATAGCTGATCCGCACCACCCGTGGCGGCGCCTGCGTCGCCAGCGCCACCGCCCCCACCGCGGCCATCAGCACGAGGCCCACCACGAGCGTTGCCGCGATCTTGCGGCGCCCCCCGCCGTCACCGGAGGGCGGTCCGCTATCGCCCTCGCCCTCGCCCAGCTCCCGCACGCTCTTGCCCCCTCGATCGGGCTTGCGGGCGGCCTCCGTTGTCACGCTCGTCACGTGCATCTGCGAGGCGGGCTCTATCGCGATCGCCCGACCAGGTCAACGAGGCGCCTCCCCAAGCGCCCGTCGCGACCGACGACCGTGCTTTCCGAACGTCCGTTTAGCCCGCTGTAACGGGCATTGGGCGAGTCCCCCTGCCGTCTCCCGGCGCCCGCTCAGCCTGCGGGCATGGCGCGGGCTGTCTCCAACTAGGAGCCGCTCGCGCGGGCATAGTCGGAGTGCAGCACGTCGAGCACCGCCACCCCCGCGATGGCCCGCCCGAGCAGCTCTCGCAGCCGCCCGGAGTCCAGGCGGTGGGACTCCGGGGCCACCGGATTGACGGTGATCGCCCGCAGCGTGATGCCCCGCAGGACGCTCAAATGGATGCCCTGCGCGCTGTACCACGAGGGGCCCCGGCGGGCGAGGAACACGTGCGTGGGATCCCACGCAACCACCCTCAGCTCCCGTCCCGCGCGCTCGGAGCGAGCCGCCAGCAGGCCCTCCAGGAAGCCTTCCGCGAGGACTCCCCGCACGAGCAGGGTGTCGGCGTGTGGATGCTCCCGCAGCAGCCTCCCGATCCGGTCCGGATCCGCACCCAGCACGAGATCGCGCGCCAGCTCCACCGTCTCCTCGCCCGTCTCCTCGTCGCCCTCGGCGCCTTGCTCGGCGTCCAGTCGCCCCACGAGGTCTTCCGCAACCGGCAGCCGCACGAGCTCCACCGCCCGCACCGTGAGCTCCACCACCCGCTCCACCGTTCGGTCGAGCACCGCCCCCGTGGCCAGCACCAGTCCTTCGGCGATCTCCGGCGAGGAGGCCGCTCGCCGGTCGATGGCGCCGTCGATCAGCACTTTCTCGGCCCCCAGCTCTCGCATCCGCTCGCTCACCGCCGCCACGTCCGCGGCCGCGCTCGGGCCCGCCACCTCCACCCATCCCGGCGCGAGCGCCCGCGCGATCGCCACCTCCCCCAGGGGCGTTCGCACCCCCGTGCGCTCCAACCGCTCGTGCGGTAGGTCGCCCGCCCGCAGCAGCCCTCCGGTGCTCGCCACGAGATCCCCCGCCGCGAGCGACACCCGCGGCTTGGCGATCCGCTCGTCGATCACGTCCCGCTCCTCCCCGTCCCTGCCCACCGATGTGACCCCCACGCGCGTGCCCTGCCCCGCCAGCTCACGCAGCAGCGCCGCGAGCGTCTCCGTCTTGCCGGTGTTCTTCGCCAGGCCCACCAGCGCCAGCGTCCCGGTGGAGCTCACCAGATCCGCGAGCGGCGTCCGCGCTTCACCGGCGGGCGCCCGAGCGCTAGCCATCGCCGCCGGGCCGCTCGCCTTCGGCGATCCGCGCGGCGAGCTCCCGCACGATGAAGCTGGCCACGTGGTTGGGGTAGGTGCCCTTGGAGAAGCCCGCGTCGAAGCCGAGCTCCTTGGCCAGCTCGTTTGACACCCGCGGGCCGCCGCAGGTGAGGATCAGCCGCTTGCGAGCTCCCTCCGCCTCCACCATCTCCACGAGCTCCGTGAGGTTGTCGATGTGCAGATCCTGCTGGGTGACCGTCTGGGAGACGAGGATCGCGTCCGCCCGCAGGTCCATGGCCTTGGACACCAGCACGCTGTTGGGCACCTGGCTGCCGAGGTTGTGGGCCTGGAATGAGCGGTAGCCCTCGAGGCCGTGGTGGCCGTGAAAGCCCTTGAGGTTGAGCATCGCGTCGATGCCCACGCTGTGGGTGTCCGTGCCGGTGGCCGCTCCCACCACCACGATCGGCCGGCCGATCCGCTCGGCGGCGAAGGCTTCGATCTCGTCCTCGCTCATGTACTCCAGCTCGAAGCCCTCTTCGCTGAGCGTGGAGTAGTCCACCGTGTGCGTGCAGGCGCCGAACATCACGAAGTACGTGTACCCCTCCGTGAGCTCCTGGTAGTGGACCACCTCCGGCCGTCGCAGGCCCATCTTCGCGCCGAGCTCCTGCGCCGCCCGCCGGGCCGCCAGGCCATAGGGAACCGGCAGCGTGAAGCTGAGCTGCACGAGGCCGTCGTCGAGATGGTCCGCGTAGGGCCTCACGTGGGTGAGGTCCACCGGCGGCCGTCTCGTGACGGACTCGCTCGCCGGCCCCCCGTTCGCCGCTGCTCGCGCGGAGCTCTCAGGCACGGCTCGGCGCTCCCCGCATCAGCTCCGTCACCGGGTTCACGTAGCCGGGCGCCAGCTCCACGATGCCCTCCATGCCGCGGCCCTCGCCGGGATCGCGGCGCACGTCCCCGAAGACCCCCTCGCCGAGCGCCGCGAACAGGCCTTCGGAGGCGATCCGCTCGAGCATCTGAAGCGCCCCCGCCAGCACCTCCTGGGCGCGCGTCTGGATGATGCCGCCGCGCTTGAACTCGATCTCCTCGCCCAGCGCGCGGGCGGTGTTGAAGGTGTAGTTCACGTTTTCCAGCCCGATCACCCGGTCGTGCACATGGGGCGTGAAGATTCCCTCGGTGGGCACCCCGATCGTCTGGATGCCCTGGCCGGTGGCGACGGTGACGAGGTTGAACAGCGAGTCGCAGGCGTGCGTGCGGAACAGGTTGCCGTCCATGTGCCTGGTGGGCGGCATGTACTTGACGGGACACTCCGGGAACAGCTCCCGCGTGAGCTGCGCCTGGGCCCACTCGTACAGCAGCCCGTTCTCCACCGGCGGGTCGATCTCGAAGGCGTCCCCGAGCGCGATCTGCTCGTCCGGCACCCCCGAGTCCAGCGCCAGCTGGCGGTTGACGAACTGGGAGGCCGTCACCGAGGGGGCCGCTTCGATCGCCTCGGCGGTGCGCAGGTAGTTGTCCTCGCCGGTGTTGATCACCACGCCGAAGAAGCCGTTGACCATGCGCGAGATGCGCTGGTCGATGAGCCCCCGCACGGGGTTTATGTCCCGGTAGAGGATCCCGTAGAGGGCGTCGTTGACCATGTTGTCGTAGCCCTCGATCGCCCCCATCGCCGCGATCTCCGGCATGCACAGGCCCGAGCAGAAGCTCGACAGGCGCACGTACCGGCCGCTGCGCAGCGAGAATTCGTCGAGCGCCGCCCGCATGATGGCGAAGTTCTCCTGGGTGGCGAACGTGCCGCCATAGCCCTCCGTGGTGGGGCCGTAGGGCACGTAGTCGAGCAGGCTCTGGGCGGTGGAGCGGATCACCGCCACGATGTCCCCGCCCGCCTGCGCCACCGCGAGGCCGTGGACCACGTCCTCGTACACGTTTCCCGTGGCCGTGAGCACGTAGCGAAGCGGCGGCGGGCTCTCGCCCAAGCGCTCCCGCAGCGCTCGCCGCTGCGCCATCCGCGCGGAGATCGCATCCAGACGGCCCTCGCACTCGCCGCGGATGCGCTCGTGAATCGCCTCCTCGGAAGCTCGCGGCAGCTCACAGAGGGAGAGCTCGCCCGCGTCCACCCGCTCCGCTATCAGCTGGGGCGTGAGGGACTCGTCGTGGAGCAGCCCGTTGCCCAGCCAGTAGGCGATCCCCAGGCCCAGCTCGCCCGCGTCGCGCACGTGATCCACGAGCACGTTCGGCAGCGGCGCCTCCAGCTCGTTCGCCCCGTCCACCCCCAGCAGTCGCGCCACCGTGCGCTCCACCGACACGCTCGTGCGGCCCGCGATCTCCTGGGCCACCTGTCCGGCGATCGTGGTGGCCGCCTCGTGGCAGGCCGCCACCACGCCGGGGTCGAGATCGAGCTTGGATGGGCTCATGCCGCTCTCACCGCCCCCCTAGCGCAGGTCCCTGACGATCGGGAACGGGATCACCTCGCGCAGGGTGTCCCGTTCGGTGAGGATCATCACCAGCCGGTCCACCCCCATGCCGCCTCCCGCCGTGGGCGAGTAGCCGTATTCGAGCGCCCGCGCGTACTCCTCGTCGTTGGGGTGCGGCACGTCCCCGTCGTCCACCGCCCGACGCTTGCGCTGGTCCACGAATCGCTGCCACTCGTCCACCGGGTCGTTGAGCTCCGTGTCCCCGGAGACCAGCTCGATGCCGCCGATCACCGCGTCGAAGTGCTCCGCCAGCTCCGGGTGCTCGGGGTGGCGCTTGGTGATCGGGAAGGGCTCCAGCGGGAAGTCGAACACGTGGGTGGGCTGGTTGATGGTGTGCTCGATCCGCTTGCTGTACACGTCCGCCACCAGGTCCGCCCAGCTCGCCGCCGGGTCGACCGGCTCGCCGAGCGCGTCCTTCAGCGCCGCGATCGCGCGGCCGCGGTCCTCGTCCATGAAGTCCACCCCCACCTGCTCCAGCATCAGCTCGCGCATCGTCACCCGCCGCCACGGCCTGGCGAGGTCGATCTCTTCGCCGCCACGCTGGATCGTGGTGCGCCCGAGCGCCGCCTGGGCGACGTCCCGGAACATCTCTTCGGTGACCGTCGCCACGTCGTTGTAGTCGGAGTAGGCGCACATGAACTCGATGATCGTGAACTCCGGGCTGTGCTTGGGGGAGATGCCCTCGTTGCGGAACACCTTGCCCATGTCGTACACGTTCTCCATGCCCCCCACGATGCACCGGTTCAGGAACAGCTCCACCGAGATCCGCAGGTAGAGCTCACGATCGAGGGCGTTGTGGTGGGTCACGAACGGCCGTGAGCCGGCGCCGCCCGCCAGCGACTGCAGGGCGGGCGTTTCCACCTCCACGAAGCTGCGCTCGTTCAGCCACTTGCGGATCTCGAACACGATCTTGTGGCGTTTGACGAACAGGTCCCGGGTCTCCTCGTTGGCGAGCAGATCGAGCTCCCGGTAGCGGTAGCGGGTGCCCGTGTCGGCGAGCCCGTGACGCTTGTCCGGCGGCGGCCGCAGGGTCTTGGTGAGCAGCGTGCACCCGAGCACCGCGAGCGCCAGCTGGCCGCGCTGGGTCACGTACACGCAGCCCTCCACTCCCACGATGTCGCCGATGTCCAGCGCCATGATCCGCTCGTAGGCCTCCTCCCCGAGCTCCTCGTGGCGCACCACCAGCTGGATCGTGCCCGACAGGTCGCGGAGGTCCAGAAACGATTTCTTGCCGTGCCCCCGCCGCGCCACCAGCCTCCCCGCCACCTGGTAGCGCAGCTGCTCGTGCTCTCCATGGCCGAGCTGGGCGGGATCGTGGGCGGCGAGCACCTGGGCGATCGGCGTGCGCGTCTCCCACAGCGTGACCGCCGGGTAGGGGTCGATGCCTTCCGCGCGCAGCCGCTCGAGCTTGGCCCGCCGCGCGTCGCGCTCGAGCTCCCCCTCCGCGCCCTCCAGCGCGGCCGCCGGCCGCTCGCCCTCCTGGGCGGCGTCCTGCGTCAGCTCCTGCTCCTGCTGTCCCTCTTCTACGGGCATGAGACGATCCTCTCAAGTGGGTTGCGCTTGTCAAGCGATCGCGGGCCGCTGTCTCCAGGCCCGGCCGATCGCCGCTAAGCCATCGGCAGCGACATGCCCGCCGGTTTTCGCTCGCCCGCGGGCGCCTGCGCCGCGATGGGAGCGGCGGGGCCGCCGACCTCCACGAGGGGCAGCGTTCCCAGCACGGGCAGCGGCGGCGGCGCGGCGATCGCCAAAAGGCCGCGCGCGGCCTGGCGGATGGCCTGAGAGGCGGGATCGTCTGGATCCTCGAGCACCAGCGGCACGCCGTTGTCTGCGTGCTCGCGCAGGGGCATCGTCAGCGGCACCTTGCCCAGCAGCGGCACGTCGAGCTCGTCCGCGAGCTCCTGGCCGCCTCCCTCCCCGAAGATCTGAAAGCGCTCCCCGGCGGGCGTCACGAAGCCGGACATGTTCTCGATGATCCCGCAGATCTCCAGCGACACCTTGTGCGCCATCTCCGCCGCCCGCCTCGCCACCCGCTGCGCCGTCGGCTGTGGCGTCGTGACGATCGCGAACCGCGCCTGGGGCAGCAGCTGTGCGAGCGTCATCGAGACATCTCCCGTGCCCGGCGGCAGGTCGATCAGCAGGTGATCGAGGCCCCCCCAGTCCACGTCCTGCAGGAACTGGGTGAGCGCCTTGTGCAGCATCGGCCCCCGCCACACCACCGCCGCGTCCTCCTCGACGAAGAAGCCGATCGACATCACCTTCACCCCGTGGGCCTGGAGCGGCACGATCTTGCGCTCCGCCGACACCGGCGGGCGGGTGGCGCCGAGGCCGAGCATGCGCGGGATCGAGTAGCCCCACACGTCCGCGTCCAGCACCCCCACCCGCTTGCCCTCCGCGGCGAGCGCCGCCGCGAGGTTGGCCGTGAGCGTGGACTTCCCCACGCCCCCCTTGCCGGAGCCCACGCAGATCACGTTCGCCACCTGCGCGAGCGTCCCGTCGGGCAGGCTCCCCCGGCCGAGCTTCTGCTGCAGGGCCGCCTTCTGGGCGTCGGTGAGCACGTCGAAGTACACGTTCACGTGCGTCACCCCATCGAGCGCCGACACCGAGCTCGCCACCGCGCTCTGGAAGTGGCCCTTGATCGGGCAGCCTGGCGTGGTCAGCGAGACGGTCACGTCCACCACCCCGTTGCCCGAGATCTCGATCGAGCGCACCATGTCGAGCTCCACGATCGAGCGCTTGAGCTCGGGGTCGATCACGCTTCTCAGCGCCTCCGTGATCTGCTCCCTGTCGGTCACCGCCTCATTGTGGCAAACGGCGAGCGAAAGCCCTCGCGGGTCCGTCGCCGGGAAGCTCGCCCTACGCGCCCGGGACACGAAAAACCCCCGGGGCGGCGGGGAACCGCCCCGGGGGCGAGGGAGGAGAGGGTGCTCCTTCTACCGGCGAGATATGGGGCCGGCAGACCTTCCCGACGATCGCCACCCTGGCGTCGGCGCCGCATCTGGGAGGCGGCGCCTCCGGGCTCTCCTGGGCCCGGAGCGGGAGAAGATAGGGCAGCTCAGACCAGGCTCTGGATCCTGTCCTGGAGCCGGTCCGCGAGCTCTTCGCTGTCCTGGCGGCGCTTGCGCAGCTCGCGTTCGACGCTCACCCGCGCTTTGCGGACCTCCCGCTCGATGCGCTTGCGCGCCGTCTCGCCCCGCCGCTCGAAGCGCCGCAGCTGCGCCTGGGCCTTGGTGCCGCTGGAGTAGGTGGAGAGGGTGTCGTTGACGGTCGATACGACCCGCTCGCGCGCGATCAGTGCGGCGCCCACGGGGATCAGCACCGCTCGCTCGGCGTATGAGGTGTTGCTGCTCGCGACCGCGCTGGTGCGGGCCGCGCCGTTGCGCCGTGCGCTCGCCGTGCCCTTGGTGGCGGTGGCTTTGGCTGCCGGTTTACGCGCTTTGGCGTTTTTCGGGGTTGTGGTTGCGGCTGGCGGCATCTAAGAAGGGTCTCCTTCGCTCGTTGAGCTCGTCGGTTTCGGGCTGCCTTGCCTCGCTGTGGCGCTCGGTTGGACGCGCTTGAGGCGAGCTTAGCAGCGAACACCTGTTTGTAAACCGGCGTCCCGAGATTGTTACACCTCGTTTACGCATTTGCCGGAATTCCCTTGCGGAGCGGGGTTTTGTGGCGATCCGGCTTGTAACAGACGGAACATGCGTTCGACCAGAAGGCCTTTTCCGGCGCATCTGGCGGCCGATCGCGGCGCCTGAGAGGCGGGGCCTGGGCCGCATGTGTAGTGCTTGCGAAAACGACGCCCCGCGCGCGCGCGCGCACGCGCGCGCGGGCACCCCAAAAACGAACACTTCCAGCGCGGCTATCGGCGCGATCTGCGCCGGCGTGGCCGGTGGGCGCCCTGGGCCCGCGGGCAGCCGCTGACCGCTATGCGAGCGGTGGCGTCGATGCGGGCGCCGCCCTGGTCGGTGAGCTCGTAGGGAAGCTTCAGCGCCCCCGCGCAGGGGTTCGCGGTGGCGCCGAGGATCGAGTGGGGCCCCCGCGGGAGGCTCAGTTCGAAGGCGCTGATGGGAGCGTCGGGGAGGGCGCGAAAGGCGGCGCTGATGGCGCCGCGGCGGGAGATGGCGAGCACGCCCGGCAGCTGCACGGCGACGCCGTCGCCCTGGAGGGCCATCACGAGGGTGGGCAGATTGGCGCCGCCGTGAGCGACGAGGTAGATGGCGCCGGTGAGGGGAGCGGCGAGGACGGGAGTGCGCACGGTGGCCACGCCGATGCGCGATTCGAGCGGACAGGCGCTCGGCGAGATGGCGGCGCCCGTGGACAGGCAGGCATGCTGGATCGTGCTCAGACGGGGCCGCAGGGCGGCGGGAAGCTCGACGATGACCGAGCGCATGGTGGCCGTGGAGCGCGACGGGCTGAGGATCTTCAGGGCGAGGCTCGCGCCGTCGCCTTTGCTCGTGCCGTGAGCCTCGGTCGCGGCGGTGAGGCGGGGCGAGAAGCGCAGCCGGGCGCATCCGCTGACCTGGAAGGGGCTCGAGAGGAGCGCCTGGGCGCCTTCCCGATCGGCGATGGTGGCCGAGATCGCTCGGGGGGCGCAGCTCGTGGGGTCGATCACGAAACCGGGCCGATCGAGGGAGATTCGCAGCGCCTGCAGGCGCAGCGGGATGCCGTCCATGATCTGGGGCAGCGGGTCCGACGCGACGGTGAGGGCGAGGTCGGCGGGATCCACGAGCACGCGCGAGCGGACCACCATCGTGCCGAGGTCGAAGGGTCCGGCGGCCGCGTGGATGACGGCCGCGAGGCCGAAGGGGGCGCCCTCGTAGGGGCCGGTGAGATAGACGGGTCCCGAGACCTGCAGCGGGTCGGCGCCCGCGCCGGCGGCGACGGTGGCGGTTCCCACCTGGGCGGAGGCGGAACAGGCGCCGGTGGCGGCCTGGGGTTCGGGGCAGGGGGAGAGGGAGCTCAGCAGGCCGGTGAGGCCGGGGGGGAGGCGAACGGCGAAGGAGGAGAGGTAGGGCTGGCCGTCCTCCCGGGAGAGGTCGAAGGAGAAGGTCGCCGGCTGGCCGGCGAGGGCGGGGGTGGTGCCGGCGGTGAAGGCGGGCGTGAAGCTCGGGCTGGGGCACGGGGCGCCCTTGCCGTCGTCGTCGATGTCGAAGGTTGAAGAGGCTTCCGCGTGGGCGTCGAGCTCGGGGGTGAGGTGGGCCGTGAGGTTGGCCACGCTGGTGGCGGGGCCGCAGGCCGGCGGGTTGGCGAGGACGGCGTTGGGACCGCCGAACAGGCGCAGCTCGAGGTCGCTGAAGGGCAGCTGCAGGGTGTTCTCCACCACGGCCGTCAGCTGTCCGGTGTTGGGGTCGGCTTCGACCCGGCCGCTCAAGCTCACGGCGAGCGAGCCCTCGCTGGCGTGGACGAGCAGACGGTACGGTTCGGCGCCGGTGGGGGTGGCGATGTAGACGGCGCCGGTCAGCGGTTCGGGAAGCAGCGGCGTGGCGATTTCGACC
>DATJMB010000216.1:0-10047 GCA_035508995.1 Solirubrobacteraceae bacterium | reverse complement strand
CCCCGCCGAGCTCCACCGTGCCCGCCGTGGGCCGGTCCAGGCCCGCCAGCAGGTGCATCAGCGTCGACTTCCCCGACCCCGACGGCCCCATGATCGCCGCGAACCGCCCCTCCGGGAAGGCCACCGAGACGTCCACCAGCGCGTCCACCGCCGCCTCCCCTTCGCCGTAGCGCTTGGAGAGGTCTTGCGCCCGCACGATCACGCTCGGCTCGCCCGCCGCCCCGTCTGCCTGCGTCATCGTCCCGTCGCTACCCACTGCCGCCGCAGTCTATGCGGCCATCCGGAGCACGTCCTACCATCGAGCGCCCGGTGCACGAGACGACCCCCACCATCCACCTTCTCGCCCGCCCCTCGATCGACCTCGAGGGCATGCGCGGCTACCTGGCAAGCGTGGGCGGCGAGTCGTGGCTCGAGCGCCGGCTGGAGGAGTCCGACCGGGAGGGCGGAGAGCTCAACGCGGGCGAGCTGCTGGTGGAGTTCGCCGGCAGGGCCTGCTACCGCAGCTGGGAGCCGGGGCTGAACCCGAACGTGACGAAGGTGCGCACCGACCAGCGGGAGTACTTCGCCAACATCCTGCGCTCCGCCCACGGCAGCGTGCTCGAGCACGCGAGCTATAGTTTTGCGATTCGGAATTGTTCGAGAGTACTGACCCATGAGCTTGTGCGGCATCGCGCGGGCTCGGCGTTCAGCCAGGAGAGCCTACGCTACGTGCGACTCACCGACATCGGCTTTCGCGTGCCGCCGGCGCTGGAGCCGGTGCGCGAGCAGGTGATCTCGATCGTGGAGCAGCTCGAGGAGTTCCAGCGCAGCGCCGCCGGCGAGCTGGGAATCGACGCCGAGGGGGTGCCCTTCCACGTCAAGAAGGAGGTCACCTCCGCGCTGCGCCGGCTGGCGCCGATCGGCCTCTCCACGGACATCGTCTGGAGCGCCAACCTGCGCACGCTGCGACACGTGATCGAGATGCGCACCGCCCCCGGCGCCGAGGAGGAGTTGCGGCTGGTGTTCGACGAGATGGCCCGCCTGATGCAGCGCGAGGCGCCGGGCCTGTTCCAGGACTTCGTCCGCCAGGACGACGGCTCATGGGTGCCCGAGCACCGCAAGGTCTAGGACGGCCAACGAGCGGCGCGCCTTGGCCGTCCTAGAGGGGTAGCTGCCTTCAGTCCTCCTGAGCCCGCATCTCCGCCACGCGCTCCTTGAGCTGCTCGGTGACGGCGGGGTCGCGCAGGGTGGTGACGTCGCCCAGGGCACGGCCCTCGGCGATGTCGCGGAGCAGACGGCGCATGATCTTGCCCGAACGGGTCTTGGGGAGGTCCTCGGTCCAGATGATGCGCCGGGGGCGGGCGAACTTGCCGATGCGCTCGGCGACGGTCTCGCGGATCGACTCCACCGTGGCGGCGTCTCCCTCGAGATCTCCCTGGAGGGTGACGAAGGCGACGATTGCCTGGCCGGTGTCCTCGTCGTGCTGGCCGATCACGGCGGCCTCGGCCACGTCGGGGTGGGCCACGATGGCGGACTCCACCTCGGCGGTGGAGAGGCGGTGGCCGGAGACGTTGACGACGTCGTCGATGCGGCCGATCACCCACAGGTAGCCGTCGGCGTCCCGGCGGGCGGCGTCGCCGACGAGATAGGTCTCGCTGCCGAAGCGCCCGAAGTAGGTGTCCAGGAAGCGCTGGTCCTCCTTGTAGAGGGTGCGCAGCATCGAGGGCCACGGGTGGGTGAGCACCAGCAGTCCCTGGCCCTCCTCGATCGGCTCGCCGGTGGACTCTCCCAGCACCTCGGCGAAGACGCCGGGGAAGGGCTGGGTGGCGGAGCCCGGCTTGGTGGCGGTGATGCCGGGCAGGGGGGCGATCATGATGGCGCCCGTCTCGGTCTGCCACCAGGTGTCCACGATCGGACACCGTTCGCCGCCGATCACCTTGTGGTACCAGAGCCAGGCCTTGGGGTTGATGGGCTCCCCCACCGACCCCAGCAGGCGCAGCGAGGAGAGATCGTGACGGGCGGGCCACCGCTCGCCCCACTTGATGCAGGCGCGGATGGCGGTGGGGGCGCAGTAGAGGATGCTCACGCCGTAGCGCTCCACGATCTCCCACCAGATGCCCTTGTCGGGGTAGTCGGGGGCGCCCTCCCACATCACCGAGGTGGCGCCGTTGCAGAGGGGGCCGTAGACGATGTAGGAGTGGCCGGTGACCCAGCCCACGTCGGCGGCGCACCAGTAGACGTCGCGCTCGGCCTTCAGGTCGAAGACGTAGCGGTGGGTGGCGGAGACGCCCGTCAGATAGCCGCCGGTGGTGTGCAGGATGCCCTTGGGCTTGGCGGTCGAGCCCGAGGTGTAGAGGATGAACAGGGGATGCTCGGCATCGAGCGGCTCGGCGGGGCAGCGCGGATCGGCGGCGGCGAGGATCTCGTCGTAGAAGACGTCCCGGCCCGCCTTCATCTCACACGGCGTGCCCTTGCTGCGCACCACCACGATCTTCTCCAGCGTCTTCAGGTCGCCCATCACCTCGTCCACTCTGTCCTTGACCGCCGCCACCTTGCCCTTGCGGGCGGCCCCGTCGACGGTGATCAGGAGCTTGGCCTGGGAGAACTCCATGCGCTCCCGCACCGCCTCCGCGGAGAAGCCGCCGAAGACCACGTTGTGCGGGGCGCCGATGCGGGCGCAGGCGAGCATCGCCACCACCACCTCGGGGATCATCGGCAGGTAGATGCCCACCACGTCACCCGGCCCCACCCCCTGGTCCTTCAGGGCAGCGGCGAAGCGTTCCACCTCGGCGAGCAGCTCCGCATAGGTGATGGACCGCTCCCGGCCCTCCTCGCCGCGCCAGTGAAATGCCACCCGCTCTCCCCTGCCGGCCAGCACGTGACGGTCCAGGCAGTTGTAGGAGACGTTGAGCCTGCCGCCGGTGAACCACTTGCAGAAGGGCGGCTCGCTGTCGTCGAGCACCCGGCCCCAGGGGTGAAACCAGTGCAACTGCTGCGCCTGCTCCTCCCACCAGCCCTCCGGGTCGGCGGCGGCCCGCTCGTACACGGCGGGGTCGCTCAGCAGCGCCTGTTCCCGAAACTGGTCGGGCGGCGGGAAGCGATCGACCTCGAGCAGCGCCGCGAGCTCGCGATCCAGTGCCTCGCCTGCATCCCCGTTCGCCTGGCTGGCCATCGCCGACCGACTTTAGCGAGCGCGGGAGCCTATTTGCGCTTGCGCCCGCGCTTGCGCGAGGAGCCGCCGGTCGAGGCGACCGCCGGCTCTGGGGCAGGCGCCACGTCCGCGCCGGCGGACTTGCCGTTGCCCGACTTGCCCTCGCCGGACTGCTCTTCGCGTTCGGCGCGACGCTCGGCGGCGGTGGGCCACGGCCGCGCCTCGCCCGCGGCCCAGGCGGGCGGGTCGCCGTTGGGCCAGCGACCCATGTACAGGATGCCCATCGCGAGCATCCAGAAGGCGGGCACGATTTCCAGGGTGGCGCCGCCGATCGGCAGGAAGATGAGCACCCCGGTGAAGATCCCGATGACGCCCATCCAGCGGGTGAGCAGGCCCACGCGCATGGCGTTCACGCACACCCCGATGATGCCCGCCATCAGGGCGAGGGCGGCGAGCAGGTCGAGATACTGGCTGCCCACGTTCACGAGACCCTGGGTGAGGGCCTTTTCGACGGCGTGGCTCGAGAGGTCGTGGCCGGTGGCGAACTGGTGCGCCCGCGCGGCCCCCACGATCTGGTGCACGAGCGTCACCAGCGCGAGGCCAAAGCCGCCGATGAGCACCAGCGGGCGGGCGGCGCGCCAGGTCTCGGGCCGGCGGAAGCGGGCGGCGTCGAGCAGCAGCAGGAGCACGAAGGTGAGGGCCACCAGCGAGATCGCCTTCACGGCGCTGGCGGCGATCAGGGCGAAGGCGTGCTGGCTGATGTATTTGACCTCGTTGGCCCGCGGGCTCACCGCCGGGTTGGCTTCGCCGTGCAGGGCCGGCGTGAGGCCCTGGATCAGGCCCACCGTCGGCGCCGAGCTCAGCGTCGAGGTGACCATGATGGCGCTGATGAAGTAGAGGAAGCCGCCCGCGAAGGACGGCACCGCAAGCTTCGTGCGGCGCTCGGCCTCGCGGGCCACGTGGTCGCGGATCTCGCTCGGGCTGGGCATGGGCCGGTCAGTCTATGATGCTCACATGGAGAGCGGCGGCCTCGGCGATCTGTTCGGCGACCCGGAGGAGCTTCAGCGCAGGCTCGGGGAGTTCGCCGAGCAGATGCAGGGACAGCAGCGGCTGGCGTGGGCGGACAACGCGATCAAGCTCGCCGTGGACATGACGGTGGCGGCGATCGAACGCGTGAACCTGCAGGGAAACGCCGAGGCGCAGGCCGATCAGATCCGCACGGTGATGGCCCGGGTGTTCCCCGAGGCGGTCACGCTCGTGCGCGAGGCACGCGCCGGACTGCAGTAGGGGCCTCCGCGAGCAGGGGCACGTCCCGGTCGCTGCCCTCGTCCTGCCCGCCCGGCGACTCTCCGCCGCCGCCCGCTTCGGCGGCCCGCTCGGCCTCGCGTGAGGCGCGGCCGGCGTGGATAACCTCGCCGAAGGAGCGGAAGCGGAAGATGAAGATGACCGCCGCCAGGCCGATCACGGCGGTGAACACGGCGATCGCGATCTGCTGGCCCACGGAGTAGGCGGCCACCACCGCGGTGGGGGCTGAGGCGGCGAAGACCTTCACCAGCAGCGCCTGCTGAACGCCCGCCCCGCCGGGCGTGAAGGGCACCGCGCCGGCGACCTGGTTGACCGCGAACACGAGCAGCACGTTCTGCACCGAGGCGCCCACCCGGAAGGCTTCCAGCAGGAACCAGAAGGCCGCGAAGCGGCACACCCAGCCGCAGGCCTGCAGGGCGGCCACTTCGCGCAGGTAGCGGTTGCGGTCGGAGAGGATCGTCACCCCCTGGCGCACCCGTGCCCAGAAGGCGCGCAGACGCACCGAGAGCAGCGCGAACGCCACCAGGCCGACGATCGCCAGGGCGGTGATGAGAAAGAGGGTGAAGCGGAAGTGCTCCGCCAGGTAGGAGATGTCGAAGGAGCTCAGTTTGGAGAAGTCCGGTGGCTTGGGGAAAACGCCCTGGGTGAAGGCGAAGATCAGCACGCAGACGCCCACGCAGACGTCGAAGATGGCCTCCACGAAGAAGGCGGCGGCCACCGTGGGATAGCTCGAGCCGGGAATCGAGGAGCGGGTGAGGAACAGCTTGATGATGTCCCCCCCGCGGGCGGGCACCACGTTGTTGAAGCCCACCGCCGCCACGTAGGCGCCGAGGATCCGCCGCCACTGGAAGCTCACCGCCGGGTAGGCAGCGCGCAGGCTGTTGAAGTAGGCGCGCGAGCGCAGCACGAGATTGAGCCCGAAGAAGGCCAGGCCGAGCACCAGAGCACCCCAATGAACGGCGGCCAGGTCGGCGAAGAACTGGCCGACGGCGTTGAAGAACGACGTCAGGCTTTCCGCGATCGACGTCGATGCCAGCAGCGCGGCCACGCCCTCAAGCGTAGGCGCTCAGCACCTTTCCCGAGGCCTCTGTTCCCCCTGGGGGCGCCCGCTCATAGAACCTGCGGGCGTGGGATTCGTGGCCAATCGGAGGTGCCGTAAGATTCGCCCCACCCAGGGCGCGAGCCACCAGGCGCCGGGCCGGCAAGCCGCGAGGACGGGAGATGAGATGGCCAAGGTGCTGTGCGTGCTCTACGACGACCCGGTGGACGGGTTTCCACCGCGCTACGCCCGCGATGAGATCCCCCGCATCGAGCGCTACCCCGACGGCCAGAGCACGCCCACGCCGAAGGCCATCGACTTCACGCCCGGCGAGCTCCTCGGCAGCGTCTCCGGCGGGCTCGGCCTGAAGGAGTACCTGGCGCAGGCGGGCCACGAGCTGGTGATCACCGCCGACAAGGACGGCCCCGACTGCGCCTTCGAGCGGGAGCTTCCAGACGCGGAGATCGTGATCTCCCAGCCCTTCTGGCCGGCCTACCTGACGGCGGAGCGGATCGCCAAGGCGGACAAGCTGAAGCTCGCCATCACCGCGGGCATCGGCTCCGACCACGTGGACCTGGGGGCGGCGATCGAGCGGGGCGTGACGGTGGCGGAGGTGACCTACTGCAACAGCATCAGCGTGGCCGAGCACGTGGTGATGATGATCCTGGGGCTGGTGCGCAACTACATCCCCTCCTACCAGGTGGTGGTGCAGGGAGGCTGGAACATCGCCGACTGCGCCGCCAGGGAGTACGACCTCGAGGGCATGCAGGTGGGCAGCGTGGCGGCCGGCCGGATCGGCTCGGCGGTGCTGCGGCGGCTGAAGCCCTTCGACGTGGGCCTGCACTACACCGACCGCCACCGTCTCGACCCCGACACCGAGCGGGAGCTGGGGGTCACCTTCCACGAGAGCGTGGAGTCGCTGGTGGCGGCCTGCGACGTGGTCACCATCAACGCGCCCCTGCACCCGGAGACCGAGCACCTCTTCGACGATCGCCTGCTGGGGAAGATGAAGCGGGGCGCCTACCTGATCAACACCGCCCGCGGCAAGATCTGCGATCGCGACGCCGTGGCCAGGGCCTGCGCGAGCGGCCAGCTGGCGGGATACGCCGGCGACGTGTGGTTTCCCCAGCCCGCCCCCAGGGACCATCCCTGGCGGACCATGCCCCACCACGGCATGACCCCCCACACCTCAGGAACGAGCCTCTCCGCCCAGGCCCGCTACGCGGCCGGCACCCGGGAGATCCTCGAGTGCTGGTTCGAGCAGCGGCCGATCCGGGAGGAGTACCTGATCGTGGACGGCGGCAAGCTCGCGGGGGCGGGCGCCCACTCCTACAGCGTGTAGGCCGCGGGCGCCTGCCGGCCCGGCTCGATCAGGCGGGGATCGTCTGCGTGGCCTGAGCCTGAGCGACGAAGTCGGCGATCGTGGTGGCGATCAGCGCGGGATCGTCCACCATCGGCACGTGCCCGAGGCCCGGAAATTCGAGCCAGCGCGCCGCCGGCACCATCCGGCGTATGCGCCCCGAGTAGCGGTCCATCGGCAGGATCCTGTCCTTGGTGCCCCAGGCGACCAGCACGGGGCAGGAGATGCCCTCGAAGGTGTCCGGCGGGCCGTCCCGTTCGACCGCCTCCTTCAGTTCGAAGTAGATCGGGCACTCATAGGAGCCGCGGATCGTCTCCAGCGCCGCGGCCGGGCTGAGGCGCTCGCCGCGCGCCATCGCCTGCCCGAGGATCAGCCGGCGCATCCGTGGCCGGGTCACCAGGCGAGGCGCGTAGGGGAGCGCGAGGCCCGTCATGCGATGGCTGCGGGTGAACAGCCGCTCGAGGCGCCGTTCCTCAGCCGAGGACCTCTCCCAGCCTCCGGCGGGCGCGAGGGCAACCACCGAGCGGGCCCGCCCGCGCCGGGCGAGCTCGAGGGAGATCCAGCCGCCGAGGGAGTTGCCCACGATGTGGGCCGTCTCAAAGCCGGCGCCGTCCATGTCCCGCTCCACCGCGTCCACCAGCGCGTTCACCGACACGGGAGTGCCCGCCGGCAGCGGCTGGCCGCCCCAGTGGCCCGCGAGCGCCACCCCCAGCATGTCGAAGGAGTCCTGCAGCGGCGCCACGATCGGACGCCACAGGCTCGCCACGCCGGAGAAGCCGTGCACGAGCACCATCGGCTCGCCCGACCCAGCCCGAAACGCCCCGCTCGGCTCCACGCCCGAGAGTCTACTCTGGCTGCACAGCCAGATGGCGGCTACTTCAACAGCCGCGAGAGCCGCCGGTCCTTGAGCACCCGGCCGCCGGTCTGGCAGGCGGGGCAGTAGGCGATGGTGTAGTCCTCGAAGTGCACCGCCCGCAGGGTCTCCCCGCAGCGAGGGCACGGCTCGCCCTCGTGACGGTGCACCTGCAGGGGCATGGGGAGCTTGTCGGGGATCGGCAGGGAGATGACCTGCTCGTAGTGGGCGATGGCGTCCGCGAGGGTCTCGACGATCGCATCCCGCAGGCGGCCGGCCTCCTCATCGTCGAGCTCTGAGCCGCGCTTGTAGGGGGAGAGCCTCGCCCGCCAGAGGATCTCATCGGCCCACGAGCGTCCGATGCCGGCGATCGTGCGCTGGTCGCGCAGGACGGTGTGCAGGGGCCGGGGGGCGCTGAGCAGCTCCCGCAGCCGCTGTGGAGAGCCCGGGTCGGGCCACGCCTCGGGGCCGAGCTTGGCGAGCGCCTCGTCCGCCTCCAGCTCGCCCGCCCGCAGCAGCTTCACCCAGGCGGCCTGCTTGGAGCCGAACTCCCGCAGCCGCAGCTCCCGGCCGCCGTCCAGCGCCACCAGCAGCCGCGAGGTGCGATCGCGGGGGCCCGCGCGGGTGTCGAACAGCTGCAGCCGCCCGGCGGACATCAGGTGGATGAGCAGCGCCAGCCGCTCCCCCTCCTCGTCCGCGGGTGCGATGTCCGCGACGATGTTCTTGCCCCGCCGCCGCACCCCCGCGACGGTCCTCCCGGCGAGCGCCGAGAGGGGCGGGTCGAAGGTCTTCAGGGCGTTGATGCCCGGTGCGGTGGCCGACTCCACCACCGCGCCCGCCAGCGCGCCGTCGAGCAGGCGAGCCGTGATCTCCACCTCGGGCAGCTCGGGCACCATCCCATCGTAGGGCGACGCCCGAGACGGGGATCGTCAGTACGCCGCTATGGGGGTGCCTTCGTACTTCACGCCCTTGGGGCTCTTCCAGCGCACCCGCCATGCCACCCCGGGGGTGGAGGAGCGCAGGCTCCAGTAGCCGAGGCCGTTGGTGGACACGGTCCTGAGCACCCTGTAGGAGTGGGAATGGGGGCGCTTGACGAGGATGGTGGCCTTGGTGGGCCCCAGGGTGGGACGGATGAGCCCCCACAGCTGATAGCCGTGGTGCTGCTTGGTGACGGTGAGGGGCACCGGCCAGCTGTAGTAGAGCGGCTTGGCCTTGCCCGCCACGGTCTCCAGGCCCGACTGGAAGCCGACGAAGCCGCCGTTCACGCTCGACCCCGCGCGCCCCCCGAGGGGGTCGTCCTCGAGCAGGTACTGCGAGAAGGCCGCCACCCGGGGGTTGCTCCAGGCGATGTGTTCGTCGATGGCGTCGAACTGGGCCTGCTTGGCCAGCGACACCCCGAGTTCGCGGTTGGGCACGCTCTGCACGCCGAACTCCGTCAGGTACACCGGCAGATGGGCGGGGATGGCATGCGCGTGGGCCGCCTTGTCGAGCGCCCCCGTGAGCCTTGAGAGCACGCCGATCGTCACGTCGTCGGCCTGGGGGGGCTTGTAGTAGGGGCCCGCCGGCAGGGTGTAGGCGTGGTGGGCGTAGCCGGCCGTCTGCAGGGGCCCGCAGGTGCTGGATTTCCTGTAGTGGCCGTTCAGGCACAGCACACCACGCAGGAAGGCCAGGGGGGCCACGTCGTGGAGCAGCGCCCGGGCGCCTTCCCGGCGCACGTTCACGGTGTCATAGCCGAAGGGCGCGGTCTCGCCCATCAGCACCTGGGGATGAGGGATGCCACCGGCCACGAGGCCCGCGTAGCCGGCCTGGTAGAGACCCCGGTAGATGCGCGGCGAGGCGGGCTGGCCGCGGGAGGTGAATTGGGGGCGCAGGAAGGCTGGGTGGTTGGGCTCGTTCCAGATCGAGAAGAGGGACACACGCCCGGCGTAGTGGCGGGCCACCGCGGTCATGAATTCCTGAAAGTCGCGGTCGTCGGGGCTCGTCACGTAGGGGGACTGCTTGTTCGAGGTGGCCCACCGAGGCACCGGGGGGACGATCGTGAGCAGCACTTTCCAGTGCAGTCGCTGGGCTTCGTCGATCAGGGCGTCGTATTCCCCCCAGGCGTAGTTGGCGGGGTTGGTGGCGTCGAAGCTCGGCTTGGCGGCGCTCTTCTGGCCGGGAGCCACTTCGAACCAGGAGAGCTCCACGCGCAGGGCTTTCACGCCGAGAGCCTGCATCTGGGCGATGGCGTGGGGGCGGGTCTTGGCGCTCAGCAGGTCGGTGGAGCCCTCGAAGTAGACCGCCTGGCTGTGGGAGGCCAGCGCCGGGGCGGGCAGCGCGAGCGCCCCCGCCAGCGCCAGCAGCGGCAGGGGGAGCAGGGA
>DATJMB010000215.1:0-5205 GCA_035508995.1 Solirubrobacteraceae bacterium | reverse complement strand
GAGGGAGTGGCCGCGGATCTCGCACACGGCGCGGCCGCGGCCGACGACGGCGAGAGCGCCCTTGTCGAAGTAGCGAAACGGGCCGCTGGCGCCGGGGGCGCCGGCGCGAATGCCCTCGGCGAAGTGGCGTGCCTGCTGGATGGCGACGGTGGCGAGGCCGGGCAGGGGACGGCCGTCGGGGCCGAGGAGGTGGCTGGCGTCGCCGATGGCGGAGATCTCGGGGTGGCCGGCGAGGGAGAGGTCGTCCTGGATCGGGATGCGGCCACCGCGGTCGTGCTCCACCGCGGCGGCCTGGGCGACGGTCGCGGCGAAGGGCACGGCGCACACGCCGGCGGCCCACACGACGGTCTGGGCTTCGATGCGCTGCTCGCTGGCATCGAGCTCGAAGGTGACGCCGCCGGCGTCGATGGCGGTGACGCGGGCGCGGGAGTGAACGGTCACGGAGAGACGCTCCAGGGAGCGGAGGATGTAGGCGGAGAGCTTCTGCTCGAAGGAGCTCACGAGGCGGTCGCCCGCGTCGAGCAGCACCACGCGGGCCTCACGGGGGTCGATGCGACGGAAGTAGCGCTTCATCGTTTCGCGGGCCACAGCGGCGAGCTCGCCCGCCAGCTCCACGCCGGTGGGACCGCCACCGATCACCACGAAGGTGAGCCAGCGGCGGCGGGCGTCGGGGTCCTCGGTGCGCTCGGCCTCCTCGAAGGCGGCGTAGATGCGGTTGCGCAGGTCGACGGCGTCCTGGAGGGTCTTCAGGCCGTAGGAGACCCGCTGCCAGGAGTCGTTGCCGAAGTAGGAGGTCTCGGCGCCGCAGGCGAGCAGGAGGCTGTCGTAGGGCAGGCGCTCGCCGCGATCGAGCGTGAGCTCCCGCTTCTGCACGTCCACGGCGGTGGCCTTGGCCATCAGGACGGTGACGTTGGGGCCCTGCTTGACGGCGGCGCGGATCGGGGAGGCGCACTCGGCGGGGGAGAGCTCTCCGCATGCGAGCTGGTAGAGGAGGGGCTGGAAGAGGTGGTGGCTCTTGGGGTCCACGAGGGTGACATCCACGTCGGCGCCGCGCAGCTCGCGCGCGGCGGTGAGCCCGCCGAAGCCGCCGCCGACGATCACGAGCCGGCGCCGCCGCCCGGCGCCGGATGCCCCCGTGAAGTCCCGATCGGCCGCCACTGCGCTACAAGGTAGCGACACACAAACGAGGTTGGGAGTGGAGATGGCCACGGACACGCCGATGCAGCTGGGAATGGTGGGACTGGGAAGGATGGGAGCGAACATCGTCAGACGGCTGATGAGGGACGGGCACCGGTGTGTGGGCTACGACGTGAGCGCCGAGGCGGTCAGCGCGCTTGCGGCGGACGGCGCCGAGGGCGCCAGCTCGATGGCGGATTTCGTGGCCAAGCTCCAGAAGCCGCGGGCGGCGTGGGTGATGGTGCCGGCGGGAGAGATCACGGACCAGACGATCGGCCAGCTGGCGGAGGCGATGGAGCCGGGGGACGTGATCATCGACGGGGGGAACACGCACTACCACGACGACATCCGGCACGCGGAAGAGCTGCGGGAGCGGGGCATCCACCACGTGGACTGCGGCACCAGCGGCGGCGTGTGGGGTCTGGAGCGGGGGTACTGCCTGATGATCGGCGGCGAGCAAGAGGTGGTTTCCCGGCTGGAGCCGCTGTTCGCGTCGATCGCGCCGGGGGCGGAGGCGGCGGCGCGGACGCCGGGGCGCAGCGGCGCGCCAAGCGCGGCGGAGCAGGGGTACCTGCACTGCGGGGCCAACGGCGCGGGGCATTTCGTGAAGATGGTGCACAACGGCATCGAGTACGGGTTGATGGCGGCGTACGCGGAGGGGCTGTCGATCATCCATTCGGGCAACGCGGGCCTGCACAAGCAGGCGCAGGACGCGGAGACGAGCCCGCTGGAGCACCCGGAGTACTACCGGTACGAGATCGACATCGCGGACGTGGCGGAGGTGTGGCGGCGGGGCAGCGTGGTGGGCTCGTGGCTGCTGGACCTGACGGCGGAAGCGCTCCAGGCCTCGCCCAAGCTCGAGGAGTTCGCGGGCCGGGTGTCGGACTCCGGGGAGGGGCGGTGGACGTCGATCGCGGCGATCGAGGAGGGAGTGCCGGCGCCGGTGCTCACGACGGCGCTGTACTCGCGGTTCGCCTCGCGCGGCCTGAACGACTACGCGGACCGGGTGCAGTCGGCGATGCGCAAGGGCTTCGGCGGCCACGACGAGAAGCCGGCGTCGTGAGGGAGGGAGCGGAGGTGAGAGACGAGGGCGCGGCGAGGAGGGGCGGCGAGGAACCTTCCAAAACGGAGGACCCGCGCGCGTACGCGCGCGCGCGCGCGGGCACCCCAAAATTGGAAGTTCTCCCCGACGCCGCCGCGGTGGCGGCGCGAGCGGCGGCACACGTGGCGGAGCACGCGCGCCAGGCGGTGGAGGACCACGATCGCTTCACCTTCGCGGTCAGCGGCGGGCACACGCCGTGGGCGATGTTCAAGGCGCTGGCGAGCGAGGAGATGCCCTGGGAGCGGACGGCGATCTTCCAGGTGGACGAGCGAATCGCGGCGGCGGGGGACCCGGACCGGAACCTCACGCACCTGCAAGCGAGCCTGCCGGCGGGGGGGGCGGCGGAGATCCACCCGATGCCGGTGGAGGCGGAGGACCTGGAGGGGGCGACCAAGGCCTACGGACGGGAGCTGCCGGAGCGCTTGGATCTGATCCACCTCGGGCTCGGTCCCGACGGGCACACGGCGTCGCTGATCCCCGGGGACCCGGTGCTGGAGGTGATGGACCGTGAGGTGGCGCTGACGGGGCTCTACCAGGGAAGGCGTCGGATGACGCTCACCTACCCGGTGCTGGGGCGGGCGAGGGCGATCCTGTGGCTGGTGACGGGGGCGGACAAGGTCGACGCCCTGGCGCGCCTGCTGGCGGGGGACGCGTCGATCCCGGCGGGGCGGGTGGAGGCGAGGCGGGCGCTGATCGTGGCGGACGAGGAGGCGGCGCCTACGCGCCGACCTCGCGCAGACGCTCGATCAGGATGATGCGGGCGGCGGCCTCGATGAGGGCGAGGTGGGAGAAGGCCTGGGGGAAGTTGCCGAGGTGGCGGGCGGTGCTGGTGTCGAACTCCTCGGCGTAGAGACCGAGGGGGGAGGCGACGCGGAGCAGGCGTTCCATCAGGTCGCGGGCGAGCTGCTCCTCGCCGACGACGGCGAGGGCGGAGACGAGCCAGAAGGAGCAGATCAGGAAGCTGCCCTCCTTGCCGGACATGCCGTCGTCGGTCTCGTCGGTGCGGTAGCGCAGGACGAAGCCGTCCTCGGTGAGATCGTCGGCGATGGCGATGACGCTGGCGCGCAGGCGCTTGTCGTCGGCGGGGAGGAAGCCGAAGATGGCGGCGAGGAGGTTGGAGGCGTCGAGGGCGTCGGTGTCGTAGTGCTGGCGCAGGACGCCGTCCTTCCTGACGCCGTGGGCGAGGATGTCGGCGCGGATCTCATCGGCGGTGTTGGCCCAGTCGGCCTGGTGGGCGTCGTCGCCGCGCATGGCGGCGAGCTTGGCGGCGCGGTCCATGGCGACCCAGCACATGAGCTTGGAGGAGACGTAGTGACGGGGCTCGCCGCGGGCCTCCCAGATGCCCTGGTCGGGTTCCTGCCACACCTTCTTGGCGCACTGCGCCTGGGCCTCGACGATCGGCCACAGGCGGCGGGGGAGGCGTTCGCTGCGGCGGGTGTGGAGCAGGATGGAGTCCAGGGCGGCGCCGTAGACGTCGTTCTGGCGCTGGTCGAAGGCGCCGTTGCCGACGCGGACGGGGCGGGCGCCGGCATAGCCGGAGAGGTCGTCGCGGGTGGACTCGGTGAGGTCGCGGCGGCCGTCGATGCCGTACATGATCTGCAGGGCGCCGTCGGGGTTGCACTCGAGGTCGGCGACGAACTGCATGAACTCCTCGGCCTCCCAGTCGAGGTTGAGATAGTGGAGGGCCTGGAGGGTGAAGGTGGAGTCGCGCAGCCAGGTGTAGCGGTAGTCCCAGTTGCGCTCGCCGCCGGGGGTCTCGGGCAGGGAGGTGGTCAGGGCGGCGACGGTGGCGCCGGTGGGCATGTAGGTGAGGCCCTTGATGGTGAGGGCGGAGCGCTGGATGTGCTCGCGCCAGCGGTGGTCGGGCAGGCGGGCACGGCCGAGCCAGTCGCGCCAGTAGCGGCCGGTGGAGGCGAGGCGGGCGTTGGCGTCGTCGATGTCTTCGGGAGCATCGAGGTCGCCGGCCCAGGAGAGGGCGCAGAAGACCTGCTCGCCCTGGCGCAGCTCGTGGCGGGCGCGGACCCAGTCGCCCTCTACGCCGACGGCCATGTCGGTCTGGAGGCGAACGGTGAGGTCGGCGCCGCAGGCGTCGGCACGGCGGCCGTCCTGGGAGACGGACCACTGGGCGGGTACGCGGCCGTAGTCGAAGACGGGTTCGCAGGTGAGCTCCATCTCCACGCGGCCGTCCAGGCAGACGGCGACGCGGACAAGGACGTGCTCGGCGTCTTCGTCGGTGGGGGGCCGGGTGTGGGGGGTGACGGTGTCCTCGCCGCGGCGGGGGCCGAGGGTGAGGGCGTCGCGAACGGCGACCCAGCCGGTGGGGGTGGTCCAGGTGGTGAGGAGGGTGTTGGTGCCGGGCTCGTAGGCACGGGCGGCGGGTACGTTGATGCCGAAGGGGGCGAAGCGAAAGGCGCCGGCCTCGCGGTCCAGCAGGGTGCCGAAGACGCTGGGGGCGTCGAAGCGGGGCACGCAGAGCCAGTCGATGGCGCCATCGGGGGCGACGAGAGCGCCGGTGTGGCAGTTGGAGAGGAAAGCGTAGTCGGCGATCGGCGGGAACGGCGAGGGCGCGGCGGCGCTCTGGGGCTTGGAGTGACTCACTGGGCGATCCACGGGCCGTGCCAGCCGCCGTAGCCGGCGACGAGCTTCTCGCCCTCCGGAGGGCCCCAGCTGGCGGGCGCATAGGGGTGCACCGGGCCCGGATGCTGGAGCAGGGGTTCCATCACGCGCCAGGTCTCTTCGATGCCGTCCTGGCGGGTGAAGCGCTCGCTGTTGCCCTGCATGGCGTCGAGCAGCAGCACCTCATAGGGAGTGGGCGCCTCGCCGCCCTCCTGGGCGAACTCCATGTCGAGGGTGATGGCCTGGGGGCCGCCGGCGTCGGCGCGGTGGGCGTCGAGGACCACGCGGGTGCCGGTGGAGGGGTCGAGCTT
>DATJMB010000214.1:0-4935 GCA_035508995.1 Solirubrobacteraceae bacterium | reverse complement strand
AGCGGGCCCCAGTTGCGATCCGCCCATTTCAGATAGTCCACTCTCGCCATCGCCCGCGACCCTACACGTCCGCCGCTTGCTCGGGGGCGCCGGCGCTCTCAGGCGCTCCAGCGCTCTCGGGTGACCGAGGATCGCTCAGCGCCTCGCTGCGCTGCAGCAGCGTGGTGGCCGCACTGGCCGGATCCAATCGCCGCGCCACCACGTCCTCGAGCAGCCGCTGGAACTCGGCGTCGTCGCCGAGCTCCTCCTCCAGGCGCCTGCGCAGCCGCGCGGTGGCGATCGCCAGCACCTCGTTGCGCAGGTGCCGCCGCCGGCGCTCCTGCAGCTGGCCGCCCGCGAGGATGTGAGCCCGGTGCTCGTCGAGCTTCTCCACGAGCTCCTCGATGCCCTCCCCGTGGGCCGCCTCCGTCCTTACGATCGGCACCCGCCAGCCGGCCCCCGCCTCCTGCTCTGAGCGGTCGAGATTCGCCAGCGAGAGCACCCCCCGGATCTCCCGCACCATCGTGTCCGTGAGCGGATTCTCCGCCTTGTTCACCACGATCACGTCCGGGATCTCCATCACCCCCGCCTTCAGCGCCTGGATCGAGTCCCCTGAGCCGGGCATCAGCACGAGCACGATCGTGTCCGCGTGGTCGATGATGTCGATCTCCGCCTGCCCCACCCCCACGGTCTCCACGAACACGTCCTCTCGCCCCGCCGCGTCCAGCAGCAGCGCCGCCTGCAGCGCCGCCTCCGAGAGCCCCCCGAGAGCGCCTCGGTTGGCCATCGAGCGGATGAACACCCCCGGGTCCAGGAAGTGCTCCGAGAGCCGGATCCGGTCGCCGAGCAGCGCCCCCTGGGTGAAGGGCGAGGAGGGATCGATCGAGAGCACCCCCACGCTCCGCCCCCCCTCGCGCCGCGCCTTCGTGAGAGCTCCGATCAGCGTCGACTTCCCCACCCCCGGCGGACCCGTGAAGCCCACCACCGCCGCCTGCCCCGTGTGGGGATAGACCTCCCGCACGAGCCCCCACCCCTCGGGCCGGTCGTCCTCCACCAGCGAGATCCCTCGCGCGAGCGCACGCCGGTCGCCCGCTAGCAGACGTTGGCTGAGGTCGGAGGCCATCTGCGCGGAAGTATCTAGGATGCCCGCCCGTGAGCTCCCCGCCGCGCCCGCCCGCCGCCTCGACACGCCGTCCCCCGACCGGCCCTCTGGGCGGCTGCCTGCGGCTGCTCGCCTTCATGCGCGCCAATCGCATGCTCAACCTCCGCTACGCCCGCCTGCTCGCCCGCCTGGCCCGGCTGAAGCTCCGCCACGGCTCCCGCCTGCAGACCGACGGCATCTGCTTCATCTGCCCCGGCGTCAAGCTCGAGATCGGTCCCCACGCCACCCTGCGCATCGGCCGCTGGGCGTGGATCGGCCACGCCAGCAAGATCCGCGTTCACGAGGGCGAGGTGAGCATCGGCGCCAAGACGGTGATGGGCCAGGAGTGCACCATCTCCGCCTACCAGCACATCGCCATCGGCCGCGAGTGCATCGTCGCCGACCGCGTGATGCTGATCGACTTCGACCACGGCGTCGTCGTGGTCGAGCGCCCCATCCGCCTGCAGGGCATCTACAAGCGCGACGTCGACGTCGGCGCCAACGTCTGGATCGGCTACGGCGCCTGCGTCCTGCGCGGCGTCACCGTCGGCCACAACAGCGTCATCGGCACCAACGCCGTCGTCACCGCCGACGTGCCCGAGAACGCCGTCGTCGGTGGCGTCCCCGCCCGCGTGATCCGCATGCGCGAGGCGCCCGAGTCGCTGCGCTGGGAGTAGCGTCGCTCAGGGCGCCAGCAGCAGCGCCGGGTCGGCATGTGTCGCCAGCCCGCGCAACCGCTCCTCGCCGGCCCGCAAGCCCTGCGCAAGGGCCTCCTCGAGCGCCTGGCGGTGTCCCTCGAAGCGCTCCCGCGCGTAGGGCACCGCCACGCCCCGGGAGACCATGAAGGTCCAGTCGCTGGCCTGCAGCGCGAGCAGCTCCCGCGCCGCCGCCCTCCCCACCTCGCCCCTTTGGGCGGCCGCAAGCGCGCGCAGCTCGGCGTCGCGTGTGGCGAACGCCAGCTCCGCCACCGCCGGGCCCGACCAGGTGGAGAGGTCGTTGTCCGTGCCCCAGCTGCTCGCCGGCCAGGCGGCCGGCGCCAGCTCCCGCAGCGGCGCCGGCGCGAAGCGCTCGAGCGCGTCGTCGAGCCCCACCAGCTCGAGCCCCTGGCGGGCGCACTCCGCGAACACCGCCCGCAGCCAGGCGAGGCCCTCATACCACCAGTGCCCGAGCAGCTCCGTGTCCAGGGCGCACACCACCAGCCCTCCGCCCGGCAGCCCCTCCCCGTCGCGCGCGAGGCGCTCGCGCACCCGTCCCACGAAGTCCGCCGCGTGCTCCGCCGCCCGCGCCCGCGCGAGCTCGAAGTCGTAGGGGCCGCCGCCGTTGCACCACGGGTTGTGGTGGTGAATCGTGTGACGGTGATAGTCGCGGTAGAGCTCGTCGGCGGGGTAGCCGCCGGCGCTCCACACCAGCGAGATCGTCGCCCGGTCCACCGGGAACAGCACCACCCCCGCCTCCGATAGCAGCGGACGCAGGTGCGCCCGCGCGCCGAGGCCGAGGCGGCTGGTGAGCTCCACGCACGTGGCCCGCGCCCCCGCTCCCGCCAGCAGCGACTCCAGGGCGGGCGTGTGCGCGCACTCCGGCAGCCACAATCCCCCCCGCCAGCCCTCCCCGAAGCGCGCCAGGTGGGAGGCCACGCCGGCGTGCAGCTGCAGGCGCACGCACGCGTCGCTGGCCAGCAGCGGCAGCACCGCGTGGGTGGCGCAGGAGGTCCACGCCGCGTGGGGCGCGAACGCCCCGAGCAGATCCCCGCCCCGCGCCGCGAAGCGCTCCAGGGGGCGCTCGTAGTCCTCCCTGAAGGCCCGCTCGAGCTCCGCCGCCAGATCGTGGTGGCCGCCGGAGCGCAGCCCCGCGGCGTCCTCGCCGTGGGTGAAGCTCCTGGTCTCGCCCACGAACCGCGCGAAGCGCGCCGCGACGGAGCTCGCGCCGAGCTGGTCCGCGAGCACCGGCGTGAGCGACAGCGTCACCGGCGCCCCGCTCTCATCCAGCAGATCGAGCAGCGGCAGGTAGCAGCCGGCGATCGCCTCCCACAGCCACTCCTCGCCGAAGGGCCAGGTGCCAAAGCCCTCCACGTAGGGCATGTGGGTGTGCAGCACGAGCGCCAGCGCCCCGCGCTCGCGCCCGCTGAGCGCTGGACGCGCCGGCGACGCCTGGGCGCCCGTGCCCGCGTCGCTCACGGGCGGCAGACGGCGAGCAGGTCCAGCGCCCGGTCGAGGTCCGCCCGCGCCGCTCCGATCAGCTTGAAGTCCGCCGTGCAGATCGCCGGCGTGAAGCGCTCGTAGAAGGCGTCCGTGAGCCCCAGCGCCCGGTGCGCGGAGTCCCAGCCGGCCCGCAGCGCCAGCTCGTGCAGGCGCAGCTTGCGCGCGTGGTAGAGCCCGTAGAGCTCCACCGAGGAGAACACACCCTGGCAGAGCTCCGCGAACTCTTCCGGCCGGTACTCGTGCACGTGCCAGGGGTTGTCCGAGCGCTCCGCCCCCTCGGGCGCGAGCGTGAGCACGTTGGGCGTGGAGACGAACACCCGCCCCTCGCCGCCCACCAGCGAGCCGAAATGGCCCAGCACCGCCCCCGCGTCGCCCACGTGCTCCACCGTCTGCAGGAACACCACGCTGTCGGCCCGCTCGGAGAAGGTCTCGATCAGGTCTCGCTCGAAGCGCAGGTTCGCCCGCCGGTAGCGCAGCCGCGCGTGCTCGTGGGCCTCGGGGTTGGCGTCGATCCCGACCACCTCCGCGGCCACCCCCGCGAGCAGATCCGCGCCGTAGCCCTCCCCGCAGGCCATGTCCAGCACCCGCTCTCCCGCCACCCGCCGCGCGATCCACTCGTACACCGCCAGATGACGGCGAAACCAGTAGTTCTCGGCTGGCACGTCGGGCAGCGTGCGCTCGCCCGTGAGCGCCAGCGGCGGCACCCCGGGAGGCTGGTCGCGCTGCTCATAGGAGGGCGAAGCGGCCACGGCGGGCGAGTATACGAGCGCTAGTGTCTGCGGCCATGCTCGCGGCCCGATGGCGCCACCCACGGCTCGCGGCGGCCCTGCTCGGCGCCGTCGCGGCCATTTGCGCGCTCGCCGGCTGCGGCAAGTCGGGCACGAGCCAGCCGAGCGCCGGCGGCGTCGAAACGGTCGTGATTCACACCGGCGGGGGAGGCGTGTCGGCCACGGCCACCCGCAACACCACTCGCCTGGGCGGCGCGAGCCCGATCGCCAACGCCGCGGCGGTGGCCCGGGCCGCCTATCCGGGACTGACCCCCGCCAGCCGCCCCCATGTGGTGGCTGTGGCCGACTTCGGCGACTGGCCCGCCGCGCTGGCCGCCTCCGCGCTGGCGAGCGCGCCGCTCGGAGCGCCCCTGCTCTACGCCCAGGGGCCCCGGCTGCCGGCCGCGAGCCTGCAGGCCCTCGCTGCCCTGCGCCCCGGTGGCGCCAGCGCCCTCGGCGGCGCCCAGGTGGTGCTGCTGGGAGCAGCGATCGAAGCGCCCGCCGGCTATCAGGCGCGGGGCACCAGCATTGGCGAACCGGCCTCCCTGGCGGCCTCGGTGGCGCAGCTGCTCACGGTGGTGCGGGGCACGAGCCCCCACCAGGCGATCGTGGTGGCTCTCGACGGGCCGCCCGCGCTCGCGATGCCCGCCGCCGGCCTGGCCGCCGAGAGCGGCGCGCCGATCCTGTTCGTCACCCGCGGCTCCATCCCGGCGGCCACCGCCGCGGAGCTCACACAGCTGCACAGGCCCACCATCTACACCGTGGGCTCGACGGCGATCGGCGAACGGGTGCTCGGCGAGCTGGCCCGCTACGGCCCCGTCAAGCGGGCGGAGGCCGGCGAGGGCGAAGA
>DATJMB010000213.1:0-4955 GCA_035508995.1 Solirubrobacteraceae bacterium | reverse complement strand
TCATCATCGAGGAAACCGAGGAACGCCACCAGCCCCGCCCGCACCCGCGAGAGCCAGTCACCATGCCCCCGCGCCGCGTCGTCCACACTCAGCGACAGACGCCCCAGCGCCCGCTCGAACGCGTCGAGATCGCCCGCAAAGTCATCGCCACGACCACCCTCGGGCGCGGCGGGCGCCGCAGTATGTGTGAGACGGGGGTCACTCGCCCCACAGGCATGACCACTGCGTACGCTCGCTGCGCGAAACGCCCGTGCTTGCTAGCGTTTCCCTCCCATCCGTGGTGGGTGAGACGACCGGGTCTTGACAAGAGAAGACGGATGTGGTCTCATTTTTCCCACGAGATCGGGGATGATTTCGCAGGCGGGGAAGCCTGAAGGAGAGGGATCGTGGAGGGAAGCAGCGAGGGAGCCATGGAGGGAATCACGCAGATCAAGGCGATCGACGGCCGCACGGCCACCCGTGCGCGCCACACCCGCCACACCACCGGCGTCTCCCGCGCCGGTGACCCCCGTCTCACACAGACACTGCCCACCACTCTGAGCCTGTAACAGCAGCGTTCTCGCGGGCCTTCCCACGGGTTGCCCACGGGCCTTGGTGGGTTGGGCGCCTGGCGCCTCGGTGGGTTGGATGCCTGAGTGTTACATGTAAGGGCCTGTGGGCCGATCTCAGGGCCCACGTTTACGGCTGCTCAGCCATCCTCGCTCAAGCGCCTCGGGCGGACCCGCTCGGGGAGCTCCTGCTCGGCGCGCAGCCGGCGATGTCCTCTTTCGACTGCGCCCGTCCCACGCGAAGCGATCTGCCCCACCTGGAGATCCCACCAGCGCAAACGCGCCAGCTTGCTTGACAACCGCCCCTGCTGAGCCGACGATCGGTGAGGAGTGACGACCTCGTCTCAAATCGACCCGGTGCTCGGCGCGGACGAGCGGCGCCTGCTGCACTGGCTGGGCGAACAGAAGGCGGCGCGGATCGACCAGCTGGAGGCGGTGCTGGAGTGCGATGGGCAGAGGGCGCTGAGGACGGTGGCGGGGATGTGCGAGGCGGGGCTGGCGGAGATCTCGGAGCTGCTGGTGGGGGAGCCGGCGTGGGTGTTCGCGACCAGGCGGGGGCTGCGACTGGCGGGGTCGGGGTTCAAGCTCTGGCGTGGGAGGCCGTGGATGTTGGCGCACGTGGGAGAGATCAACGAGGTGCGGCTGCACATCCAGCGGATGGCGCCGGAGAGCGAGTGGATCTGCGAACGCAAGCTCTGGCGGGAGCGGCAGCGGGGGGAGCACCTGCCGGACGGGGTGGTGGTGACGGACGGGCGGCGGGTGGCGATCGAGGTGGAGCTGCACCTCAAGAGCCGGGCGCAGACGACGGCGATCGTGGATGAGCTGACGAGCAGGTTCGACGCGGTGGTGTACTTCTGCGCGAGGCAGACGTACTGGCGGCTGCTGCGGTACAGGCTCAGCGGACAGTGGCCGACGCTGCAGGTGCGGGGGCTGCCGAGCGAGGCGGCGCAGGAGGACCGGCGGTGAGGGACGACGAGCGGGGAATGGTGCTGGCGCGGTGGCTCGGCGGCGAGCGGGCGCTGGCGCTGGACGGGGCGCTGGTGGTGCTCTCGGCGGAGCGGTTGTGCCGGCACGTGCTCGTGTGCGGCGCGACGGGGTCGGGGAAGACGGAGACGCTGCTGCGGCTGGCGTGGACGCTGGCCAGGAGCGGGGAGGGGCAGGTGTTCTACCTGGACGGGAAGGGAGACCGGGACACGGCGAGGAGGTTCGTGGGGCTGATGGCGGACGCGGGGCGGCGGGCGAGGGTGTTCCCGAATGAGGCGTTCGACGGCTGGCGGGGAGCGGGGCACGAGATCCAGGGACGGCTGATGGAGATCGTGGAGCACGTGAGGCAGGGGCCGGCGGCGTGGTACGGGGATATCGCCAGGAACGTGGTGCGGCTGGTGTGCGAGCACCCAGACGGGCCGCCGCGGTCTTCGGAGAGTGTGCTAGAGCGGATGGAGCACCGGGCGCTGCGACGGGCGCACGGGGACTCGAGCGCGCTCGAGACGCTCAGCGCGACACAGGTCAAACAGGTGCGGCTGCGCTACGAGGCGTTCTTCGGGCAGACGCGGGGGGCGCTGGACGGGGACTGGGCGTGGGAGGACACGACGGCGGGGTACCTGCTGCTCGACAGCCTGGCGCTGCGAGAGGAGACGAGCGGGCTGGCGCGGCTGCTGTTCGAGGACTTCGGGCACTACTTCACGGCGCGTAAGACCAGAGAGCGACTGTGTGTGCTGATCGTGGACGAGTTCGGGGCGCTGGCGGGAAGCACGAGCATGGCGGCGCGGGTGGAGCAGGCGCGGGGCTTTCGCACTGGGCTGGTGCTGGCGCCGCAGGTGGTGCAGGGCATGGGCAGTCAGGCGGAGGTGGCGAGGATCCTCGGCAGCGTGGAGACGGTGATCTGCCACCGGGTGAACACGCCGGAGGAGATCGTGGGCCTGGCGGGGACGCGCAGGCGGATCGAGTATTCGCCGCGGTACACCTCGGACGGAGTGAGCAGGGAGGGCACGACGCAGCTGCGGGAGCGGCCCAAGATCGACGCCAACGACGTCCGGAGGCTGCCACCGGGACAGGCCTACCTCATCAGCCACGGCCGGGCGATGCGCGGCCAAATCCTGCAAGCGCCCAACCTCCACGGCGAGCTGCCGGCGTCCGCTCCCCGGCGTTCGCCCACGACGACACTCGGAGCCTCACCCAAGCCACTCCCTTTCTGAGACCGGCCCATGTCGCGACCCTTGATCTGCTCCGGCTATGCACCTTCCACAGGATGATGCGACGCGGCAATCGTGGCGGCCGCCCACTTGCGCACGGCCTCGACGACCGCCAGTGCCTGTGGCCGGTCGAGCGGGGCCGCTTCGACGGGATCGGCGTAGCGGTACTCGACAGCCCACGGTGTCAGTGCTATGGCCTCGCGCAGATCGTTCGTGAGCTGAAGCCCCGTCCCTTCGATCAAGCCGCACAGGTAGTCGATGTCATGACTTCGCTCGTACGGCACCGTGCGCGCGGTCAGGACCGCCTTGAGGGACTTCTCGATCGCCTGTTGCGCGAGGAAGCCGGGTACGTGATCGGGGATATCGGGATGGTCGAGGAGGACACGGAGCCCCGCCTCGTCGCCACCGGCCTTGGCGAGCAGGGCCTCAGCCACGTCGTGCTCGTCACGCTTCGACAAGTACCCGGCCCTCGGAGAGGGCGGCGTGCAACGCGGTTCCCGGCGCATCGCCCCACTCCTCGACCTGCGCCTCGCTGTAGACGAGCACATCGATCGGCCTGCGCAGGTCATGCAGAGCACCGCGCAGGCGCACCATCTCTGCATGTCGGTCGGGCACGTCTGGCTCGATCACGAGAAAGTCGAGATCACTCTCGGGGCCAGCTTCATCACGAGCGTGGGAGCCGAACAGGATCACCCGCACCGGTGAGCCTGCCGTCTCGGCCAGTCTTCGTGCGGCGCGCTCGATGTCTGTGCCCATGACGATCACGCTAGCGGACGCGGCCGACATGCGGTCGGCCGTAACGTCTCCTCCATGCGGGAAGAGAAGAGACAAGCGGGGCTCTGCCCTCGAGACGCGAGCAGAACGGCGTCCCGGTCGCAGGGGAACGTCGGAACAAGAGGCACGGACCATCCATGCCGAGAAAGGAAGATCTCTCGTGGCCTACGCCCCCGACGTCCCGCTCCACCGATTTCGCCAGCTGCCAGCCACCCTCCCCGCCCGAGCCCTCTACGCGCTCACGCTGGTGCTCGAACTGCCGGTGATCTTCACGCGCTGGCTGTTGACGTTCCTCGCCGCGTCGCTGCTGCTGCTGGCGCTGCACCACTCCAACGCTGGAGCGTTGAGCATCTCCTACATCGCGTTCATCCCAACGGCCTGGTCGCTGCTGGCGCTGGTGACGCCGTTCGGCGGGGGCTGGTGGCGGCGGCAGAGGCTCGGCGGGCGGGAGCCATCCGAGCGAGAGCGGGTCGCCTACCGGGACGCGCTCGCGCTCCTGCGGAGCTGCGCCCGCGTGCCGGTGCGGGAGCCGGGTAGCTGGTTCGTGCTCGACACCCCCCACCCCGAGGCGGCGGTGTGCGGGGACACGCTGATGCTCTCGCGGGGGCTGCTGGAGAGCGATGGTCTCGCGGCGGTGCTGGGACACGAGCTCGGGCATCTCGCAAGCGGCGATGGCAAGCTCGCGGCGGCGCTCGAGCGCCTTCTCATCCAGCTGCGCGACGAGCGCGGGAAGGAGCAGCCGAGCGAACCACATGGCGAGAGACGTGAGCGCACGGTGGTGCTCGCCGACGACCGAGTGCTGCTCACGGTCACCCTCATGGGCGCCATGCTCTGGATGCTGCGCAAGGTCGCGCGCTTCGCCAGGGGCGGCTTGGGACTGCGCCTGACCTCGCCGCTCTGGGGCAGTCACTGGCGCGAGCGGGAGTACCTCGCCGATCGGTATGCGGCCCACCTGCGGCAAGGCGACGACCTGGCCGACTTCCTGGAGGAGCACGCCCTCATCCACGATCATCCTCGCCCCTTCGTCTGGCTCACCGAGCACGACCACCCGCCCACGGAGCTGCGGATCGACAGGCTCCGGAATGCGTCGCGCCTCCAGGCGGCCTGAGCCGCGGAACCAGCCCGATTCTGACGCGCCTCGGGGGCGGGCGTCAACGACGGCCAGGGACGCCGCTCGTCGCGGGCGAAAGCTGCGTGTCAGCCGCCGGCCTGGGACAGTCCCCGCAGGCGACGCGGCAAAAGATACCATCCATCTGGTATCCTCGTACCATGCACGTGCCAATAGACGGGGCGGGCAGGGTGGTGGTGCCCAAGCACATGCGGGACGCGCTGGGGCTCTCACCGGGGACGGAGCTGGAGGTGGAGGTGGTGGACGGGCATCTCGAGCTCTCGGCGTCGTACCCGCCGAACGAGGTGGTGAGCGGACGGCACGGGCCGTCGA
>DATJMB010000212.1:0-3677 GCA_035508995.1 Solirubrobacteraceae bacterium | reverse complement strand
TCGAGGAGATCCGCACGCTGGCCGAGCCGCTCAAGGGCCAGCGGGTGGTGCACGTCTCGGCCACGGCCTTCGGCGGGGGGGTGTCGGAGATCCTCTACACGCTCGTGCCCCTGATGCGGGACGTGGGCCTGGACTGCGAGTGGCAGGTGATCTACGGGCGGGAGGAGTTCTTCAACGCCACCAAGCTGATGCACAACGCCCTCCAGGGGGCGCCGCTGGACCTCGACGGGGAGCAGTGGGCCACGTGGGAGCGCTACAACGAGATGAACGCTCGGGAGCTCGCCGGCGGGTGGGACGTGTGCCTCGTGCACGACCCCCAGCCGGCGGCCCTGTACAAGCTGGTGCCGGAGAAGGCGGCGGGCTGGGTGTGGCGCTGTCACATCGACCTCTCCACCCCCAACGAGCAGACGATCGCCCGGCTGCTGCCCTATATCGCCGACTACCCGGAGTCGCTGTTCCACATGGCGGAGTACGTGCCGGCGGGGATGAGAGGGCACGTGAACGTGGTGCCGCCGGCGATCGACCCGCTGACGCCCAAGAACATGGCGCTCTCGCCCGAGGACGCCACCTTCGTGTGCGGCCAGTTCGGCATCGACGTGGACCGGCCGCTGATCTGCCAGGTGTCCCGGTTCGACCCCTGGAAGGACCCCCTGGGGGTGATCGACGCCTACCGGCAGGTCAAGCAGACGCTCCCCGACGTGCAGCTGGCGCTCGTGGGCTCCATGGCCAGCGACGACCCGGAGGGATGGGACTTCTTCAACGCCACCATCGCCCACGCGGACGGCGACCCGGACATACACATCCTCAACAACTTCAACAACGTGGGCGCCATCGAGGTGAACGCCTTCCAGAGCCACGCCGACGTGGTGGTGCAGAAGTCGATCCGGGAGGGCTTCGGGCTGACGGTGTCGGAGGCCATCTGGAAGGGCCGGCCGATGATCGGCGGCAGCGTGGGGGGCATCCCCCTGCAGATCGAGGACGACGTCACCGGCTTCCTGGTGTCCAACGTGGAGGAGTGCGCCCAGCGAGCCCTGGAGATCCTGCAGAACCCCTCCCTGGGCAAGTTCCTGGGGCGACGCGGCAAGGAGTACGTGCGCACCCACTTCCTCACCCCCCGCTACCTGCGCGACTACCTGAAGATCTTCCGGGAGCTCGCCCAGTCGTGAGCCGCCCGCCGCTGCTGCTGGTGTCCAACCGGGGCCCGGTGACCTTCCACGAGGGCGGCGTCGTGCAGCGGGGCTCCGGCGGACTCGTGACGGCCCTCACGGGGCTGGCCTCCCACCGGGACGCCATCTGGATCGCCTCCGCGATGACGGACGCCGACGCGGACGCCTCCCAGGCGAACGGAGGCCGGGCCTTCCCCGTGACCTCCCCCGGCGGCGGGGAGTTCGAAGTGCGGCTGGTGGTGAGCGACCCGGAGGCGTATGACCGCTTCTACAACGTGATCGCAAACCCCATGCTGTGGTTCATCCAGCACTACCTGTGGGACCTCTCCAACGCGCCGGACATCCGCCGAGAGGAGATCGAGGCGTTCGAGTTCGGCTACAACGCCGTCAACGAGGACCTCGCGCGGGCGGTGGTGGAGGAGATCGAGGGGGCCTCCGAGCCGGTGGTGATGGTCCACGACTACCACCTCTACACGCTTCCCGACCTGGTGCGAAAAGCGCGACCCGACGCCTTCCTGCACCACTTCATCCACATCCCCTGGACCCAGTCCGACGCCTGGCGGGTGCTGCCCACGTGGATCAGGGAGGAGATCTTCTCGGGCCTGCTGGCGAACGACATCGTGGGCTTTCACACGCGCTCCTACCGGCGCAACTTCCTGCAGTGCTGCCGCGACCTGATGGACCTCGAGGTGGACTTCGAGCGGGGCATCGTGCGCTACCGCGACCGGGAGGTGTGGGTGAGGGCCTACCCCCTGCCCATCGACCACCGCGCCACCCGTCGCATCGCCCAGGCGCAGCGGGTGGCTGAGTTCGAGGCCGAGCTGATGCGCCGCCGGCGGGATTTCCTGATCCTGCGGGTGGACCGGGCCGACCTGTCGAAGAACGTGCTCCGGGGGTTCTCCGCCTTCGACCTGTTCCTCGAGCAGCACCCCGAGTTCTCAGAGCGGGTCACCTTCATGGCCCAGATGATGCCCTCCCGCACCGACGTGCCCCAGTACGCCGAGTACCTGGAGCGCATCGAGGCGCTGGTGGCGGTCGTGAACCACCGCCACGGCACCCCCGACTGGATGCCCATCCAGCTCAAGCTCCGAGACGACCTCGAGGAGGCGATGGCCGCCTACAAGCACTACGACGTGCTGCTCGTGAACGCCATGTTCGACGGCATGAACCTGGTGGCCAAGGAGGGGCCCATCGTCAACGAGCGGGAGGGCGTGTCGATCCTCTCCGAGAACACCGGCGCCCACGAGGAGCTCGCAGAGTTCGCCCTCTCCGTGAACCCCTTCGACATCCAGGAGCTCGCCGACTCCATCTACGCCGCCCTCACCATGGCCCCCGAGGAGCGCTCCCGCCGGGCGCAGGGCCTCGTGGACATCGTCACCTCCCGCGACCCCGGCGACTGGATCGACGAGCAGCTCGCGGACATCCGCGCCAAGGGCCTGACCGGCTAGAGCCTTGCTCTCTTGGCTGTTCGACCGGCGCATGCGCCGGTCGCGGGGCCGCACATGTGCGGCCCCGGGGTGTGCCGCATGCGGCACACCCTCGAGGATGATCGTCCCGGTTGAACCTCAGCCGGTATCATCGTCGGCCGCCCGTGGCCCAGCCATCGCCCACATACGATCTCGTGCTGCTCCTCGACGCCCAGGCGCCGGAGGAGGGCAGGACGAAGATCCTCGAGGACACCCGCGCGATGATCGCCGCCGGGGGCGAGGTGGTGAGGGACGAGTCGTGGGGAGACCGCGCGCTGGCATACCCCATCGAGCGAAAGACAGACGCCGAGTACCACCTGCTGCAGTTCAAGGCCTCCACCCCGGAGCTGCTGGGGGAGCTCAACCGCACGCTCCACATCACCGACGGCCTGGTGCGCTTTCGCATCGTCAAGCTCGCGCCCGGCACCCCCGATCCGCCGGAGATGAGCCCCAGCCCACCGGCCTCCCGGCCCGCCGAGACGGCCGCGCCGGCACTGGCCGGCGGCGGCCCCACGCCGGCCCCCGCCGCCGCTCCCCCGGCCGAGCCGGTGGAGCCGCCCGCGCCGGTGCCGCCCGCCGGTGAGCCTGCAGCTGCCGCGGCTGCTCCCGCCGTGGAGGAGCCCACGGGAGAGGCCGCCGAGCAGGACGCGGGCGCCGAGGCGGAGCCCGCGTAGCCCAACCCGGAGTGCCGCCCGAGCGGGGCGGATGGCAAGCGAGCGCCCGCTCCAGGCCCAGGGCGAGCGGGGGTAATAAGATCGAGCGATGGCGTGGGCGCAGAACTCCAAGGAGAGCTCGTCGCAGAGCAGGACAGACGTGCTGCGTGCCTCTCCGCCGATGTTCGAGTCCCGCCTCCTGGACGCCCTCTCGCGGGTGCACCCGGCGGTGCCGGTGCTCGTGTTCGGTCCCGCGGTGGCGGTGCTGGTGGCGTGGAGCCTCTCGAGCGTGAGCCTCCCGCTCACCCTCGGCCTGGTGGCGGGCGGGTACGCGCTGTGGACCCTGTTCGAGTACTGGCTGCACCGGCTGGTGTTCCACTTCGAGCCCGACC
>DATJMB010000211.1:0-3700 GCA_035508995.1 Solirubrobacteraceae bacterium | reverse complement strand
CCGCACGGGGGGACGGTGATGGGGGCGGCGAAGACGATCGGCGTGGTGGGGGCGGGCACGATGGGCTCCGGCATCGGCCAGCTGGCGGCGAAGTCGGGCGCGCGCACCCTCCTGCACGACCCGATCGGGGAGGCGCTGGAGAGGGGGCTGGCGCGGGCGCGGGGAGGGCTCGAGAAAGAAGCGGCCAAAGGACGGCTGAGCGAGCGGCAGGCCAGGGACGCCGCCGGACGGCTGGAGGGGACGGCGGACCTCGGGGCGATGGGCGAGTGCGAGCTGGTGATCGAGGCGGCGCCGGAGCGGCTGGAGATCAAGCACGAGCTGTTCGGGGCGCTGGCGGAGATCGTGGCGGAGACGTGTGTGCTGGCGAGCAACACCTCCTCGCTGCCGATCACCGCGATCGCGACGCCCATCCGCCACCCCGAGCGGGTGGTGGGGATGCACTTCTTCAACCCCGCCCCCCTGATGGCGCTGGTGGAGGTGGTGGCGGGAGAGCTCTCCGGGGAGGACGCGCTGGGGCTGGCCACGGAGACGGGGCAGGCGATGGGCAAGACGACGATCCGGGCCAGCGATGGGCCGGGGTTTCTCGTGAACCGCTGCAACCGGCCCTTCGGGCTGGAGGCGCTGCGGCTGCTGGGAGAGGGAGTGGCGGACGTCGAGACGATCGACCGGATCGTGCGCATGGGCGGGAGCTTCAAGATGGGGCCCTTCGAGCTCTCCGACCTGGTGGGCGTGGACACGGGCTTCGCGGTGTCGCGGTCCTTCTATGAGCTGAGCTTCGGGGAGCCCCGCTGGCGGCCCTCGCCGATCCAGGCCCAGCGGGTGGCGGCGGGGCTTCACGGTCGCAAGAGCGGCCGCGGCTACTACGACTACGGCCGGGAGCCCTACCGCGAGCCCGACCCCGCGCCCCGGCCGGCGGGCGGAGGGGAGGGCCTGGTGGTGATCCTCGGCGAGAGCACGCTGGCGCGGGAGCTGCGGGAGGCGGCGGCGCGGGCGGGCTACGAGGTGAGCGCCGACCCGGCGACGCCCCGGGGACTTGCGAGCCTGACGGTGGAGTGCGAGCCACAGGGATCTGGATGGGGGGGCGGGCATCCGGCTTCAGAGGCGGGCGGAAGAAAGGGGGCGGCTGTGGAGGGACGCGGGGGACGGGCAGCGACGGCCTCCGGGGCCGGCCATCCGGGCCGGCCCGACGCCGAGCCGCTTCCCCTGCGGCCGCCGGCGACGGCGACGGCGGCGACGGCGGCGACAGCGGCGGCGGGGGAGCCGCGCCGGGAGCGTCCGGCGGCGCTGCGTCCGCCGGACCCCGAGCCGCTGCACCCGCCCCGGGCGGTGCTCTGCGCGGGCGCCTCGCTGGGCGGTCTGGAGGGGGACGGCGACGGGGTGGGCTTTCACGTCTTCTCGCCCTTCGGTCGGACGGAGCTGGTGGAGCTGACGCGCTCGCAGCGGTCCTCGCCCGCGGCGGTGGCGCGGGCGGAGCGGTTCTTCCAGAGGCTGGGCAAGGAGACGGTGTGGGTGGGCGACGGGCCGGGGCTGGTGCTGGGGAGGATCGTCTGTCAGCTGGTGAACGAGGCTGCGTTCGCGCTCGGAGAAGGGGTGGGGAGCGCCGGGGACATCGACGCGGGGATGACGCTCGGGCTCAACCACCCGCGGGGGCCGCTGGAGTGGGCGGACGAGATCGGGCTGGAGCGGGTGCTGGGGACGCTGGATGGTCTGTGGCGGGAGTACCGGGAGGAGCGCTACCGGGCGGCGCCGGTGCTGAGGCGGCTGGTGGGAGCTGGGCGGCTGGGGCGAGAGACGGGCGGGGGGTTCTTCGATTACGGGGCCCCGCGGGCGGGCGCGCACGCGCGGGCGGGCGGGCGCGCGGGCACCCCGATTTGAGACATCTCCACCGCCCTCACCGGCCGGCGACCCCGCAACGGCCGGCGAGCTCGCCAAAGGGGATCTCACATTCGCGGCGGGCGGGCCGTTGAAGTGGCATGAAGGCCGACCTGCCGCCGTTCCAGCGCTTCGTGGATCTCCACCGGGAGCAGGTGTGGCGCTTCCTGGTGGCGTCTGTCGGGCGAGAGGAGGCGGAGGACTGCTTTCAGGAGACGTTCGTGGCGGCGCTGCGGGCGTACGGGCGGCTCGGCAAGGACTCCAACCTGACGGGGTGGGTGCTGACGATCGCCCACCGCAAGGCGATCGACGCGCACCGCGCCAACGGCAGGCGGCCGGCGGCCGTAGCCGACGTGGAGGCGGTCGGCCAGGGCGCCCGGGGCGGCGCGGACGCCGGAGATGGGGCGGGCGCCGGAGATGGGGCGGGGAGCGGAGATGAGCTGTGGGAGGCGGTGCGGGAGCTGCCCGGCCGCCAGCGGTCGGCGGTGGTGCTGCGGTTCGTGGGAGACCTCCGCCACCGGGAGATCGCGGCCGCGATGGGGTGCTCGGAGGAGGCGGCCAGACGATCGCTGCACGAGGGGTTGAAGAGACTGCGAAAGGAGCTCACGACATGAGCGGGGCCACCGGAATCGCCAGGGCCACCACGATCGAGACGCGGCTGCGGCGGGGGGCGGCCAACCGGCGAGAGACGGCGCGAGACGCCGCCGTGGCGGCCGAGGGGCTCAGATCGCGGATCGTGGAGGAGGGGCTCGCGGACGTGTACTACGGGCCGGTGGACTCTCCCTTCGGCACGCTGCACGCGGCGCTCACCAAGCGGGGGCTCGTGCGGCTCACCTTCCCGGAGGAAGATCCGGAGGAGATGGTGCGGGAGCTCGCGGAGCGTCTCTCGCCGCGCATCGTGGAGGCAGGCGCCGGCCTGGAGCCGGTTCAGGAGCAGCTCGACCGCTATTTCGAGGGCCGCTCGAGGCGCTTTCAGCTGAAGATCGACTGGACGCTCGTGGGGCCGTTCGGGCAGCGGGTGCTCAAACGGACCGCGGCGATCCCCTACGGCGGCTTCCTCTCCTACGGGGAGATCGCCGCCGAGGCCGGCTCTCCCGGAGGGGCGCGGGCGGCGGGGAACGCGCTGGGCTCCAACCCGATCCCGATCGTGGTGCCCTGCCATCGGGTGCTGCGGGCGGGTGGCGCCCTCGGGGGCTACGGCGGGGGGCTGGAGCGCAAGCGCTACCTGCTGGAGCTCGAGGGGGCGCTCTGAGCCGGCGCCCTCTGAGCCGGCACGCTCTGAGCCGGCACGCTCTGAGCCGGGGCGCCCTGCGAGGGGGCGCCCTGAGCCGGGGCGCTCTGAGCCGGGGCCCACTGCGCCTGGGCGGGATCCCCGGCGGGCATCTCGGCGGGGACGGCCATGCCGGGGGTGTCACGCAGGTACCACTCGGCGTCCAGCGCCGCCTCACACCCTGAGCCCGCGGCGGTGATGGCCTGGCGGTAGGTGTGGTCGACGAGGTCGCCGGCGGCGAACACGCCGGGGCGGTTGGTGCGGGTGGACTTGGCGTCGGTGACCACGTAGCCGTTCTCGTCGAGGTCGATCTGACCGGCGACGAGGGCCGACTGGGGCTCGTGGCCGACGGCGATGAAGGTGCCGGAGACGGGGATCTGGAGCTCCTCGCCGGTGACGGCGTTGAGCAGGTCGGCGTGGCCGAGAGCGCCGTTCTCGCCGGCGACGAAGGCGTCGACCGTGTAGGGGGTGAGGAACTCGATGTTCTCCTGCGCGCGCGCCCGCTCGAGCATGATCTTCGACGCCCGGAACTCCGGGCGGCGGTGAACGATCGAGACC
>DATJMB010000210.1:0-12260 GCA_035508995.1 Solirubrobacteraceae bacterium | reverse complement strand
GCGCCTTCGGCGATCGCCACCGTCGCGACGCCGTGGCCCGCCGTCCTCACATTGCCGTGCTCGCCGCCTTCGCTCTGGCCGTGCTGGCCGGGGCCCTCGCCTGCGGGCAGCTTCACCTCTTCCACCTTCGCGTTCCCCGGTGGCGTGAATTCGAACGCCGAGCTCGCCACCGGCCCATAGGACACTTCGCTGGCCGCCAGTTCGAGCGCCGGCGCTGTGCTGCTGGTCGAGTAGATCGCCGCCCGTAGCGGAATCCCGTGCACGGCATCCCAGGAGAGCTCCACCCCCGCGATCAGGCTGCCGCCTTCCTTGGGCGAGATGTGCACCGTGTACGCCGGCTGGCCCGCCACGTCCGTCGGCACGGCTTCCGAGACGCTCGCGTGCCGCCCGAGATGGGCGATCCCCTCTTCGATCTGGCTCACGCTCGGCGCTTCGTGGTGCCCTTGCGAGCTCGCGTCGCCCGCTTCGCTGTCGCCGCCGGGCTTGCGGGCCGGGGGGGTGTAGCGGTAGAGGGTGTTGCTCGCCGCGTCATACAGCGACACCGTGTGTCCGTCATAGAGGATCTGTGTGTCCCCCTTTTCGGACTGCAGCTCCAGCCGTGCCCGCCCGTCCTTGGCGATCCACAGCCGGCCCGAGGCGCCCGTCAGCAGCGGGTTCGAGGACAGTTCTCCAGCCCCGCTCCCACCCGGTCCCCCTCCCGCGAGGTTGGCTCCTTCGAGCAGGTGGTTGGTGAGCGTCACATTCGCGCTCACCCCTTCCACCGGCGCCGCCGTGAGCGCATCGTGAATCGCCTGGGGGAGAGGCTTGGCCGGGGGAGTAGGCCCGCCGCCCAGCGCGAAGGCGATCGCCGTCAGCGACGCTCCGAGCGCCACCACGAGCGCGCACAGCAACATCAGGCGCGACAGCGGCAGTCGACGAAGCAGGTGGCTCATCTCGCTCTCCACCGAGGTTAGCGCCCTACCTTGGCCGCGCCTAAAGCTGAGAGGTCTCTCATCCGGCTGCGAGGTCTCTCATCAGCACCTCCGCCGTGTCCAGACGATATTGTGCCGCCCGCATGATCTACGCATTCGTCGCACTCTGGGTCGTTCTCGGCCTCGCCGTGTTCCTGATCGCCATGCGTGGCGGCAGCAAGCGCATCGACGGCGACGGCGGGGAATCCACCGCCATGCGCCTGCTCACCGTGGGCGGCGTTGTGCTCGCGTTCCTGTTCGGCCTGATCGTCCCCACGCTGATCCTCGTGGACAACGTCGAACACAAGGCCAGCGCCGCCGTGGGCGGCGTGAAGCTCAACGCCGACGAGGTGGAGGGCCGTGAACTGTTCGAGCGCAGCTGCTCGGTCTGCCACACCCTCCAGGCCACCAGGTCCGTGGGTCACATCGGCCCCGACCTCGACGTCCGCGTCGGCGACGAGATCTCCACCGAAGCCGGCCGCAGAGCGCTTGTGCTGAGCGCCATCACCGAAGGCCGCGCCCGCGGCCTCGGCCAGATGCCGGCGGGCCTGTATCAGGGCAGGGAAGCCGAAGACATCGCAGCATTCGTGTCCGCCGTCGCCGGCCACTGAGACGTCCGAGAGCCTTCGCGGCTCGGCGTCCTCGGTCGCTCGCGTGCAAAGCACGCCACGCTCTCTGCGTCCTTGATCCGCTCGACTCTCGAACGTCTCAGATGCTTGCCTGACCGCCATGATCGGTTTGGCCAACGGTCGATAGCGGTCGCCGCGGCCATCTACTAAGGTCCGCCGCGATGGCAGACCAGCCCGCGACGCCGCAGCCGCCCCAGACAGCCGAGCAGGTCAAGGCGCTCGTGGCCGAGCACCGTATCCGCTTCATCCGCTTCTGGTTCACGGACATCCTCGGCCAGCTGAAGTCCTTCTCCATCAACGCCGCCGAGCTCGATGACGCCTTCGAGGCCGGTATGGGCTTCGACGGCTCCTCGATCACCGGCTTCAACGCGATCGAGGAGTCCGACATGATCGCGATGCCCGACCCCAGCACCTTCGCCGTGCTGCCCTGGCGGCCGGAGGAGCAGGGGGTGGGTCGCATGTTCTGCGACATCGTCACCCCCGAGCGCACCCCCTACGAGGGGGATCCCCGCCACGTGCTCCGCCGCGCCCTCGCCCGCGCCCACGAGCTCGGCTTCGACACCTTCAACGTGGGCCCCGAGCTCGAGTACTTCCTGTTCCGCGACGCCCGCTCCACCGAGGTCCTCGACCAGGGCGGCTACTTCGATTTGACGACCCTCGACGCCGGCTCGGACGTGCGCCGCGAGACGGTCCTCGCGCTCGAGCAGCTCGGCATCCACGTCGAGTACACCCACCACGAGGTCGGCCCCAGCCAGCACGAGATCGACATGCGCTACGCCGACGCCATGAAGATGGCCGACGACTGCATGACCTACCGCATCACCGTCAAGGAGTACGCGATGAAGTACGGCTGGCACGCCACCTTCATGCCCAAGCCCCTGTTCGGCGAGAACGGCTCGGGCATGCACACTCACCAGTCGCTCTTCGCCGACGGTCGCAACGCCTTCTACGACGCCGACGACCAGTACTTCCTCTCCGATGTCGGCAAGGCCTTCATCGCCGGCCAGCTCAAGCACGCCCGCGAGATCTGCGCCATCTTCGCCCAGTGGGTGAACTCCTACAAGCGCCTCGTGCCCGGCTTCGAGGCGCCCGTCTACGTCGCCTGGTCGCGCCGCAACCGCTCCGCCCTCGTCCGCGTCCCCCTCTACCACCCAGGCCGCGAGCAGGCCACCCGCATGGAGCTCCGCTGCCCCGACCCCGCCTGCAACCCCTACCTGACCTTCGCCGCCCTGCTCCAGGCCGGCCTGGAGGGCGTCGAGAAGGGCTACGAGCTGCCCGAGCCGATGGAGAAGAACCTCTACCACCTCTCCAGCGAGGAGCGCCGCCGGCTCGGCGTCGAGCAGCTCCCCGAGTCCCTCGGCGAGGCCATCGAGCTGCTCGCCGAGTCAGAGCTCGTCCTGCGCACGCTCGGCGAGCACATGTTCAACCGCTACGTCGAGATCAAGCGCCAGGAGTGGGAGGACTACCGCATGCAGGTCTCCAGCTGGGAGCTGGAGCGGTATCTGGCTGTGCTGTAGACGGCCGGCGCCTCAGCTCAGCGGCGCGGGTCCGGGCACGGGACAGGCCACCGGGCGGGCGGGCGCCAGCGCCCAGTGCATCGCCTGCAGCATGTGGCCGAAGGCGATCGGGTGGCGTGGGGCGATCTCCGCCACGAGCGCCATCGCGCCATGGGCTTGGCGCTCGTAGGCCTCCTCGCCCGTGAGCTGCGCGAGGCGCAGCAGCCCGAGCGCGGCGCTCGAGCCGCCGGCGGGGATCGGCGCGTCCTCGATCTCCTTGCGCCTCGCGATCAGCCCTTCGCCGCTGTCGGCCGGTGCCGCGGTGGAGAAGAAGCCACCGTGCTCCAGGTCCTCGAAGCGGGCGATCATCACGTCCGCGAGCCTCCGCGCCTCGTCCAGCCAGCGCATCTCACAGGTGGCTTCGAACAACGCCAGCAGCGCCTCCACCAGGAAGGCGTGGTCCTCGAGGAAGCCCTCGATGCGGGCCTCCCCGTCGTTGTAGGTGCGCATCAGCTTCCCCTCGGCGCCCCCCATCTCGTCGAGCAGGAACTCCGCGCAGGCGATCGCTGCGTCGAGGTAGCGGCGCCCGTCCTCGCCGCCGAGGGACCGGCCCGCGTCGGCGAGCGCGCTCAGCATCAACGCGTTCCAGCTCGTCAGCCGCTTTTCGTCTCGGGACGGCCGCGTGCGGGCCTCCCGCGCGGCCAGCAGCCGCTCGCGGATGCGCCGCCGCTGCTCCGCCTCGGGCAGGGGGCCGCGGGCGCAGAGCACGTTCAGGCCCGGCTCGGGATGGTGTGGATCGACGAAGTTCCCTGCCGGCGAGGCCTCCAGCCACGCGATCGCCGCCGGGGCGTCCGCTCGGAGCGCCTCCTCCAGCTCGGCCACCGTCCACACGTAGTAGCGGCCCTCCACTCCCTCCGAGTCAGCGTCCAGAGCGCTGTAGAAGCCGCCCTCCGGCGCCCTCATCTCGCGCAGCGCCCAGTCGAGGGTGTTCACGCAGACCTCTCGCAGCGCCTCCTCCCCTGAGAGCTCGAAGCCGTGCAGGTAGGCGCGCGCCAGCAGGGCGTTGTCGTAGAGCATCTTCTCGAAGTGGGGCACCGTCCAGGTGGGGTCCACGCTGTAGCGGGCGAAGCCTCCTGCCAGCACATCGTGGATGCCGCCTTCGGCCATCGCCCGCAGCGTCACGAGCGCCATCTCGCTCTCGCCGGGGCCTGCCGGGACGTCGTCGGGGGACGCGCGGAGGTCTTCGAGATCGACGCCCCGCGCGCGCGTACGCGCGCGCGCGCGGGCACCCCGAATGAGAAGCAGCTCCAGCACCGACGCCTGGGGAAACAGCGGCCCGGCCGTGGCGCCGCCGGCAGCCCCGCCAGTACCGCTGAAGCTGCCGTTGTCGGGCAGGAAGCCCTCTCGCAGAACCGCCACGGCCCGTTCGAGCACTTCCTCGTCGACGGGCTCGCCCGAGGGTCGCAGGCGGGCGGCGCCCGCGAGCTGCACGCGGATGCGCTCGCCGCCGGCGCGGATCTCTGCGGCGCGCTCGCTCCAGGCCTCGCCGATGGCCTGCAGGACCTGGGTCCAGGCGGGCATGCCGGCACGGGCCTCGGGCGGGAAGTAGGTGCCGCCGTAGAAGGGGATCTGCTCGGGGGTGAGGAACACGTTCAGCGGCCAGCCGCCGTGGCCGGTCATGGCCTGCACGGCCTCCATGTAGAGGGCGTCCACGTCGGGGCGCTCCTCTCGATCGACCTTCACGCACACGAACAGCTCGTTCATCAGCGCCGCCGTCGCCGGATCGGCGAAGGACTCGCGCTCCATCACGTGGCACCAGTGGCAGGCGGAGTAGCCGATCGAGACCAGCAGCGGCCGGTCGAGCTCGCGTGCGCGCGCCAGCGCCACGGGCCCCCACGGCAGCCAGTCGACCGGGTTCTCGGCGTGCTGGCGCAGGTAGGGGGAGGTCTCGCGGGCGAGGGCGTTGGTCATCCCGCCAGCGTACCCGCGGCCCAGTCCCGCCCCGGCGTCCGGCTCAGCGGGCGCGGACGAGGCCCGGCAGCGGGAAGGAGACGCGGGTGCCGCTCGGCCAGGTCACGGCGCCGGCGCCGGCGCGGGCGAGCCTGACCTGGGTCTTGCGGACGTCGAAGCGGTGGCCGGCGAGGGTGCCGCTGACCGAGGAGCTGGTGCCGATGCGGATCGTGCCGGGGGCGGCCTGGGAGCCGGAGACGCGGATCGTGGAGGTCTGGATGTGGCCGTCCACGAGCGGGAAGCTGCCGCTGAGGGACACGCCGGGCACGAAGGTGAGGTCCTGGAGGACGACCGCGGTGGGTTCCAGGCGGGCGTAGCCGCCGTGCAGGCCGCCGAAGCTCGAGCCCACGGGCAGTTCGGCGTCGGCCTCCAGGGCGGCGGCGGTGACCTGGCGGTCGAGGTCGAGGATCGTGTCCAGGGCCGCCGTCAGGGTCTGGCCGGCGCGGCCCGGGAGCACGGCGGGGGGATGGATGTAGGCGAGCCTCGTGGGGGTCACGGGGGTGGGGGCGAAGAGGTTGTGGACGTCCGTGCAGGCTTCCACGGGGGCCGTCGCGAAGAAGGCCTGCACGGCGCGCTCGGCACAGCCGCTGAAGTCGCTGCCGAGCACGGAGTGGCCGGTGAAGGGCACCACCAGCAGCTGGGCGTCGGGGATCTTGGCGGCTACCTGGCGGGCGCCCGCGGTGGGCGTGCGCAGGTCCTGCTCGCCCGAGAGGATCAGGGTGGGCACGTTGGGCAGCGCCGTGGGCGGCGCCGGCGCGGGCGCCGCGTCGGGCCAGCTGGCGCAGTCTCCGACCAGGCTCGTGCTCTGGGCGGTGGCGGCGTCGAAGGGTTGGAAGTCGCTCGCGGGCAGGGCGCGCAGCGCGGTGAGGGCTTCGCTGAGGCGCGTCTGCCGGGAGGCGGAGCGCTGCCAGGGGAAGGGGGTCTCTTCGCAGGAGGTGTCCAGGAAGAGCGTTTCGTCGATGCCCGAGGAGGCTTCCGTTTCCGCGGAGGCGGTGGCCGGAAGGCTGGGGACGGTGGGGATGAGGCCTTCGGAGAGGAGCTTCAGGCGCAGCAGCGGGTCGGGGTCGTGGCGCAGGGCGGAGACCACGGCGGCGGGCAGCAGGGCGCGCAGGGCGGGGTTGAGGTCGCCGGCCTTGAGGACGTCGAGCAGGCCGGGCTCGTCGAGGGTCACGTTGTGGCGCTGGCCGGAGCCGTCGTAGACGGAGCCCGAGAGGGCGCGCTTGCGCAGCTGGGCGGTCAGGCGGGAGAGGTCGGCGACGGGGTTGGCGGTGACGCCCACGCAGGCGCGGTCGGCGCACAGCTCCCGCAGCATGCCGGCGATCGCCTGGAAGGAGGCCACGGCGAACGGTTCTGGGCCTTCGCTGGGCACCACCGAGTCGAGCACCATGGCTTCCACGTTCTGGGGGTAGCGTTCGGCGTACTCCAGGGCCACCTTGGTGCCGTAGGAGGTGCCGTAGAGGACGAGCTTTTGATAGCCGGCGGCCTGCCTGATGGCCTCGATGTCGGCCACCGATTCGGGGGTGGTGAAGGCGGCACGTGCGGGCCCGAGCTGCTGGGCGCAGCGGCCGATCAGTTCGCCGATTTCGTGTACCCCCTGCAGTTCGCTGGTATCCGCGAAGGCGGCGCAGGCCAGCGGGTCGGACTGGCCGGTGCCGCGCTGGTCGAAGACGAGCAGGTCCCGGGAGGCAAGCGCCGGGGAGATGGCGCGGGCCACGAATTCGCCCAGCGGCAGCGCCGCCTGGCCGGGGCCGCCGGCGAGGGCGAGCACGGCGCTGGAGCTCGGCGTGGCGCCGGCGAGGCGGCGCTCGATCTGCAGGGAGATGGCTCCCGGCAGCGAGCTGGCGCGCTTGAGGGGCACGTCGAGGGACGCGCACTGAAAGCCGGAGGAGCTGGTGGCGCCTTCGGCGCAGGCGCCGAAGCTAAGGGAGGCGCTCGAGGAGGCCGGCCAGCAGGCGCAGGCGGCGGCGGCGAGCAGAGCCGCCAGGAAGGAGCTTGCTGGCGACTTTGGCATCGTGGCTGACGATAGCGACGCCATCCCCGGAATGCGCGAGTAGGCCGACGGGATGGCCGCCGAGGGTGCCCGACAGGCGTGCATGAGGGCGGGGGCCCGAGCGCAGGGTGCCGCCGGCGGCGGCCGAGCCGCCCACGCGCAGGGAGACGCCGGTCGGGCGGACTGCGCCGGAGACGGTGACGCCGGGCACGTAGGAGTAGTGGTGGAGGGTGAGGGTGGCACCCGACACGCGGGCCCAGCCGGCGCGCAGGCCGCCGAAGCGCAGCGTCAGGGAGCCGCCGGTGGCTTCGATTTCACCGGACTGCAGCGCCAGGATCGTCAGCTGACGGGTGACGTCGGCGAGGGTCAGCGTGACGGCACGCAGGGTGCGGCCGGCCCGGCCGGGGTCGTCGCGGGGCGCCGCCACCGCCGCCAGGCGCGGCGGGGCCAGGGGAGAGAGGCCGATCAGGTTCAACAGCTGGCCGCCCGCCCGGCAGGGGAGGATGGGACTCCCGCCGGCCCCGCCCGCGCCGGTGGGCTTGAACAGCGCCTGGAGGGCTTTGGCGGAGCAGCCGCTGAGGTCGCTGCCGAGGACAGAGTGGCCTACGCCGGGCACCACCAGCAGATGGGAGCCGGGGATCTCGGCGGCCACTTCGCGGGCGCCGGAGGTCGGCGTGCGCAGATCCTGAGAGCCGCTGAGGATCAGGGTGGGCACGCTCGGCAGGGGACTCTGGACGGGCGCGGGGGCGGGGGCGGTGTAGGGCCAGTAGGCGCAGGTGGGCATGTCGCTGAGGGCGAACGCTTCCGCCGGGCCGAAGGGCGCGAGCTTGCCGGCGGGCAGGGAGCGCAGGCGGGCCGCCGCTTCGGCCAGGCGCTTGGCGGGGGAGGCGGAGCGGTTCCAGGGAAATAGCTGCTCTTCGCAGGTGGTGGTGAGGTAGAGGGGAGTGTCGAAGCTCTCGCTGGGGCTTTCGCCGGCTTCTTCTTCGCCGCTCGCCGCCGCCGCGTGCACCAGGCGGGCCAGGGCGGCGGTGTCGCCGCGTGCCGCCGAGCGCACGGCGGCGGGAAATTCGGCGCGGAGCACCGGGTCGAGGTCGCCCTCGAGCAGGATGTCCAGGAGCTCCTCGGAGGTAACGTGCAGCCGGTGGCTGTGGCCGTCGCCGTCGATCCAGCGCCCCCCGATGGAGCCCCCGGCGATGCGGTGCAGCAGGCGGGCGAGGTCGTGGACGGGGTCGCGGGTGATGTGGCGGCAGGCGCCGCCGGCGCAGAGCTCGCGCAGCACGCGGGGGATGGCGGCGAAGGTCGGCAGGCCGAGCGGTTCGGGGCCGTTGGGGGGCACCACCGAGTCGAGCACCAGCGCGGAGACGTTCTGGGGATAGGCCTGGGCGTAGCGCTCGGCGACCTTGGTGCCGTAGGAGGTGCCGTAGAGGACGAGCTTTTCATAGCCGCCCGCCACGCGGATGGCCTCGATGTCGGCGACGGTCTGGGCGGTCGTGTAGTAGGCCCGGTTGGAGCCGATCTGGGCGGCGCATTCGGCCACCTCCGGGCCCGCCGGGCCGCCGGCGGTCACTTCGAAGCGGTGGCAGGAGAGGGGTCCCGAGAGGCCGATGCCGCGCTGGTCGAACACGATCAGGTCGCGGGTGGAGAGGATCGGGCCGAGGAGCTGCAGGAACTGTTCGGCGAACGGGATCGCCGCCTGGCCGGGGCCGCCGGCGAGGGCGATGACGGCTTCGCGGGCGCCGCCAACGGGGGCGAGGTGGCGGCGCATCGCCAGCGTGATGGTGCCCGGCTGGGGGCCGCCGGGATCCAAGGGCACCGGCAGGTGGCCACAGGCGAAGTCGTTGCTGTCACCGCACGGCGCCCACGCGATCTGGGCGGCGGCGGCGGAAGACGAGGGCAGGCAGGCGATGGCCGCCAGGAGCAGGGCGGCGGCGCACAGGCTCCGGGCGGTTCGTCGCACAGGCCGAATCTAGCGGACGGCCGGCGCGATAGGGTGCGGTGATGGCCGGCGAGCGCCAGCGGGTGAACGCTCCGGAGGCGCCCACGGCGGTGGGGCCCTACAGCCACGGAATCCTCTACACGCCCGCCGTGGCCGGCTCCGCCGATGCCGCCGGCACGGCCGAGGGTGGCTCTGGGCTGCTGTTCTGCTCGGGGCAGATCCCGCTCGACCCGAGCAGCGGGGAGCTCGTGGGGGAGAGCGCGGCGGAGCAGGCGAGGCGCTGTCTGGAGAACCTGCGGGCGGTGTGCGAGGCGGCGGGCACGACGCTGGGGCGGGCGCTGAAGCTGACGGTGTACATGACGGACCTGAGCCAGTTCGGGGCGGTGAACGAGGTGTACGGGTCCTTCTTCGCCGGCGTCGAGCCGCCGGCGAGGGTGGCGGTGGAGGTGTCGGGCCTGCCGAAGGGGGCTCAGGTGGAGATCGACGCGGTGGTTGCGACGGGAGGCTAGGCCGGGGAGGGCGCGGCGGCGGCTGGTGTGACCTCGTCGTGGGTCGCGGCGTCGGCGCCCGTGGAGGGAGGCTCGGCGGCGTAGAGGGCGCGGGTGAGGAGCCGCCAGAGGGTGGCTCGCTCCTGCGGGTCCAGGGCCTGGAGGACGTCGTCCTCGATGGTTTCCTGGGCGTGCTCGGCGCTGCGCAGGGCGCGGCGGCCGCCGGCGGCGAGCGCCACGAGGTGGCGGCGACGATCGCCGGGGTCGCGCAGGCGGGCGACGTAGCCGAGGTCCTCGAGCTCGTTGAGGAGCAGGACCACGTTGTTGGCGTCCATGCAGAGCACCTCCGCGAGCTCCTGCTGGGGGGCGCGATCGTGGTCGCGCAGGTAGCTGAGGGCCATCAGGTGGCGCAGGTGCATGCCCAGGAGCTCCTCGCTGCTGCGGCGGTAGATCTGCTTGGCCAGCCGGGTCACGAGCACCATGGACCCGGGAGTGGGGACTGGACCCTCCTCGTACTCCTCAGACATAGCCCGCCGATTATACCACGTTCCAGGCATCGTCAATTGTGAAGAGATGATAACTACAACAGGGATGATCCATGCTATGGTGTGCGACAACAGGAAGACGGCCGGAAGGAGCAGAGCGCATGGACACGAGCACGAGCACACAGAGTCGGGACCGGCGGCGGTGGATCGCCCTGGGGGTGCTGTGCCTGGGGCAGCTGATGATGGTGCTGGACGCCACGATCGTGAACGTGGCGCTGCCGTCGATCCAGCGGGAACTGGACTTCAGCCAGGGGAGCCTCACGTGGGTGATGAACGGCTACCTGATCACCTTCGGCGGCTTCCTGCTGCTGGCGGGCCGGATGGGGGACCTGGTGGGCCGCAAGAAGGTCTTCCTCGCGGGCCTGGCGAGCTTCACGCTGGCCTCGATCCTGTGCGGGCTCTCGGACAGCCAGACGATGCTGATCGGGGCGCGGCTGCTGCAGGGGATCGGCGGGGCGGTGGCCTCGGCGGTGATCCTGGCGATCATCGTCACCGAGTTCCCCGAAAAACACGAGCAGGCGAAAGCGATGGGCCTGTACGCGTTCGTGTCCGCGGGTGGAGGCTCGATCGGGCTGCTCGCGGGCGGAGCGCTCACGCAGTCGCTGAGCTGGCACTGGATCTTCTTCGTGAACGTGCCCATCGGCGTGGTGGCGCTGGTGCTGGGCTGGATGCTGATCGAGGAGAACGAGGGCATCGGGCTCGCGGGCGGGGTGGACGTGGTGGGCTCGTTCCTGGTCACCGCGGCCACGATGTTGGGTGCGTACACGATCGTGAAGTCCACCGAATACGGGCTGCTGTCCCTGCACACCGTCCTCACGGGAGCCGTGTCGGCGGGCCTGCTGGTGGGCTTCCTGGTGCTGGAGTCGCGGGTGGCGAACCCGATCATGCCGCTGCGGATCCTGCGGCTGCGGATGCTGATGGGCTCGAGCCTCGTGCGAGGGCTGCTGGTGACGGGCATGTTCTCGGCCTTCTTCCTCGGCTCCCTGTACCTCGAGCGGGTGCTGGGTTACGACGCGATCGACACGGGCCTGGCGTTCATGCCGCTGACGATCTCCATCGCGGTGCTCTCGATGGGCGTGGCGGCTGCCCTGATGGAGCGGTTCGGGGCGCTGAAGATCCTCGTGTCGGGACTCTCGGGAATCGTGGTGGGACTGCTGCTGCTGGCCAACCAGGGCGTGCACGCGAGCTACTTCCCGGGCCTCTTCTTCGCCTTCCTGGCGCTCGGCCTCGGGGCGGGGGCCTCATTCCTGCCGCTGCTGACGATGGGCATGTCGGACGCGCCCAAGCGCGACGTGGGGCTGGCGTCGGGGATCGTGAACGTGTCGGTGCAGCTCTTCGGAGCGATCGGCCTGGCGACGCTCGGCACGATCGCCACCGACCACACCAAGGCGCTGTCCGCCAGCGGCCACTCGCTGGCCAGCGCGCTCACGGGCGGCTATCACCTCGCCTACACCGTGGGCGCCATCTGCGTGGCGGGCGGCATCCTCGCCTCTCTGCTCGTCCTGCGCCGGCCCTCCCCGCCGGTGGCGGAAGAAGTGGAGCCAGAGCCCGAGGGCGAGGCCATGCCCGTGGCGATGGCGGCATAGCGTCGGTCTCTCTTTGAAGATGGCAGGGCCGCATGCGGCCCTGCCCGGGCCCGCACATGTGCGGGCCCGCGGCCGGCGCATGCGCCGGCCGAACTACTCAGCTCTAGAAGCACGGTGTGGATATCGCCCGTCGGCGCATGCGCCGGCCGAACTGCAGAGAGAACCTCAGCTGGCCCGCAACGCGGCGCGCCTGATCTTGCCGCTGGCGGTCTTGGGGAGGTCGGGAGCGAAGTCGACGATGCGGGGGTACTTGTAGGGGGCGGTCTCGCGCTTGACGTGGTCCTGGAGCTCGCGGGCGAGAGCGGGGGAGGGGGGCGTGGCGGCGGGGTCGCGCAGGACCACCACGGCGCGGACGACGGCGCCGCGCTCCTCGTCGGGGGCGGCCACGGCGGCGGCTTCGGCGACGGCGGGGTGAGCCACCAGGGCTGACTCCACCTCGAAGGGGCCGATGCGATAGCCGGCGGAGACGATCACGTCGTCGCCCCGTCCCTCGAAGTACAGCCAGCCGTCCTCGTCCCGGTGGACCCGATCGCCGGTGTGCCAGGGGCCAAGGGCGCGGCGGTCCTGGACCAGCCACGAGCCGTCCTCGTGGCGGTGGGCCTGCTGGTCCAGGTAGCCGAGGAAGAAGGT
>DATJMB010000209.1:0-9565 GCA_035508995.1 Solirubrobacteraceae bacterium | reverse complement strand
TCACGCCACCGCCGAGGTGGCCCCCAACTGACACCCGCCGCGCGTTTGCCAGAGGCCGGTCGAGCCCACCCCGGGCCGGCCGGCCTCTGTGCCTCCGCTTCTCGCCGCTCCCAACCGGCTGCCACCGACCTCCGAGGAGATCCGCGAATCCTTTTCGGCCCCTTCCCCCTCTCATCTCTATGGCAGAAGTTCGCTCGCCCGGAAAGAGAGGATCATCTTGAACAGCTCCACCCAGCCGATACGCTCTGCTCGCACCACAATTCTCGCCGCCCTCGCTCCCGCTGTCCTGGCCCTCACAGCTCTCGTCCTCGTCCCTTCTCCCGCCGCCGCCGCACCCACCTTGACCATCAAGACCCGCGCCCTGCCCATCCCCGGCTTTCCCCACACCGGTGACATCCTCGGCGCCGGCGCCATGATCATCGGCGAAGGCACCCTCTCGGGCACCGAATACGCCGGCGATCCCCCGCCCCTCACCCAGATCAAGGTCTTCGCCCCCGCCGGCGCCGAGCTTCACCCCCAGGGCTTCGCCACCTGCCCGCCCGAAAACCTCGAACGGACGGGCCCCGAAGCCTGCTCCAAGCACTCCGTCGCCGGCCCCCAGACCTCCGCCCTCGGCGTCGTCAGCTTCGCCTCCGAACGCGTCCCCGAGACCGTCTCCGTGCAGCCCTTCTTCGCCCCCGGAGGCGGCGTCGAGGCATTCGTCAAGGGCGCCACCCCCGTCTCTGTGGAACTTCTCGTCCAGGGCCGCTTCACCAGCGCCGCCCCGCCCTTCGGCTTCGAGGGCGTCGCCGAAGTGCCCCTCATCGAAACCCTCCCCGGAGCACCCGACGCCTCCTTCCTGCACGGCTCCGTCGGCGTGGGTGCCGCCTACCGCAAGCACGGCAGGACCTTCTCCTACATCACCCTCCCCAAGACCTGCTCCAAGGGCGGCTGGCCGCTCAAGGTCCAGATGTCCTTCTACGGCGGCGCCACCGCCGAAGCCTCCTACGACATGCCCTGCCCGAAGGCGTAGTGCCGTGTCCACCTCCTGGCCCAGCGAGCAGGTCGTGGTTGCCGCCCAGGGTGGCGATCCCCGCGCGATCGCCACCCTCCTCTCCGGCTCCCACGCCCACGTCCAGCGCTTCGCCCGCACCCTCTGCGCCACCCCCGAGGACGCCGAGGACGCCGCCCAGGAGGCCCTCATCGTCCTCTACCGTAAGATCGGCACCCTCCGCGCCGCCGCCGCGCTGGCCTCCTGGGTGTTCCAGATCGTCCGCCACGAGTGCATCCGCCGCACCCGTGTCGCCCTGCGCAAGCCCATCCCCGCCCACTCCCTCGAGCAGTCCGCCGAAGACGCCGCCCTCGCCCGCCTGGAAGTCGAGCGCATCGTCCACGCCGTCGCCTCCCTCCCTCCCGACCAGCGCGCCGTCCTGGTGCTCCGCGACATCCACGGCCTCTCCGGCGCCGCCACAGCCCAGGCCCTCGGCCTGAGCCGCTCCGCGATGAAGTCCCGCCTGCACCGCGCCCGCGAGGAGCTTCGCGCCCGGCTCGACGCCAAGCAGCCAGCCGAGGCGTCGCAGGCCGACGAGTGAGGATACCTACGCGGCGAGCTCCGCCACCGGCCTGCTCGCCGGCGCCAGGCGGCGCACCACCCGCACCTCCACCCCGTGCTTGGGCGCCAGCGTGATCCCTCGCAGCACCACCGGGTCGGGCCGCTCCCGCACCGGCGTGAGCTCCAGCGCCGGTATCCCCACCCGCAGCACCTCCGCCATCTCCGCCTGCGCGAGCGCCGCCCCAATGCACCGCCTGATGCCGCCCCCGAACGGGATCCAGGAGTAGGACTCCACGCCGTCCTCTAGGAAACGCTCGGGCCGAAACGTGTGCGGGTCCCCGTAGAGGTCCTCCCGCGTGTGCACCAGAGCGATCCCCGGGTACACCTTCGTACCCGCCGGCAGCTCCCAGCCGGCCAGCGTCCGCGGCGCCGTCAGCGTCCGCTCCGCCCCGTCGATCACCGGCCGCAGCCGCAGCGTCTCCTTCGCCACCGCGTCGAGGTACTCGTCCCCATCCTTCGCCGTCAGCTCCTCCCGCAGCCGTCCCAGCACCCGCGGGTTTCGCAGCAGCAGCTCGAACGCGAACGCCAGCCCCGTCGCCGTCGTCTCGTGTCCGGCCGCCAGCATCGTGAACAGCTCGTCCCGCAGCTCCCTCGTCGTCATCCCCTCGCCCTGCTCGTCCCGCGCCCGCAACAGCAGCGAGAGCACGTCCGTGCGCTCCTCGAGGTCCTCCTCCCCCCGTCGCGCCTCGATCTCCGCTTCCAGCACCTCGTCCGCCGCCGCCAGCCGTCGCTTGAACGTCCGTCCCGGGCTCCCCGGCCCAAGATCCTTACGCGCCGCACCGACCACCATGAAGATCGGGCTCCCGTCGATCACCGCCACCAGCCGCTCCCGCAGCCGCTCCACCCGCTCGCGCTCCGTCACCCCGAACACCACCCGGCAGATCACCTCGAAGGTGAGCCTTCTCATCCGCTCCCTCACCACCACCCGCTCTCCCACTCCCCAGCTCGCGAACTCCCGCTCCGCCACCTCCCGGATCGTCTCCCGCGCCGCCTCCACCCGCGCGCCCCCGAACGGCGCCAGCAACAGCTTTCGCTGGCGCATGTGCTCCTCCCCGTCCAACACCAGCACCGAGTGCGCTCCCAGCACCGGCTCCATGAACGAGTTCGCCTCCCCCGCGTGCAGATCGGACTGATCACCCGTGAACAGCTCCTTGATCGCCTGCGGGTTCGCCACGTACACACCCGTCCCGAACCCCGTCAGGCGCACCGTGAACGCCTCGCCGTATCGCCCCCGCCAGGCGTGCAGCGTCTGCAGGGGCCACAGCGCGAACCGCGCCAGGTTCACCACCGCCGGTGCTCGGGGACCGGGAGGGAGGGCCATCGCATCGCAGTCTAGATCGGTTAGCCTAAGCGTGATGGAACACGTCGACGTGCTCATCGTCGGCGCCGGTCTCTCGGGCATCGGCGCCGCCTGCCACCTGCAGGCGCAGTGCCCCACCAAGAGCTACGCCATCCTCGAGGCCCGCGAGACCATCGGCGGCACCTGGGATCTGTTCCGCTACCCGGGCATCCGCTCGGACTCCGACATGTACACCCTCGGCTACTCCTTCCGGCCGTGGCGGCAGGACAAGTCGATCGCCGACGGCTCCGACATCCGCGAGTACGTCCGCGACACCGCCCGCGAGCACGCCGTGGAAGAGCACATCCGCTTCCAGCACCGCGTGATCCGCGCCGAGTTCTCGAGCGAAGAGGCCCGCTGGAGCGTGCAGGCGCAGCGCACCGACACCGGCGAGACGGTGGCGCTCAGCTGCGACTTCCTGCTGATGTGCAGCGGCTACTACCGCTACGACGAAGGCTATTCGCCCGAGTTCGAGGGCATCGAGCGCTTCGTCGGTGAGGTGGTCCACCCCCAGCACTGGCCCGAGGATCTCGACTACGCGGACAAGCGCGTCGTCGTGATCGGCTCCGGCGCCACCGCCGTCACGCTCGTGCCCGCGATGGCCGCCGACGCCGCCCACGTGACCATGCTCCAGCGCTCCCCCAGCTACGTCCTCTCGCTGCCCGCGGTGGACCCGATCGCCAAGCTCCTGCGCCGCGTGCTGCCCGAGAACCGCGCCTACGCGCTCGTGCGCTGGAAGAACGTGCTGCTCGCCACCGCCATCTACCAGCTCAGCCGCCGCCGGCCGGGCTTCGTCAAGGGCCTGATCCGCAAAGGCCTCGAACGCCAGCTGCCCGCCGGCTACGACATCGACACCCACTTCAAGCCCCGCTACGACCCCTGGGACCAGCGCCTGTGCCTGGTGCCCGACGGCGACCTCTTCGCCGCGCTGGCAGCCGGCAGCGCCTCGATCGCCACCGACACCATCGACACCTTCACCGAGCGCGGCATCCGCCTCTCCTCCGGCGCCGAGCTCGACGCCGACGTCGTGGTCACCGCCACCGGCCTGAACCTGCTGCTGCTCGGCGGCACCGAGTTCGTCGTCGACGGGCGCCCCGTGGACCTCTCCCAGACGATGGCCTACAAAGGCATGATGCTCTCCGGCATCCCCAACATGGCGATGGCGCTCGGCTACACCAACGCCTCCTGGACGCTGAAGTGCGACCTCACCTGCGAGTACGTTTGCCGCCTGCTCAACCACATGGACGCCGCCGGCTACCGCATCTGCACGCCCGAGAACAGCGATCCCAGCGTGCGCGAGCAGCCCCTGATCGACTTCTCCTCCGGCTACGTCCTGCGCGCGATCGACCGGCTCCCCAAGCAGGGCTCCAAGACCCCCTGGCGCCTGCACCAGAACTACGCCCGCGACATCGTCTCCCTGCGCCGCTCCCCGATCGAAGACGGCGCCATGCGCTTCGCCCGCGCCCCCGTCTCCCGCCCGGCGCCGCCCCGCGAGCCCGAGCCGGTGGGAGCGTAGCGATCCCATGAGCCGCGCCAAGGAGCCCCGCTACGACGTGGCCGGTCGCACGGCCTTCATCACCGGCGCCGCCCGCGGCATCGGCGCGGCCACGGCGGAGCGCCTGCATCGCAAAGGCGCCAACGTGGCCCTCGTGGGCCTCGAGCCCGAGCGCCTGCACGAGCTCGCCGACCGCCTGGGCGAGCGAGCCGCCGTGTTCGAGGCGGACGTAACCGACTTCGAGGCCCTGGAGCGCGCGGTGGCGGGCACCGTGGAGCGCTTCGGCGGCATCGACGTGGCGATCGCCAACGCCGGCCTCGCCTTCATGGGCGCACTCGCCACCGCCCCCATCGAGCAGGTGGAGCGCACGTTCGCCGTGAACCTCCTCGGCGTGTGGCGCACCGACCGGGCGGTGATCGACCAGATCAGCAAACGGCGGGGCTACCTGCTCAACATCGCCTCCCTCGCGGCCGTCGCCCACGCGCCCCTGATGGGCCCCTACACGGCGACCAAGGCGGGCGTGGAGGCCTTCACGGACACCCTGCGCATGGAGACCGCCCCCACCGGCGCGCGCGTGGGCTGCGCCTACTTCGGCTTCATCGACACCGACCTCGTGCGCGCCAGCTACACCCAGCGGCCCGCCGAGATGCTCAACAACCAGTCCCCCGCCTTCCTGCGCAACCCCGCCCCCCTCTCCAGCGCCGTGGACGCGATCGAGCGCGGCATCGAACGCCGCGCCCCCCGCCTGTGGGCCCCCCGTTGGGTGGGCGTGGCGGTGGCTCTCGGTGGCATCCTGCAGCCGCTGACCGAACGGCGCATCATGCGCGACCAGGCCCAGCTCGCCGAGGCCGTCCGCCTCGCCGACCCGGCATCCGGCGCCTTCCCCGAGGCCGACCCCCTGCTCGGCGTATCGGCTCAGGCGATAGCCCCCGCGACGCCGCCCGCCGCAGCCGCGGAGACAGTCAACTCCTGAGAGTCAACCCAGCCTGACGCTCGCAGAGCGTTACTCCGCGCGGGAGAACTCCCAGATCGCGACGAACAGCATCGCCAGCCCGAGAATCGCGATCACGGCGGCCTCGAGCGCGGTGGGCACCCGCCAGCCGAACCAGGTGACGCCCGGGTCGAGGGCTTTGCGGGCGGCTTCGCTGATGTCCAGGTGGGCGAAGACCGCCCGGCGCATCGGCTCCACGGCGTAGGTGAGGGGGTCCAGGCGGTTGAGGACCGCCAGCCACTGGGGCAGGTTGGCGACCGAGAACATGGCACCGGAGAGGAAGAACATCGGCATGATCGCCATCTGCATCAGCGCCATGAAGGACTGCATCTGGTTGATGCGCGCCGCGAACATCACGCCGAAGGCGGTGATCGCGAACGCCAGCAGCAGCGAGAGGGCGAACAGCTCGAGGATCAGGCTGAGTTCGTAGGGCACTTCCACAAGGCCGGCGATCGCGATCACGATCAGGCCCTGGAAGGTGGCCACGGTGGCGCCGCCGAGCACCTTGCCGAGCACGATCGAGCTGCGCCTTACGGGCGCCACCATCATCTCCCGCAGGAAGCCGAACTCGCGGTCCCACACGATCGACGCGGCCGAGAACATCGCGGTGAACATCACCGCCATGCAGATCACGCCGGGATAGATGAAGGTTTTGAAGTTCACCCCGTGGGTGCCCGCGGAGGCGAACGAGCCGATGCCGGTGCCGAGCACGAACAGGAACAGGAAGGGCTGGATCAGGGAGGTGAGGATGCGCAGGCGGTCGCGGCTGAAGCGGATCAGCTCCCGCCGCCAAACCACCCGGATCGCGCGCAGCTCGCTGCGCAGGCTGCGCGCCGGCACCCGCACGCGGGCGACGTGCCCGTTGGGGGAGCCGGCGGGCGCGGCGGGCGCCGTGGCGGCGCCGGCGGTGGGGGCTTGACGTTGGGTCTCGGTGGCCATCAGCGGTTCATCATGCGCGCCATGTTGCGGCGCATCTCGGATCCCCCCGACGCCTCGGCGTCGCGGATGGTGGTGCCGGTGAAGGACATGAACACGTCGTCCAGGGAGGGACGGGAGACGTTCACCGAGCGGATCGGCTGGCCGAGCTCGGCGAACAGGCGCGGCACGAACTCCTCGCCGGCGGGCACCCCGAAGGTGACGGCGCCTTCGGCGAGCACGGCCTCGATGTCGAAGCGCTCGCGCAGGGCGGCGATGGCCGCGTCGTCGTCGCCGGTCTGGATCTGCACGCGGTCCTTGCCCACGCCCGCCTTCAGCGCCTGCGGCGTGTCCAGGGCCACGATCTTGCCCTGGTCCATGATCGCGATGCGGTCGCAGTACTCGGCCTCGTCCATGTAGTGGGTGGTGAGGAAGATCGTGATGTCCTCGTCGCGCTTGAGCTCGGAGATGTAGCCCCAGATCGAGCTGCGGGTCTGGGGGTCGAGGCCCACGGTGGGCTCGTCGAGGAACAGCACCCGCGGCGAGTGCAAGAGGCCGCGGGCGATCTCCAGGCGGCGCTTCATGCCACCCGAGTAGGTGCCCACGAGGTCGCCTCGGCGATCCCACAGGCCCACCATCTCCATCGTCTGCCGCAACCGCTCGGCCACGGCGCCGCGAGGCATGCCGTAGAGCTCGGCGTGCAGGCGCAGGTTCTCCTCGGCGGTGAGGTAGCTGTCGAGGGTGGTGTCCTGGAACACCAGCCCGATGTTGCGGCGCACCTGGTCGCGTTCGCGCACCACGTCGTGGCCGGCCACCCGGGCGCTGCCGCCGCTCGGGTCCACGAGCGTGCAGAGCATGTTGATGGTGGTGGACTTCCCCGCTCCGTTGGGCCCCAGGAAGCCGAAGGTCTCGCCGGCGGCCACCGTGAAGTCGATCCCCCGCACCGCTTCCAGCTCGCCGTAGCGCTTGACGAGGCCCTCCACGACCACCGCCGGCACGGGCCCGGCGCCGTTGCCGGCGGGCGCGCCGGCGGGCACGGTGATCGCGGTGGATGTCGAGGCGGGGGAGGAGCTCACTTCTGCTCGCTCACATTAGTGGCCTCGCCCGCCCCCTCGGGGCCGTCGGCGAGAATCCGGTAGAGATCGCGGCGCGCGTTGGCCAGCACGGTGCGGGCCTCGGTCCACTGGGACTCGCTGCCGGTGCGCATCACCTGGGTGAAGGCGCCCGCCACCTCGCGCATCAGCCGGCCGAGCTCGTGGGCCTGGTCGGAGAGGTCGGCGCCCATCTGATCCCACGGCGCCGGCGCCTGCTGGTCGCGCTCGCTCACCCGCGTGCGGCCCTCGTCGGTGAGCTCGTAGTGCTTGCGCCCGTCCCGCTCGCCGGAGCGGATCAGGCCTTCGTCCTCGAGCTGCTGCAGCGCCGGGTAGGTGGAGCCGGAGCTCGGACGCCAGGCGCCCGCCGAGCGCTGCTCGATCTCCTGCATGATCTGGTAGCCGTTGCGGGGCTCCTCCGCGAGCAGCAGCAGGGCCGCCGTGCGGATGTCCCCTCGCCGTGCCCGCCTGCCGCGGCCGCCACCACCGCGGCCGCCGCCACCGCCGCGCCAGGGCGCGCCCGGTCCGCCGAAGCCGCCGGGTCCGCCGAAGCCGCCGAAGCCGCCCCGCCGGGGACCGTGCTCGTGGTCGTGCTCGGCGCCGGGGCTGTGGCCCGGGCCGAAGCGGAACTCTCTGTGTCTTTCTCGATGATGCATCGTCTGCTCCTATCGTCTTATCTCTTACTATCGAGATAGTAGCACGATATATCGCGTTAGGCCGGAACTGGGCGGCCAGTGCCGCATCTCGCTGACGTGGAGATAGAGACTTCGGAGAGCGCGTATAGCGATGGTTATACGCAACCTCCGAAGAGAGTCATCCCCCCCCGCCGACGCACAACGGTGGGTCGGATCAGTGCCTGAAGTGCCTCACGGCGGTGGCGATCATGGCCACGCCGGCGGCGTCCATGGCGGCCACGACGTCCTCGTCGCGGACGGAGCCTCCGGGCTGGACGATGGCGGCCACGCCGGCCTGGGCGGCGAGCTCGGGGCCGTCGGGGAAGGGGAAGAAGGCATCGGAGGCGAGGGCTGAGCCGGCGAGAGCGTCGGCGCGGAACTCGCGGGCTTTCTCGACGGCGAGGCGGACGGCATCCACGCGGCTGGTCTGGCCGGCGCCGATGCCGATGGTGGCGGTGTGGCGGGCGATGACGATGGCGTTGGAGCGGACGTGGCGGCAGACGCGCCAGGCGAACAGGAGATCCTCCCACTGCTCGTCGGTGGGCTCCTTGGCGCCCATCGCCCGCATCTGAGGGCGGGTCTCGGTGACGAGGTCGCGGGTCTGCACGAGCTGGCCGCCGATCACGGGCTTGGCCTCCACCTCGTGGCTCGGGGCGGGCCAGTCTGGGAGCTCGAGCAGGCGGACGTTCTTCTTCGCCTGCAGGATCTCGAGCGCGTCGGGGTCGTAGGCGGGGGCGAGGAGCACCTCGATGAACTGCTCGGAGAGCTTCTGGGCGCAGGGGCCGTCGACGGGGCGGTTGAGGGCGATCACGCCGCCGTAGGCGCTGAGGGGATCGCAGGCGAAGGCGCGCTCGTAGGCGGCGAGGGCACTATCGCCGAGGGCGCAGCCGCAGGGGTTGTTGTGCTTGACGATGGCGCAGGCGGGGCCGGGGAACTCCTCGACCAGCTCGCGGGCGGAGCTGAGGTCGAGGAGGTTGTTGAAGGAGAGCTCCTTGCCGTGCAGCTTCCTGACGCCCTCAAGGAGATGAGGCCCACCCCCACCCCCGGCGCGGGCGTAGAAGGCGGCCTGCTGGTGGGGGTTCTCGCCGTAGCGGAGATCGGAGACCTTCTCGTAGGCCTCGCGCCAGCTGGGCGGAAAGCCATCGTAGGCGCGGCGGGCGAACCAGGTGGAGATGGCGGCGTCGTAGCGGGCGGTGAGGGCGAAGGCCTTGGCGGCCAGGCGGGTGCGGGTCTCCAGCGCCAGCCGCCCGCCGGACTCGCGCAGGGCGGCGAGCAGCTCAGGGTAGTCGGCGGGGTCCACCACCACGGCGGCGAAGGCGCTGTTCTTGGCGGCGGCGCGAATCATGGTGGGGCCGCCGATGTCGATGTTCTCGACGATCTCCTCGGTGGTGGCATCGCCGCGGGCGAGGGTCTGCTCGAAGGGGTAGAGGTTCACACACACGAGGTCCACGGGCTCGATCTCGTGCTCG